>JAFTPZ010000008.1 GCA_017463025.1 Clostridia bacterium
GAAATGTTCGTTTCGAGGTTGGTAATGCGTACGTCGCAATCACCCATATATTCGGAAATAACCTTTAAGTCCCCGTCGTATTCCTTGGGGATATCCGCGACGAACAGCGCGTCGCCCGTAGCAGCCACTTTTAATCTTTTTTGCATAGATAATTGCTCCTTATTGTTTTTAATACTATAATTATAATGTGAAACGAAAAAAAAGTCAATGAAAAAGACGGAAAAACCCGTCGATAAATAAACGGAGTTAAAATGTACGGAAATTCCTTTTTGGACAAATTAGACAGAAAATTCGGGCGATATGCGCTCCGAAATTTAATGACGGTCATCGTCGTCGGCACGGCAATCGTGTTTTTCCTCGATATGATCGTTTATTCGCGCACGGGCGTGGATATCACGGCGTGGCTGTATTTCGACAGGGCGGCGATCTTACGCGGCGAGGTTTGGCGCGTGATCACGTTCGTATTCATTCCCGATACGTGGAACGTATTCACGCTCGCCATTTCTTTGTATTTTTACTGGCTGATCGGCAATTCCCTTGAAAACGAGTGGGGTTCTTTCAAATTCGACCTTTTCTATCTTTGCGGCGTGCTCGGTGCGATCGTTTCGGGGTTTATCACGGGGTATGCGACCGTGTATTATCTGCATTTGTCGCTGTTTTTGGCGTTTGCGTTGCTTTATCCCGATCATAGGGTATACCTTTTCTATTTCCTGCCGATCAAAGTGAAATGGCTTGCGATCCTCGATCTGATCGGGCTTGTGCTCATTTTCATTTTCAGTGTTTGGATAGAGCGTATCGCCCTGCTCGTCGCGCTTTTCAATATCGCGCTGTTTTTCAGCTACGGAATGCTGATGAAATTCCGGCAATGGCGCAGACGGCGCAAATGGCAAAAAGAGGCGCGTCGTCCCAACGATAAAGATTATCCATTCGATTTATAAACGGAGAGAACGCTGATGCGGAAGTTATACGATAAAAAGGAAAAAGAACGGGGACAGGCGCGCGCGGAAACGCCCGTGTATACGGCGACTTACAAGGTCAACCGCAGCGATTTGTTATTGGAATTTCTGCTCCGTAAATGCAATACCTCGCGCAATAACGTGAAATCGTTGCTCGCGCGAAAGCAGGTGCTCGTCAACGGTAGTTTGGTTACGCAATTCGATTTTCCGCTCGCCAAGGACGACGAGGTGAAAATATCCAAAACGCCCGTCCGCGGCGAAACGGCAAAAGCGCCTGTCAAACGGCAGAGCAAGCCTATGCCGCCCAAAAAAATAAGTATTATCTACGAGGACGAACATTTTCTGGCGATCGATAAGCCGGAGGGCTTGCTTTCGGTAGAGAGCGATAAGGAAACGGAATGTGCGTACGGCTACGCGCTTTCCTATCTTTCGCAAAAGGACAAAAACGCCCGTCCGTTTATCCTGCACCGTATCGATAAGGAAACCTCGGGCGTGCTCGTGTTCGCAAAGGATATCAAGGTACATTCGATGCTGAAAATGCGTTGGAACGAGCTCGTTTCTCTGCGCGAGTACTACGCGGTGGCGGAGGGTGTGTTCGAGGAGAAAACGGGTACGATCGTTTCCTATCTCAAAGAGAATAAAAACAATCTCACCTACGTAACGAACGATCCTACGGGACAGAAAGCGATCACCCATTACGAGGTGGTCGCGGAAAACGGGAACTATTCCCTTTTGAAAGTACAGATCGATACGGGCAGAAAAAATCAGATCCGCGTGCAGATGAAGTCGATCGGACACCCGATCGTGGGGGACGAGAAGTACGGGCATACCAAAAACCCGTTAAAGCGTTTGGGCTTGCACGCGTCCAAGCTGGAATTTATCTCGCCCGTGAGCAAGGAAACCGTTTCCCTGCGCGCGCCCGTACCTACGGCGTTTTGGGCGTTGTTCGGTAAATAAATAAGGAGAAACAGACGAATGAAAAAGATCGCAAGCTTTACCGTCGATCACGACCTGCTTGAGAGAGGAATGTATATCTCGCGCGTGGACGGCGACGTGATTACCTACGATATCCGTATGAAAAAGCCCAACGGCGGCGATTATCTTTCCGTTTCGGCGGCGCATACCCTCGAACATTTGCTCGCTACGTATATGCGTAACAGCGCGTTTTCAGGTGGCGTGATCTACGTCGGACCGATGGGCTGTCGCACGGGTTTTTACGTTCTGCTCCGCGACGATATAACGGCGGAACAGGCGATTTCGCTCGTACGCGAGGCGATGGCGTTTGCGCGTGATTTCGAGGGGGATATCCCTGGGAATACCGCAAAGGAATGCGGTAATTATCTCGATCACGATCTTGCAGGCGCAAAGAGCGAGGCGGCGGATATGTGCCGCGTATTGGAAAAATGGACAAAAATAAATTTGGAGTATAAAAAATGAACGAAGTATTGCAAGCGATGAAAAGTCGCAAAAGTGTCAAAAAGTACAAAGATACGCCCGTACCCAAAGAACTGATCGACCAGATCGTAGAGGCAGGGCTTTACGCGCCGTCGGGTTTGAATAAGCAATCGCCGATCGTGTTGGTCGTTACCGACAAAGCCGTTCGCGACGAGCTTTCCAAGCTGAACGCAGGCAAAGACCCGTTTTTCCGCAGCGATCCTTTCTACGGCGCGCCCTGCGTGCTTGTGGTGCTTGCGGATAAGAGCGTACCTACCTACGTGTACGACGGTTCGCTCGTGATGGAGAATATGCTGCTCGCGGCGCACTCGTTGGGGCTTGGCGCGTGTTGGATACACCGCGCGAAAGAAACGTTTGAAATGCCGGAGGGTAAGGCGATTTTGAAAAAGCTCGGCGTGGAGGGCGATTACGAAGGGATCGGGAACTGTATTGTGGGGTATTCCGATATGCAGCCGACCGAAAAGCCGCGGAAAGAAAACAGAGTATATTATATATAAAAAAGGAGATAAATTATATGGAAAACAAAATCATTTGCAACTGT
This sequence comes from Clostridia bacterium, assembly GCA_017463025.1. Lineage (GTDB taxonomy): Bacteria > Bacillota > Clostridia > Christensenellales > Borkfalkiaceae > Scatosoma. Next base: position 2,953 of record JAFTPZ010000008.1, read on the forward strand.
AAGCAGGTATCGGTGGCGGATATCGAAAAGGCGTTACATACGCACGAACGTTTTAACGACGTGGAAAAGGCTTTTGAGGAAGTACAGACGATCACCCATTGCTCGACGGGTTGCGGCGGTTGCCATAGCAAAGTGCTCGACGTGATTTCCGAATTGATGGCGTAACGTGAAAACGGGCGTTTCGACAGCGTCGCTGTTTTTAAGAAAATATAACGAGGAGGCGTTGCCGCTCTTAAACGGGCTGGGCGTGAAAACCGCGGAGGTATTCCTCACGACGTATTCCGAATACGGCAGGGAATTTGCGGAAAAGCTTGCCGCGGTGAAAGGCGACGTGGATATCAATTCCGTGCATATCCTCAACACGCAGTTCGAACCGCAACTCTTCAACGCGCACCCTCGCGCCCGTGCGGACGCATTCGCGTGGCTGGATAAAGTCCTCAATAGCGCAAACGTACTCGGCGCGCCGTATTATACCTTTCACGGTACGGCGAGGGTGAAACGTGCCTCGCGCTCGGGAGATAAGGACGATTTTTCCGCGATGATCGACGGATTTCGTCGGATCAGCGATTTTTGTGAAAACCGCGGCGTGAAGCTGTGTCTTGAAAACGTGGAGTGGTCCACCTACAACCGCGTGGGCGTGTTTTCCCGTCTGGCAAGTGAGATCCCCGCGCTCGGCGGCGTGCTGGATATCAAGCAGGCGAGAATATCCGAATATCCTTACGAAAAATATTTGGAGGAAATGGGCGAACGCTTAACTTACGTACACGTTTCCGACGTGGACGAACGGGGACGTATCTGCCTGCCGAGTAAGGGCGTTTTCGATTTCGAAACGCTGATCAAACGGCTTAAAGACGTCGGTTTTAACGGCGCGTTGATCATCGAAGTATATACGGGCGATTACGGCGCGGAAACGGAATTGAAAAATTCTTGCGATTATTTGAACGAATTGTTGGAAAAATTAGGCGTAAACCGTTGACATAACGAAATTTATTTGCTATAATTAAATAGGATTAAATCCCAATAAGGAGATAATAAAATGAAAGTATATCAATGTGAACAATGTAAAAAGACGATCATTTCGAACGTGGAATTGAAGCTTGACGGCTGGAAAGAGCTGATTGCAGGCAGCACGGACGCGGCGCAGGAAAAGCACGTGCCGGTGGTAACGAAGAAATGTAAGCAGGTGAAAGTGGACGTAGGGAGCGTGGGGCACCCGATGACGGTAGAACATCTGATCGAATGGGTGGCGATCGAAACGGCTCAAGGGTATCAAGTGAAGTACCTTTCGGCGGACAGCGCGCCCGTTTGCACGTTCTCGCTTGCGGACGGCGATTCGCTCGTGGCGGTGTATGCATACTGCAATTTACACGGACTTTGGAAAGCGTAAAACAAAGAATATACTTCGCAATACGGCGTTGCACTTGCGTTTTCCCTCGCTCGTTTACGAATTTGTAAACTCCCGTCGGGAAAGCCGCGTGCGCCTTGTCTTGCTCGTATCTTGCTTTGTTTTATTCGTTTTGAATTTAGTATGAGGTAAAATATGATAGAAAAAGAGGCTATGTATAAGCTCACTTACGGGCTTTTCGTGCTGACAAGCACGGACGGAGAAAAACAAAACGGCTGTATCGTGAACACCGTTTCTATGCTTACGGACAATCCCAAACGCATTACCGTATTCGTCAATAAAGCGAATTATACGGAAGAGTTGATCCGTAAAACGGGCGTTTTCAACGCGTCGGTACTGACGGAGAGCGTACCGTTTGAGGTATTCAAAAAGTTTGGGTTCTGCTCGGGGCGCGACACGGATAAATTTGCAGGGGAAAGCTATCCGAAAACGGAGAACGGCTTATATTATATTCCCGAACATACGAACGCCGTGCTGTCGGGAAAGGTGATCGACGCGCACGACTACGGCACGCATACGCTGTTTGTTGCCGAGGTAACGGAGGCGAAAACGCTGTCGAGCGAAACGTCGGTAACCTACGAATATTATCAAAGCAATATCAAACCCAAGCCGCAAGCGCAAACAGCGGAAGAAACGCAAAAGTCGGGCGGAAAATGGGTTTGCAAGATTTGCGGCTACGTGCACGAGGGCGAGGAGCTCCCCGAGGATTTTATCTGTCCTTGGTGCAAGCATCCTGCCTCCGATTTCGAGAAGATCGGCTGATATCCGTCAAATACCGACAAATAATTTTCGTCGGGTAGGAAGAAAAAGGAAATTTTCCTTAAAAACCACAAAAAACCGCGAAAAAAGACTTGACAGACCGCCTTTTAATTGCTATAATTTTGGAGTAAATAAAAAATGCGTTCGCGCAAAGGCGGTGAATAAGGAAATGTCTACGGTAAAAGTCGGAGAAAACGAAAACGTTGAAAGCGCATTGCGCCGTTTCAAGAGAAAGTGCTCGCGCGACGGTATTATCGGCGATCTTCGTAAGAAGGAATTTTATGAAAAACCTTCCGTAAGAAGAAAGAAAAAATCGGAAGCCGCTCGTAAGAGAAGCAGAAACTAACGAAAGAAAACTCACGGGATCGTGAGTTTTTTTCTTGCAAAAAATGACGAAATGAGGTGAAGTATGTCAAACGAAAAACGGACAAGCAGTGAACGTACCTTACGGGAAGAAGCGCGCCGTGCGAAATCGCGGATCAAGAGCGGTTTTTGGGCGGAGTGTAAAGAAGATTTGGGCGAACAGCTTGAAAAAGCGCGTCGCCAAGGCGTGAACGAGAGCAAGGCAGGACGGTATTTCGCGGCGCAGGTATCCGCGAAAATTTCGGGCACGAAAGAGGACGAATTTTACCTCAAAGTCAAAGAAATACTGCTTACCGAGGGTGAAGTGAGCGACGCGATCGGCAGGCTTACGGATAAAGAGTATTATCAAACGCTGACGTATGAAGAAAAACAGCGCTATAATCTGACGTTAAGCGAAAAATACCTGCGCGCGCTCGAACGCTTTCGCCGCGAGTGCGAATTTGAATCGCTCGATAAAAACGCTTGAAAGTTTAATAGCTTTATGAAAAAGACGGCTTAATCGCCGTCTTTTTCATATTCTACAAGTTCGTCAAGGGTAATATCGAAAAATTCCGCAAGTCGGCACAGCGTGTAGACGTCCGGTGTGCTGTAACCGTTTTCATAGTTGGAAATAAGGCTTTTTTTGCCGTGCAAAAGCTCCGCAAGCTGTCCTTGCGTTAGCCCGAGTTGTTTTCTGTAAAATTTTATATTTTCTGCGATTTTAACCTTCATTTTACTTGACAAGAGTACAAGATATTTGTATAATATTGTTAAAAGTACAAGTTAATTGTACTATAAATTTGTGAAAAAGTGATGGAATACATTCGTTGAAAAAATATTTGATAGCGTTTATGGCGGTTATGTTGGTCTGTGCGATCATTACCTCTACGCAGTTAAAAAATTTAGGAAATATCTTAAAAAGCTTTAAGAGTGAGATAGCCAAAGGCGGCGTGGCGGAGGATATCGTGGAAACGGAAGATACGGAGTTGATTATAAACAGATTACAAAGTTTCTCTTCGGCGTATAACGAGGGGGATTTATCGGGAGTTTTGGACTGTATGGACGCTTTGGGCGACCAAACGGCAGACGGTATAGAGTTGGTGGGGACGGTCGGCGAGATATTCGACGTTTATATTCCCGATTTTTTTGAGTTGTTCGGGTTGAGTATGGACTTGCTTTCGGACGAGGACGTTCTGACCTTTTACATTTGGTCGATCGAGGTGAGGGAGGATCGAGCTTTGTCCGTCGTAACGATGACGTATAGTTGCTATAACGGGTTGATAGAACAAGGGGTCGATTTTTATTATTTATGCACCAAGGAGAACGGGGAATGGTATATAAGCGGTATGTTGGAAAAGGCAGACGGAGAAATTTATAAAGAGGAGCTGGAAGGCTTTTTGAATGGGGAAAATTTATGGACGGGTATATAACGGAGCGATCCGTTGTAAATAAAAAACGTAAGGAGTAGTTTTATGGTATTGGCAAAAGATGAACAGGTGTTGAAAGAATGGGAGTACGCAAGTTCGAAAGTAAAGACGGTGGAAACGATATATTCGTTGACCGTTACGAATAAACGCATTATTTCTCAATCCAAAAGCAATCGGAAAAACACGCACGAAGAAATTCCCGTAAGCGAGGTGAAAGGTATTTCTTCTTCGCACGAAACGGCGTCCAAGTTCTGGGCGATCGTCTTAATGGTTTTAGGCGGCTTATGCGTTTTGGTTCCGCTGATCGTGTTGCTTGTGCAAGAGGACGCGGACTTTAACGCTTCGATCATTCTTTCGTGGCTTGTAGGCGCATATTTGATTTATTTGGGATATGTCCGTTGGGATCAAGGCGTATTCGTTTTGACGATCACGACCAAGGGAAAAGAGGGTTCGCCTATGGTGATGGGCGCCATGAAAATTTTCAAAAGTTTTTTCAAAGGCAAGGTAAAGATCAAGGTGAATAACGCAGAGGCGGAGGATATCGTGGAAACGCTCGGAGCGTTGATCGTCGGTTAATTAAAATAACTCGTACATAAAAAGAAAAAGTGCGTAAGTTCTTACGTGCTTTTTCGGCGTATAAAAAATCAAAATTTTTCCTTTTTTTGACTATTTATTCCTTGACAAATACGTTGAATGATTGTATAATTATATGCAAAGTGCAACTTAATTACACTTAACAATTAAAAAGGAGTAGTGGTAGGTATGGTATTGGCAAAACAGGAAGAAGTCATCAAAGAATGGTCTTATGCAACCGCAAGAGCGAAAGGGGTACATACGGATTATAAGCTGACGGTTACCAACAAACGTTTGGTAAGCTCGGCGCGTAGCTCGCTTTCCTATTCGCAACAGGAGATCCCTCTCAACACGATCAAGAGCATTTCCGGCTCGCACGAGAAGAAATCGCCCGCCGGCGCGATTTTGCTCATGATCTTGGGTATCGTGGCGATCGTCGTTGGGTTCGTTTTGGGAGAAGGGCAAATGGCTATCACGCTTCCCGTGGCTTTGGTCGGCGTGATCCTCGTTGTAATCGGCATTGTGCTTTTGAAACAAGGCGCGTTTACGCTCGTCGTTACGACGGCAGGCACGGAAAGTTCGGGCATTGCAGTCGGTGCGGTGAAGTGGTTCGGTAAAGGCAAAAAACAGGGCCGCGTGAAGATCAAGGTAGATAACAAAGTCGCAGACGAGATCATTGAAACGCTCGGCGCGATCGTTATCGATTACAAAGACTAAAAACAAAAAAGACGAAAACCGTTCGGACTTCCGAGCGGTTTTTTCGCGCAGAAAGGACTTTTTTCGACAGGCAATCTACTTGCCAAAATTTTGCGGATATGGTATAATGATAACGTTATGATGCAAACGAATGAAATACTTGAAAAATTGAACGAGGAACAGCGCAAACCCGTCCTTGAAACGGAGGGGGCTGTGCTCGTGCTCGCCGGCGCAGGGAGCGGTAAAACGCGTGTTCTCACCTCACGTATTGCGTATTTGGTAGAAGAAAAGGGCGTGCCGAGCGAGGCGATCCTCGCCATTACTTTCACCAACAAAGCCGCCAACGAAATGAAAGAGCGGCTTTCGCGCATTATCGACGTTTCCCGTTCGTGGGTGTGTACGATCCACAGTATGTGCGTGCGCATTTTGCGTATGTATGCAAGCGAAGTGGGTATCAACGCGAATTTTTCCATTTACAGTGAAACGGAACGCAACAATATTATCAAAAAATCCTTTCAGGAATGTGATTATGACGACGAAAAGTTGCTCAAATCTGTGAAATTTCATATTGCCAACGCAAAAATGCTCGGTTTTTCGCCCGAGCGTTACGCCGAGGAATACGCAGGCGATCGGGATATCGACGAGGTAACGAAGGTCTACGTGCGTTATCAAAAACATCTACGCGAAAACAACGCGCTCGATTTCGACGATCTTTTGAACGAAACGCGATTATTGCTCCGTGGTAACGAGGAGGCGCGCGAGTATCTCGGCGGCAGATTCCGCTATATCCTCGTGGACGAGTTTCAGGACACGAACGCCGTACAATACGAAATCGTGAAACTGCTTGCCTCCGTGCACGGCAACCTCTTTGCCGTGGGCGACGACGATCAGTCCATTTACGGCTGGCGCGGCGCGAAGATCGAAAACATACTGCATTTCGAAAAGGATTTCAAGGGCGCGAAAGTGTTCAAGCTCGAACGCAATTACCGTTCTACGAAAACCATTCTCCGCCTTGCGAACACGGTCATCAAAAACAACGGACACCGCAAGGATAAAACGCTTTGGACGGAGAACGACGAGGGCGGCCCTGCCAAGGTATACGAAGCGGAGGAGGAAAGCGGCGAGGCGCGGTATATTGCGCACACGATCGCAGGGCTTGTTGGAAGAGGCTACCGCTATTCCGATTTTGCCGTGCTTATGCGGCTCAACGCGCTCACGCGTTCGTTCGAGCAAGAATTCACCTCCGACGCGATCCCGTTCAAGGTATTCGGCGGCTTCAAGTTCTTCGAACGTAAGGAAATTAAAGATCTTTTGGCGTATTTGCGCTTGATCAACAATCCCTTTGACAGCGAAGCGGTGGCGCGTATTATCAATTTCCCCAAGCGCGGAATCGGCGCGAAAACGGTGGAAACGCTGCAAAATTACGCCTTCGAAAACGAGCTTTCCGTGTACGACGCTCTGCTCGATCTGGAAGAACTGGGCTTTTCAAGCGGTACGAAACAAAAGCTGGTGGAGTTTCGCGATCTCGTGAAAACGTGGATTTTGGAAAGTCAAGAGCTGACCGTAAGCGAGCTCGTGAAAAAGATCGTGGTGGACACGCGTATGCGCGAGGCGTACGCCGACGATTCGGACGAGAGTATCAACAAGCGCGCGAATATAGAGGAATTCATCAATTCCGTGGACGAATACTGCCGTTTGAACGAGGGGGCGTCGCTCACCGATTATCTCAATCAGGTAACGCTTGCTTCCGACACCGACGATATGGATGACGGAAATTACGTAACGCTTGCCACCGTACATTCGGTGAAAGGCTTGGAATTTAGGTGTGTGTTCGTGTGCGGTATGGAAGAAAATATACTGCCCGTATCCCGTGCGGTGGGCAACGACGACGATATGGAAGAGGAGCGGCGGCTGATGTACGTGGCGATCACGCGTGCGATGGAACGCATTTATCTCACCCGTTCCAAGAGCCGTTATCTTTACGGCAAGCGGGAACCGACGATGCGTTCGCGGTTCTTAAAGGAGCTTTCCTCCGAGCTCGATCTGCCCAAAGAAACGCGGTCTTTTTCGCGCGGCTACGGCGATTACGACGATCCCGAAAGCTATGGAAATTCCGCGTACGGTGGGGGCAGGTATGCGTCGAATTATTCCTATTCCTACGGTTCGCGCAATGCCGATCGGGAAAATTCGACGATCAAACGCTCCGCTTGGAACGGCGGCACGACCTACGGTGCGTCGAGCACGTATAACAGCCATTCGACGACTATGAAAAAGGAAAGCGGCTTTACGTACGGCGGCGTGGGCAGAGCGCCCGTAGCGACCAAATCCACGACGGGCGGCAAGGATTTAAGCGCGTTTAAGACGGGCGTAAAGGTCAAGCATCCCAAGTTCGGCGTAGGTATGATCGTGAACGTACGCGGTATGGGGGCGAATATGATTTTGGACATTGCGTTCGAGGGGTTGGGGATAAAGCAGTTGTCTGCAAACCTTGCGCCATTAACAGTTATACAATAAAAAGCGAAACGCGCAAAGCCGAGCAGCTTATCGCGTTTTAACGGTGTCAATTATTAAGGAAAGGGGAAATTATGCACGATAGAAAAAGAGAACTCGTGGACATTCTCAATAAATGGGCGTATGAATATTACGTCCTCGATAACCCTACGGTGTCGGACAAGGAATACGACGCGCTGTACGACGAGCTGAAACGGCTGGAAAGGGAGAGCGGCGAGGTATATCCCGACAGTCCCACGCGGCGCGTAGGCGGCGAACCGATCAAGGGCTTTGAAAAGCATACGCATATCGCGCGGCTGTTCAGCTTGGATAAATCGGTAACGACGGAAGAGCTCGGCGCGTTTTTAACGCGCGTGCAAAAGCTGGCAGGCAGAGAAGTTGAGTATACCGTGGAATATAAATTCGACGGGCTCACCGTGTGTTTGACGTACGACAAAGGGGAGTTTGTGCGCGCCACCACGCGCGGTAACGGCGTAGTCGGCGAAGACGTTACGGCGCAGGTGCTCACGATCAAATCGTTTCCCTTAAAAATCAAGTATCAAGGCACTTTGGAAGTACGCGGCGAGGCGGTTATTCGTTTGTCCGTGCTGGAAGAATATAACCGCACGGCGGCAGAGCCGCTGAAAAACGCGCGCAACGCGGCGGCTGGGGCGATCCGTAATCTCGATCCCAAGATCACGCAGTTGCGCCGTCCCGACATTTATTTTTACGACGTGAATTATACCTCCGAGGAGAAAGAAATGTCGCAAACGCAGGCGCACGATTTTCTGACGGGCGAGGGCTTTAAGGTGTTCCCGTATTTCAAGGTCTGTAAAAACGGCGAGGAGGTTTTGGCGGCGATTGCGGATATTAACGAAAACCGCCGCAAGATCGACGTGCTCACGGACGGCGCGGTGATCAAGGTCAACGACGGGGCGCTGCGCGAGGAAATGGGCTTTACCGATAAATTTCCGCGCTGGGCGATGGCGTATAAATTCGAGGCGGAGGAAGTAACTACGCTCGTTAAAGACGTCGTGTGGCAGGTGGGCAGAACGGGAAAGCTCACGCCGCTTGCCGTGCTCGAACCGGTGGAGCTCGCGGGAGCGACGGTATCTCGCGCGACGCTCAACAACTTCGGGGATATCGCGCGCAAGGACGTGAAGATCGGTTCGCGCGTGCTCGTGCGCCGTTCCAACGAGGTCATTCCCGAAATTTTAGGCGCGACGGAGCACGGGGAAAACAGTAGGGAGATAGAAAAACCCACTCTTTGCCCTTCTTGCGGCGCGACGGTCGTGGAAAACGGCGCGCACTTGTTCTGCTTGAATCGTGATTGTCGGCAACGGATCGTTGCCAAGCTTGCGCATTACGCAAGTAAAAACGCAATGGATATCGAGGGGCTTTCGGATAGTACGGCAGGGCTTTTGACGGAGAAAAAGGGCGTGAAAAATTTCTCCGATCTCTACCGCTTGACGGCGGACGATCTTGCCGATTTGGAAGGGTTTAAGACGAAAAAAATCAATAACCTGCTCGGCGCGATTGAAAGGAGCAAAACGCCTACGCTCGATCAGTTTATTTTCGCGATCGGCATCGGCGGTGTGGGCAGGGTTGCGGCGAAAGACCTTGCCAGCCGTTTTTTAAGCCTTGAAAATTTACAAAAGGCGACCTTTGACGAGCTGATCGCGCTTGAAAACGTGGGCGAGATCACGGCGAACGGAATTTTGGAATTTTTCCGCGACGAACGCAATTTAGAAGAGCTTGCCGCGCTCAAAGAGGTCGGGGTTATCCCCACTTGGTCAACGGAGAAAAAAGAGGGGATATTCTCGGGCGAGTCCGTCGTTTTAACGGGTACGCTTTCGGGATATAAACGGAGCGAGGCGCAAAAGCTGATCGAGGCGCGCGGCGGCGTTTGTTTGTCGTCTGTAACGGCGAAAACCACCCTCGTTTTGGCAGGCGAGGACGCAGGGAGTAAGCTGGAAAAGGCGAAGAAGTTGGGAATAAAAATTATCGACGAGGCAGAGTTTAATCGATTATTGCAAGAAAACCCGATCGACTAAACGATATTTTTTCGAAAAGCCACGCATAGTACTTGAAATTTATAAAAATTTCTGCTATAATATATGGGCAAAATTATAAAAATAAGGCAGAAAAATGTTTATTAATTACGCACATCGCGGCGCGTCGCAGTATCGCCCCGAAAACACGCTGATATCCTTTCGCTACGGGTTGGAGTTAGGCGCGAACGGGATTGAGCTAGATTTGCAAGAAACCAAAGACGGTAAACTTGTTATTTTTCACGACGATACGATCGATTGCAAATCGAACGGTAAAGGCAGGATCGCCGATTATACGTACGCCGAACTCAAACAGATGGATTTCGGGGGTTGGAAAGGCGCGGAATTTGCAGGAACGTCCATTTGTCTTTTTGAGGATTTTGCAAAAGAATTTTTGGGGCTTGATTTGACGTTTGCGATCGAGTTAAAAGTGCCGAATATTGAAAAGCAAACGTTGGAATTGATCGAAAAATATAAAAAACACGATCGAATTTATATCAGTTCTTTTGATTACGATATTCTCGCTGCCGTGCGCAAGCTTTGTAAAAATGTGAAAATTTCTTGGCTGATCCAAGAACCGATTAAACGGGAGAATATTGAAAAATTGCTTGCGATAGGCGGTACGCAAATCTGTCCCGCGGCAAAGAACGCGACAAAGGAAAGCGTTGCGCTAGCGAAAAGCCACGGACTTGGCGTTCGGCTTTGGGGCGTTACCGACGAGGCAGTTATGCGAAAAGCATACGACTTGGATACGGAGGGTATGACGGTTAATTTTCCCGATAAATTGACGGAGTGGCTCAAACTGTATCCGAGGAAAGGAATAAAAAAGTAAAAACGAGAGGATAAAGCGTATGTGGAGTATGACGGGCTACGGCAAGGGCGCGTACGACGAGGGCGGCGTGGAGCTGACCTGCGAGATCAAAACGGTGAATAACCGTTATTTGGACGTTTCCATCAAATCGCCGCGCGTGTTTGCGGCGTACGAGGAGGTCGTGCGCTCGCTCGTCAAGGAAAAACTGACGCGCGGTCATGCCGACGTGTTCATTTCCCTCAAAGACAAACGCGAAAAGCCCACGGCTTTCACCGTCGATCTGCAACTTGCCTCTTCCTACGTGTCCGCGGCAAAAACGCTCAAGGCGGCGTTTCCCGATCTGCCCGACGATATCACTCTTTCCTCCGTTTTGCGTTATCCCGAGGTGTTGAAGTCGGAAGATACGCAGGTTTTGGACGAGGAATTGATCACGGCGCTGAAAACCGCCGTCGGCGCGGCGCTCGAAAGCTTGAACGCCATGCGCAAGATCGAGGGCGAAAAGCTGCAAGCGGATATGCTTTCGCGAATGGAGGAGATCGAAAAACTCGTTGGAGAGGTTTCCAAACGCGCACCCCTCGTGGCGCAGACGTATAAGGAAAAGCTCACCGGCCGCGTCAAGGAATATTTAGAGGGCGCGGCGATCGAGGAAAACCGTATTTTAACGGAAGTGGCGGTGTTCACCGATAAGAGCAATATCGACGAGGAGCTTACCCGTTTGCGCTCGCATATCGAGCAGTTCAGAAGTATTTGCACGGAGGGCGTGGTAGGCCGAAAGCTTGACTTTTTGGTACAGGAATTTAACCGCGAGGCGAACACGACCTGCTCTAAAAGTAACGACGTAACGATCACGAAATTGGGGCTTGCGCTCAAAAACGAGATCGAAAAGATCCGAGAGCAGGTGCAAAACGTAGAATAAGGCGAAAGAGAAATGAAAGGATTGTTATTGGCGGTATCCGGACCGTCGGGAGTGGGCAAAGGCACGATCGTAAAAACGCTCGTTTCCCGTCGCGCCGACGTAGTGGAGTCGATATCCTGCACGACGCGCGCGCCGCGCGAGGGCGAAGTGCACGGCAGGGAATACTATTTCCTCACGAAAGAGGAATTCCTGCGTCGCGTAGCAGAGGACGATTTTTTGGAATACGACGAGCATTTCGGGAACTATTACGGTACGCCGAAATCGTTCGTTCGGGAAATGCTGAAAGAAAGGTCGGTGATCTTGGAGATCGACGTGGTAGGCGCGCTGAACGCGAAAAAGGCGTTCCCCGAATGTGTTTTGGTGATGATCGCGCCACCCTCTTTGGAGGAGCTGAAACGCCGTTTAACGAGCAGAAATTCGGAAACGGACGAAGAGATCGAAAACCGCTTATCAAGGCTTGAATACGAGCTTTCTCAACAGGATAAATACGACTACGTGATCGTCAACGACTATTTGGAAAGAGCGATCGCGGAGCTCGAAAAAATTATAGACAATAAGCAAAAGGAGTGTGAAAAAATATGATAAACGAACCTTCGGTAGACGTAATGATCAGAAAGCTGGGGACGGAAGAAGAGCCGATCAGCCGCTACGCGCTTTGCACGATCGCGGCGAAACGCGCGCGTCAGATCATCGAAACGGAACGCAACGCGGGCGTGGTCGATTCGACGGGTAAAGACAAAGAGCTTTTGACTGCCTGCAAGGATATAGCGGACGGGAAAGTCGTTATCGCGAAAGATTGATGAAAAACGCCTCGATACACGGTCGGGGCGTCTTTTAATGAGGTAAAAGAATGATAGCGGAAGTCATCGTGGATATTGCCGCGAGCGAAACGGACAGAATATACGATTATTTATGCGACGATCATACGATCGTAGGCAGTCGCGTTCGCGCGCCCTTTGGCGGTAAAACGGTGGCAGGATTCGTGATGCGCCTCAAAGATCGATCGGATTATCCCGAAGAAAAACTCAAAAAAGTACTTCCTTGTCCCGACGAGCTGCCGGCACTCAATAGCGAATGTCTTGCGCTTGCGGAAAAACTGACGGCGCGCTATCGCGTGCCCAAGGCGCTTGCGTTACGGCTGTTTTTGCCGACGGAAATGCGTACGGGCAAGGTACGCGAGTTGATGAGAAACTACGCGGCGCTGACCGTACCGATAGAGGAAGTGATTTTGCCCAAAACGGCGAAAAACCAACGGGGCGCGGCGGAATACCTTGCGACAAACGGCAAAACGGACTGCGCGAGGCTAAACGAGCTGTTCCAAGGCGGCGTTTCGGGCTTGGAAAAAAAAGGGTACGTTACGATCACGAAAGAACAGATATTGCGCGATCCGTATAAGGGGTTGGAAACGGAGAGTGCGACGCGCGTGCTTACGTCCGATCAGAGCCGCGCTGTGCAAACGATACGCGAGGATAGCCGTACGGTACAACTTCTCCACGGCGTAACGGGTAGCGGTAAGACGGAAATTTATCTGACGTTGATCGCCGAGTGCTTAAAGCAGGGAAAAAGCTCGATTTTTCTCGTGCCCGAAATTTCCTTAACGCCGCAGATGCTTTCGCAGCTTCGGGCAAGATTCGGTAAGAACGCCGCGATTTTGCATAGCGGACTTTCGGCAGGCGAGCGTTTCGACGAGTGGTGGCGACTGCGTACGGGTGAAGCAAAGATCGCGATCGGGGCAAGGAGTGCGGTATTCGCGCCCTTGGAGAATATCGGCGTGATCATCATCGACGAGGAACACGATTCGAGCTATTTCAGCGAGACCGCGCCGCGGTATAACACGTTCGACGTGGCGTTGCTCCGCGCCAAACGTAACGGCTGTAAGCTCGTGCTCGGCAGCGCGACGCCGTCGGTGGAAACATATAAACGGGCGAAAGAGGGAGAATTTTCCCTTATACGCCTCGATAAGCGTATCAATCAAAAACCGTTGCCCGAAATATTGATCGCGGATATGCGCCGCGAGGTGCGTAGAGGCAATAACTCCGCGTTTTCGGGCGCGCTCAAAGAAGAGATAGAAAAATGTCTGGCGGCGGATAAACAGGCGATCCTGTTTTTGAACCGTCGCGGCTACTCGCAAACGGTCGTGTGCAAGGAATGTGGGTACGTAGCCAAATGCGAGGCGTGCGACGTTTCGCTGACCTATCACCGCGACGAGGACTGCTTGAAATGTCATTATTGCGGCGCGAAATACGGTATGCTGTCCGCCTGTCCCGAATGCGGCGGCAAAAAGCTTTCGTACGCAGGTACGGGTACGCAAAGGATCGTTTCGGAGTTGCAAAAATTATACCCCACGGCGCGTATATTGCGCATGGACAACGACACGACGAGCGGCAAAGAGGGGCATTATAAGATACTCAAAGCGTTTGCGGAAAAGAAAGCGGATATACTCGTGGGTACGCAGATGATCGCAAAGGGGCACGATTTTCCCTCCGTAACGCTCGTGGGGATCTTGGACGCGGATATGAGCCTGCATTTTTCCGATTACCGCAGCGGCGAGCGTACCTTTCAGCTCATTACCCAAGTGGCGGGCAGGAGCGGTCGTGCGGACGAAAAGGGCAGAGTGGTTTTGCAGACCTTCGATCCCGAAAACGACGTGTTGCGCTACGCGATCGGTTACGATTACGAGGGCTTTTACGAAAACGAGATATCCCTGCGTGCGGCGATGGCGTTTCCGCCCTTTTCCAAGATCGTGCGCGTACTCGTAACGGGCGAGGACGATCAAAAAACGATCGAGGCGCTCCGCGAGGTGTATTTCGCGTTGGAAAAGTTATATACGGACAATCCCGATAAATTTTTATTTTTCAATAAAATGCGCGCGCCTATTAAAAGAATACAAAACAAGCACCGCTATCAAGTGCTGATGCGACTTTCGGATACTTCGGTATTGCCCGAAATTTACGCGGCTTGCGCGCAAGCGAGAAATCGGGACGCGCTGGTGTCGGTGGAAGAAAATCCGACGAATTTAAGTTAAGAGGAGAAAGAAGAATGGCGATAAGAAACGTAGTGCAGGTCGGCGACGACGTGTTAAGAAAGAAATGTTTTCCCGTGGAGGAGTTTGACGAAAATCTTTGTAAGCTCCTCGACGATATGAAAGATACGGTAAAAAAGGAAGAGGGCGCAGGTCTTGCCGCGCCGCAGGTAGGCGTTTTGCGCCGCGTAGTGGTCGTGGACGTCGAGGACGGATATTTCGAATTTATCAATCCTGTGATCGTAGCGCAAAAGGGCGAACAAACGGGCTGGGAGGGTTGCTTGTCCGTGCGCGGTAAAAGCGGCATAGTGTCCCGTCCTATGAAGGTCAAGCTGTCCTATCAAGACAGAACAGGCGAAAAGCATTTGTTGCAAGCCAAAGGCTTTTTCGCACGCGCGATTTGCCACGAGCTCGATCATTTAGACGGCGTGTTATATATTGATAAAGCAACCCATATAGAGCAAAATTAGGAGAAAACTATGAAAATCGTTTACGCAGGTACGCCCGAATTTGCCGTTGCGCCGTTGCGCGAAATTTTGGCGAGCGGCTTTGAAGTGGTCGGCGTGATCACGCAGGCAGATAAACCGCAGGGCAGAAAGGGTATTTTAACGCCGCCGCCCGTGAAAACGTACGCGCTTTCGCAGGGCTTGCCCGTGTTGCAACCGATTAAAATTCGCGACGAGCTTAACGCCGTACAGGCGCTTGGCGGCGATATTATGATCACTTGCGCATACGGTCAGATATTGACGCAGCCCGTGCTCGACGCCTTTGAAAAGGGGGTGTGGAATATCCACGCGGGGCTGTTGCCCAAGTACCGCGGCGCGTCCCCCATTCAAAGCTGTATTTTGGCAGGGGAGCAAAAAACGGGCGTGTCGATCATGAAAACGGAGCTGGGCTTGGATTGCGGCGACGTTTTACTCGTCGAGGAAACGGCGATAGAGGAAAGAGAAACGTACGGCGAGCTGTCCGAGCGGTTATCGGAAATCGGCGCGAAAGCGATCGTGAAAGCGTTAAACGCCTTGAAAACGGGGGATTATACGTTGACGAAGCAGAGCGAAGAAAACGTGCAAACGGTGCGAAAAATAGGCAAAGAACACGCCAAGATCGATTTTACGAAAACGCGAAAAGAGATCGTCGATCTGGTGCGCGCAATGAACCCTGCGCCCGTGGCGTATACGGAGATCAACGGCAATAAAATCAACGTATACCGCGCGGAATATGCGGAGGCGGAGGAAACGACCGCCGTTTGCGGCGAAATTTTATCCGACAGCCCCAAACGCGGCTTGCTCGTTAAGTGCGGCGACGGCGTTATCAAGCTCACCGAGGTACAGGCGGCAGGCGGTAAAAAGATGAGCGGCGGCGATTTTCTCAACGGCAGAAAGGTACAAAAAGGGCAGGTGTTCGAATGTTAAGCAATCCCGTCTACGATCCTTTTCAGATATTGACGAAAATTTATCAGGGCGGCGCGCACGTAAAGCAGGCGATTTCCGATACGTATATCGAGGAGCAGTACCGCTCGCGCACGGTGAGGATCGTGTACGGCGTGCTCGAAAACGACGGATTTTTGGAGTTCTGTATCCGCCGTTATGCGCCCAAACCGCCGAAAACGGTCGTGCGGATATTGCTGAAAATTTCGCTGTATATGCTCGTATATATGGAGAAAAAACGGTATATGGTAACCGATTGTGCCGTGAGCTTATGTAAAAAGCTGGGGAAATCGGGCGTAAGCGGCTTTATCAACGCGTTTTTGCGGCGATTTAAGATAGAGGAGGCGCTCGGCGCGCTCCCCCAAGGCGACGAGGGCGAGGCGATTAAATATTCCTATCCCTTATACGCCTATCGGAAATTGAAAAAGGAATACGGCGCGCGCGCGGAAAAAATTGCGGCGGCAAAGAGTTCGGGGGTGTCCGTACGGTTTGTGAAAAACGCGGAGGAATATCTGCAAAAACCGCATATAAAAACGCCGTTTGACAATAATTATATCTTTGAAAATTTCGTGCGCGACGGGGGTTTCGATCGCGGCGATTATACTTTTCAGTCGGTGGGGAGTATCGCGATCTGTACCGCGGTTGCGCCTTGCGAAAACTTACTCGACGCGTGTGCCGCCCCAGGGGGGAAGTCGGTGCTGTTGGCGGAAAAATGCAAAAGCGTAACTTCTTTTGAGCTCCACGAGCACCGCGTGGCGTTGATCAAACAATATAAAGAGCGTATGGGCGCGGAGAACGTTTGCGAAAAGCAAAAGGACAGCGCGGTCTTTGACGAGGCGTACGAGGAAAAATTCGACGGGGTATTATGCGACGTTCCCTGCTCGGGCTACGGCACGGTGAGCGAAAATCCCGATATTAAAATTTTCCGAAAGGAAGAGGATTTCAAGGCGTTGGAAAAATTGCAGAAAGCCATTCTCGATACCTGCTCGCGCTACGTAAAAAAGGGCGGCGCGCTGTACTATTCCACCTGCTCGCTGTTCGAGTGTGAAAACGATGGTATCGTGGGAGCGTTTTTGCAAAAACATCCCGAGTATCGCGTGGAAGAAATCGACAGTCCGCTTGCGCACGATAAAAAGAAATTCGGCTTACAGTTTTTGCCTGATACGGCGTTTGGCGCAGGGTTTTACGTTTGTAAAATGAAAAAAGGTTAAACGCGGATATGCGGCGCAATGCGGCGGCAGGCTTGCATCTGCGCGTTTTAACGAGATTTGGAGCGTGATGATTAAACAATGAAAAAGATACTACAAGACTTATCCTTTGCGGAAGTGGAAACGCTCGTGATAGGTATGGGCGAAAAGAAATTCCGAGCCAAGCAGCTGTTCGAGGGGCTGACGCAGGGCAAGGCGATCTCTGCGATCACCTCCCTTTCCAAAGACTTCAAAGCGCGGCTGTTGGAGGAATATGAGGACGTACCCGTGAAGATCAAAGAAACGTACTATTCTTCGGACGGTACGGAAAAATACCTCTTCGAGCTTGCCGACGGCAATATCGTGGAGGGGGTTTTGATGAAATATAAATACGGTTTCACGCAATGCATATCCACGCAGGTAGGGTGTAGAATGGGCTGTAAATTCTGCGCTTCTACCTTGAACGGTTTGGTGCGTAATATGACCGCAGGCGAAATTTTGTCGCAGATATTGATCGTCAACGCCCTGCATAAAGCGGACGCGTTAGGCAAGGGCGACGAGGCGAGAGCGGTTACGAATATCGTGCTTATGGGTAGCGGCGAGCCGCTGGATAACTACGACGAAACGGTGAAGTTTTTGCGGAACGTAACGGCGGAAGAGGGGGTGCGTATCAGCGCGCGGAACATCTCCCTTTCCACGTGTGGGATCGTGCCGAAAATGTATCAATTTGCCGAAGAGGGTATCCCTCTCAATCTCACCGTTTCCCTGCACGCCACCGACGATATCACGCGCGCGCGAACAATGCCCGTTGCCAAAGCGTATAAGATCGAGGATATCTTAAAAGCGTGCGATCATTACTTCCAAAAAACGGGCAGACGGTATTATTTCGAATATACTCTCATCGAGGGCGAAAATTGCGACGAGGCGCACGCGGAGGCGCTTATAAAGCTACTTAAAGGCAAGCCCTGCCACGTGAATCTGATTCGACTCAACGAGGTGAAAGAACGTGATCTCAAAGCCTTGGACGATAAATCGGCGTATCGGTTTTTGGGTAAATTGGAAAAGGGCGGCTTGTCGGCGACGCTGCGCAGACAAATCGGCGTAGATATCGGCGGTGCTTGCGGACAGCTCCGTGCAAATTATATAAACGAAAAATAAAAAAGAGGTTTTTTATTATGGTAGCGGAAAAGAAAAAGGTGGATTTCACCGAGGGTAAGATTTTCTTTAAGGTACTCTTATTCGTGTTGCCGATCGTGGCGACGAATCTTTTGCAGACGTTTTATAACGCCGCAGATATGATGGTCGTCAGCCTATCGAGTGAGGTCAACGCCGTCGGCGCGGTAGGAATAACGGGCTCGTTTATCAATTTGATCGTCAACGTATTTATCGGTTTTTCGGTGGGTGCGAACGTCGTGGTGGCAAAGTGTATCGGCGCAAACGACGGAGAAGGCGTAAAGAAAGCGGTACATACTTCTTTGATTATAGGCTTTCTATTCGGCGTAATCGGCGCGGCGGTCGGGATCGCCGTCTCCCGTCCGCTGTTAAGTTGGATGGGCAATACGGGCAATCTGCTCGATCTTGCAGTGAAGTACACCTATTTCTATTTCGCAGGCGTACCGTTTTTGGCATTGACGAATTATTTAATGGCCATTTTCCGCGCTAAGGGGGATAGTAAAACGCCCCTCGTCGTGCTTTCTTTGGCAGGGCTTTTGAACGTGGTGCTCAACCTCTTTTTCGTGCTCGTGTTAAAAATGTCGGTGGAGGGGGTTGCGCTCGCTACGGCGATTGCCAATTTCGCGTCCTTTATCGTGCTTTTGATTAAGCTTATGAGGGCAAAGGACGACGCTGCCTTTTCTTTCAAGAATTTGAAAATCGATAAAAGCGCGCTCAAAGAAATCGTGTTCGTCGGTTTCCCTGCGGCGGTGCAGAACGCCCTTTTCTCTATTTCCAATATACTCGTGCAATCCTCGATCGTAACGGTGAACAACAACGTTTGTCCGCCCGACGTCAAGTATCAACCGGTCGTGAACGGTTGCTCGGCAGGCTCGAATTTGTCGGGGTTCGTGTATACCTCGTTAAACGCCGTTTATCAAGGCGCAATCACCTTTACCAGCCAAAATATCGGCGCAAACAAACCGAAAAGGATATACGGCGTTATGGGCAGTTGCTGTGCTTTGGTCATGGCGATCAGTGTTCCTTTGGGGGTGGGGATCTTCTTTTTCCGTGAACCGCTGTTGGCGCTTTACGGCGTTACGACAGGCGCGGCAGGTAGTTTGGAGAAGATTGCTTTTGAAGCGGCGACGACGCAACTTACTTACGTTGGTCTCACTTATTTCCTTTGCGGTTTTATGGAGATTGGTTCGGGCGTGTTGCGAGGGTTGGGCAGATCGATGCAGTCTATGATCATTTCGCTGATCGGCTCGTGCCTACTCCGCGTGGTGTGGCTGCTCACTGCGTTTCCGCTCAATCCCACGCTGGAAATGATTTATATCTGTTATCCCGTAACGTGGATACTCACGTCGATCACGCTGTTTGCATGCGCGTTCTTTATACTTCGCAAAATGATAAAACACGGAAGAGGTTGGTAAATTATATGGATAATCCGATTTTGGCGACGATCGCAAGCTTTATTGCGTTGGTATTCGTTGTGATTTCTTATTTTGTAAAAAACAAAAGCCTGTACTTGTTGTTTCAGGCTTTGTGTATCGTGTTTTTGGTCGTGTCGTATTTCTTCACGGTGCAGTTTTTCGCGATGATAGGGCTTGCGATCGGACTTGTCCGTGCGCTCGTCTTTTTCGCGTACGAGAAAAAGGACAAGGACGCGCCTCTTTGGGTGGCGTTCACGCTTTCGGCGGCGACGCTTACCTCTTATTTTGTCGTCAATTTCTGGATATTGAAAACGGCGCAACCGCTCGACGTGCTTTGCCTTGTGGCGCTCGTGATGTACGCGTTCATCTTCCGCATACGGAATTTGAAGATCGTGCGGTTTACTATGCTGATCCCCACGATACTTTCCATTTTATTCAACACCCTCACGCACGCGGCGTTGTTCGCCTCGCTGACCTACGTGTTCGAGCTGACGGCAGACGTAGTGTCCATCTTCCGATATCATATTCTGCCCGTTCACAAAGAGGAAAAGGAAGAAAAATAAACGCAAAAAGCCGACGCGTCGTTTTACGCGTCGGCTTTGTTGTTTTCAGTTAAAATACGTAGGAAAAGAGATCAGTCGGCTTTTTTGAGCGTTCTGATGCATCTTGCGCAAACGTAGCCGTTCGTTTCCTTGCCGTCTTCCACGTAGGAAATTTTCTGAACGTTTACTTTGAAAGTTCTTCTCGTTTTACGGTTGGAGTGGCTCACGTTGTTGCCCGATGCTTGACCTTTACCGCAAATATTGCATACTCTTGACATATTGACACCTCCGAATTTGGGATAATTTTGCCGTAGTTAGTCGCTTGAAATTCGGCTTAAAATATTACAAGCGGAAAACAAGCAATAATAATATAGCATTTTTAAGGAGAAAAATCAATCAAAAACGCGCCCAAAAAAACAAAAAATAAAAAAATTTCGTTTTTTTTGAAAAAGTACTTGCAAAATACAGGGAAATAGTGTAAAATGAAAGAAGTAAACGGAGAGTGAAGTATGTCAGTCAATACGAACAATGCTTACGGTAAAATTTCCATA
The DNA here is from genome assembly GCA_017463025.1 of Clostridia bacterium. Lineage (GTDB taxonomy): Bacteria > Bacillota > Clostridia > Christensenellales > Borkfalkiaceae > Scatosoma. The sequence goes on from JAFTPZ010000008.1 coordinate 23,740, forward strand.
TCCGACCTTTCGATCGCAAAGGTCGCGTCGAACACCGCGCTCGAATCCTACGGGATCGTGGAGATGGTGTCGCGCCGTTTTACCGATAATCTTGCCACGATGCTCAAAAAAGACGTGGGCGGAAAGGGTATTAAAGTTACGACGGCGGGCAACCGCATTTATATCGACGTTTACGTAATTATCAAATACGGCGTATCTATCAACGCCGTAGCGGAATCGCTTAAAGAGGCGATCAAATACAAAGTCGAGGGATTCACGGGTATGATCGTAGATACCGTCAACGTGAACGTCATCGGCGTCAAACTCTGACAGTATTCAAAGCGCAGCCGAAAAAAATCGGCATTGCGCTTTTTTGCGTATTATAAAGCCGTTCTTTGCGCTCGTCGATCGGTCCTGCGCAGACGGATAGTTTTCTACTAAATTTGATTACAAGGAGCATTTTCTAATGCATAAAACGATAAACAGCGCTGAATTTCGTAAAATGATACTCGTCGGCGCAAAACAACTCGAACTCAACCGTGCGAAAGTGGACGCGCTGAACGTATTCCCCGTTCCCGACGGCGATACGGGTACGAATATGTCGCTGACCATGCAGTCGGCGGTAAGGGAGCTTACGGCTTGTCAATCCAACGCCTTTTCGGAGGTGTGCAACAGTATATCCAAAGGCGCTTTGAAAGGCGCGAGAGGTAATTCGGGCGTTATTCTTTCCCAGATACTCAAAGGTATTTGTTCCGTTTTGGGCAAATGCGAAAAGGAAGTGGATACGAAAACGTTCGCGAAGGCTTTGGAGCAAGGTACGAAAATTGCGTACAGCGCGGTGTCCGTGCCCAAGGAAGGTACGATCTTAACGGTTATCCGTATGATGAGCGAGATCGCGCCCAAGGTAGCGAGTAAAAAGAAGAATTTCGAAGAATTTTTCAAGGACGTGATCGACGAGGGCGAAAGAGCGCTCGCGCTCACTCCCCAGCTTTTGCCCGTACTCAAAAAAGCGGGCGTCGTCGACTCGGGCGGCGTCGGGCTTATGACGATCATCAAAGGCTTTGCTTGCGAGCTGACCGGCGAAGAGATCGCGGATACGGTCGGGGAAGTGGAAACGCAACCCGATGAATCGCTGTTTGGGGATAATTCCAACATTATCAATATGGATCTGGGCGACATTGAATTTGCCTATTGTACGGAATTTTTCATTATCAATATGAAAAACAGCACGACGCTTTCGGATATCGACCGTCTGCGCGAACGCCTTATGGGCATCGGCGACAGCGTGATCTGCATCGGGGACTTGGAACTCGTCAAAGTACACGTACACACCAACAACCCCGGGAAAGCGCTCACTTACGCGCTTGAACTTGGCGAGCTCGATCGTCCGAAGATCGAAAATATGCTCGAACAGAACCGTCAACTCCGCGCGCAAAGAGAGGCGGAAAAGAAAGAGATGGGTATGCTTGCGATCTGTACGGGCGCAGGGCTTTCCGATATCTTCCGCGATCTTACGGTGGATCGTATCATCGAGGGCGGTCAGACGATGAACCCCAGTGCGAGCGATATCGCTACGGCGGCGCAAAAGATCAACGCCGAGCACATTTTCGTGTTCCCCAACAATAAAAATATTATTTTGGCGGCAGAACAGGCGAAAGCGCTTGTGGAAAACAAGACGATCCACGTAATTCCGACGAAAAACGTGCCCCAAGGCTTTGCCGCGGCGCTTGAATTTAATCCCGAAGTGAGTGCGGAAGAGAATAAAACGAATATGATCCACGCGCTCGATAACGTGAAAGCGGGACAGGTTACGTACGCGGTGCGTAACACCTCGCTCAACGGTTTCTCTATCAAAGAGGGAGATATTATCGGTCTGGACGATAAAAAGATATTGGCGAAGTCCCACTCGGTGGAAGAAACGGTGTTAAAACTGATTTCGCGCATGAAAGAGGACTTCCACCAGATGATCACTCTCTACTACGGCGAGGACGTGAAAGAGGAGGAGGCGGAAACGCTCTGCGCGACGATCGCGGAAAAATATCCCGATTGCGACGTGGATTTCCATAACGGCGGACAGTCGGTATATTACTATATACTTTCTTTGGAATAAACGTATAATTATACAGAAAAACGAATAAATACAAAAGGCGGAAGGCGGGGAGTCGTTCCGCCTTTGCCATAGGGAGAATATGAAACTTTCTTCTCTGCGTTCTATCGGCGAAAAACGCGAAAAGGAATTTAATAAGCTGGGTATTTACGAGGCGGAAGATCTCGTGAAATTTTTTCCGCGCGCCTATCTCGATCTGACCGAACGCACCTCCTTGAAAAACGCTTATCATAACGACGTGGCGCTCGTTGCCTGCGAAGTAACGAGGCTTGCGCCCGTCAATTTTTCCAGCGCGCGAAAAGTCGTGCGCGCCTTTTGTTCACAAGGCGGTTTCCCGTTCACGGCGGTATGGTTCAACCAACCCTACGTGGCGCAAAAGCTCAAAGCCGGCGAGTATCTTTTTTACGGGCGTATTCAAAATAAATACGGACAGATATCCATCGTCAATCCCACGTTCGAGCCGCTCGATCAAAATTATCGGCTTAAAGGGATTTTGCCCGTGTATTCGCTGAGGGGCAAGTTGAGTCAAAAGATCGTCCGCGACGCGGTGAAAGAGGCGCTCGGGGGGGTGAATATCGATAGCGTAATTCCTTGGCAAATTATACAAAAATACAATTTACCTCCGCTTGCAAAATCCTATTTCGACGTGCATAATCCGCCCGATCAGGCGGCGAAAGATCTTGCGTCCGAGCGTATTGCGCTCGAAGAATATTTCATTCTCATTTCCGCGTTCAAGATCATAAAAGGGGGCAAGGAGGAGGCGCGTATTCGGCGGTACGGCGCGACGGCGGCGGAGGTCAAGGCGTTTTCCGAAAGGTTCGGTTTTGAGTTCACGGAAGGACAAAAAAAGGCGGTGAACGATATTTTCACCAACCTCAACGCGCCTACGCGTATGAACAGATTGTTACAAGGGGACGTGGGTAGCGGTAAAACGGCGGTAGCGCTTTGCGGTATTTTTATGGCGGTAAAAAGCGGTTATTCGGCGGCGTATCTCTCGCCCACGGAAGTACTTGCCGCACAAAATTACGCCCTGCTCAAAAAATATTTTCCCGAATATAAAGTCGGGTATTTGGCAGGGGGAATGACGGTCAAGGAAAAGCGGGAAATGAAAGCGCGGTTGCAGCGCGGCGAGATCGATATTATCTGCGGTACGCACGCGATTTTGCAAGGGGACGTGGAAATGCCGTCGCTTGCGTTTATCGTGTGCGACGAGCAACACCGATTCGGCGTGGCGCAACGAAACGCGCTTGCGGAGAAAGGCGAGGGCGTGGATATGCTCGTCATGAGCGCGACGCCCATTCCGCGTACGCTTTCGCTTATTTTCTACGGCGATCTGGACGTAACGACGATCACGGACAAGCCCAAGGCGCGGCAGGAAATTTCCACGGGGATCGTGCCGCCGCAAAAGTACGAGGATATGCTCGATTACGTGGAAAGGGAAACGCGCGCGGGGAAACAGGCGTATTTTGTGTGCGCGAAGATCGACGACGATGAAGAGGGCTCGATCATCAGCGTTACCGAGCTTTACGACGAGCTCAAAGGCAGGTTGCCCACCGTGCGGTTCGCTTTGCTACACGGGAGAATGAAAGACAAAGAGAAGGCGGAGATTATGACGGCGTTCAAAAATCGCGAATACGATTGTCTGGTTTCCACGACGGTCATCGAAGTAGGCGTGGACGTGCCGAACGCGACGATCATGATCATTTGCAACGCCGAGCGGTTCGGACTTTCGCAGTTGCATCAGCTGCGCGGCAGAGTAGGTCGGGGCGCGGAAAAGAGCTATTGTTTCCTTTTGATGGGCGCGGACGGGGATACGGCGCGCGAGCGGTTATTGACCTTAAAAAACGAAACGGACGGTTTCAAGATCGCGGAAAAGGACTTGGAAATGCGCGGTAGCGGCGATTTCTTCGGTACGCGGCAATCGGGAAAGATGTTCGGGGATATTAAAAATCTGCGGTATCCTACGCAAGTGGTATTTGCGGCAAAAAGACTGTCAGACGACGCTTTTGAGGGACGGTTCGATACGGAAGATTTACGAAATGCCGCCTTGAAAAAGTACGACAGCTTAAAAGACGTGGTATTGAATTAAAGGAAATTTATAAAATCTCCGTGAAAAATAGGAAAATATTTCTTCAAGCTATTGACGAAAAAGAAAATTTGTTGTATAATAAATAATGTAAGATGACGTTGGAGGTGCGCTATGTCGTTGAAAAAAGAAAACGTTGATGTGAGTGCGATCAAGTTCGGCGAAAACGGTTTGATTTCCGTGATCGTGCAGGATTACGAGAGCGGTGAAGTGTTGTTGCTTTCGCAAATGAACGCGGAAGCGATAGAGAAAACGTTCGAAACGGGTTATGCACATTATTATTCCCCCAAGCAGAACGCCGCGGTGAAATACGGCGCGACGCTCGGTAACACGCAAAAGGTGATGGCGGCGTTTACGGACAACGACGGCGAAACCTTGCTGATCAAAGTCAGTCAGAGCGGTAAAGCCGCGCCCGAGATCGATTCGTTTACTTATTTTTCCAACCAAATCAAGGGCGAATATAAAGATATCGGCGGTGAAATGTTCGGCCGTTTGCAACGTATTTTGGAAGAATACAAGAAAAATCCAGAGGACGGCGCGTATACGAGTTTCCTGTTCGCCAAGGGCGTGGACCGTATCGCCAAGAAAATGGGCGAAGAGGCGGTGGAGCTTGTGATCGCGGCAAAAAATCCCGAGAAAGAATACGTCGTGAGCGAGGCGGCGGATCTCCTTTATCACGCGATGGTACTTTTGAGCGCGCGCGGCGTGAAGATTTCGGAAGTTTGCGCGGAGCTTTGCAAGCGTAACAGATAAATATACATAATAAAAAGCGGACTCTACCGCGAGTGGAATTAAAAATCCACTCGCGGTAGAGTTATTTTTATACGAAAGTAGAGCGTATTTGCGGTTAAAAAGCTTGATTTTTACGGAAAAATAAGGTAAAACTGAATAGTAAGCACACGGTGGACGCGAGAAAGAATACGGAAAAAATAAATTTTCCCAAAAAACACCAAAATCCCACGAAAACGACATAATTCGCGGCTATAATCGTGTTATGATTTTCTATGCTGGACTTTTAACGGCGAAAAAAGAAAAGGAGCGCGAGAGGTATGGCAAGGAAGATCGTGATAACGAGCGGCAAGGGCGGCGTGGGTAAAACTACCGTGGCGGCATGCGTATCCGCACAGCTTGCAAAACGCGGTCAACGCGTCGTTTTGTGCGACGCCGATTTCGGACTCAATAACGTGGACGTGGTTACGGGCGTGGAAAATCTCGTAACCTACGACGTGGTGGACGTGATTGAGGGCAGATGCCGCGCCAAACAAGCGCTCGTGCGGCATCCCGATTTCGGGAATTTGTACGTCCTTACAAGCAGTCATTCCGCGCCCGAACGGTACGTTTCTCCGCAGTCGCTCAAACTCGTACTCGATTCACTCGCGCCGCAGTTCGATTTCGTGATCATAGATTGTCCTGCCGGCATCGACGAGGGATTTCACCGCGCGGTAGCGTCGGCGGACGAAGCGATCGTGGTGGCGACGCCGCAGGTGTCCTCCCTTCGCGATGCGGATAAGGTGATCACCCTTTTGAAAAGCTATCGCTTGGCAGAGCTGTCTTTGGTGGTGAATAAGGTGCGCGGCGATCTGTTGCTTACGGGAGAAAGCCTTTCTCCGCAAGAGATCGAAGAGCTGTTGAAGATTCCCGTTTTAGGCGTATTGCCCGAGGAGTACTCTATTTACGGCGGCGATTTTACCGACCTGCATCCTGCGTTCAAAACGTTGGCGAACAACCTTTTGACGGATAAACGGAAACTCTACGATCCCACCCGAAAATATACGGGCATTTTCGGCAATTTGCGCCGTATATTAAAGCGTAATCTGTAAGGGGGGGGTGAGAGAGTGAGAAAAACGATCGGCGAGTTCGCGCGAGTCAGTAGCGTAATACAAGCGGATAAAGCGGTGATGAGCGAGGCGTGCAAGGCGCTCGTGTTGCAGGATTTTGCAGAGAAATTCAACGAGTACTTCGACCTTATCGGTCTGCCGCGCATGGAGCTTTCGTGCAAGAACGGCGTTTATAGCGTTTCTATCGCGTTCGAAGCGGAACGGATCAAAAAATTCAACGTTTTGAAGTGATAAGGCTTTGTCCCAACGTTCGGTTGATTTCTGCCTATAAAATGCGGCGCAATACGTCGCGCAACGCTCGTTTTCGTACGAAATCAAGTACGCGCACTCGCGTTTCACGAATCAACCGCCCGTTGTGTCATAGCCTAAAAAATAAAAAAATTTACATACGGGAGATATCAAATTATGGAAAACAGAAAATTCGACGTTATTACGGACTCGGGCTGCGATATGCCTGCAAGCTATTACAACGACAACGCCGTTGCGTGCGTCAAACTCGGCTTTACGATGAACAATGTGAACTACGAGGGCGAGGGCGGCGAAAAGATCACGGAAAAGGAATTCTATGAAAAACTCCGTGGCGGCGCAATGCCCACCACCTATCAGGTTACGAGTGAAATGGCGAAACAGCATATTTTGAAAAGTCTGCAAAAGGATCGCGACGTACTCGTGATCGCGTTTTCTTCGGGACTTTCGGGCACGGCAGGCAGCTTCGTCGTGGCGGCGAGGGAGCTTGCAAAGGAATATCCCGATCGCAAAATACTCGTGGTCGATTCCCTGTGCGCGTCGATGGGCGAGGGCTTGCTTTTGGACTACGTAATCAAAAAAGCAGACGGCGGCGCGACGATCGAGGAAACGGCGCAATACGCGGAGGAATTGAAACTGCATATCTGTCATCACTTCACCGTGGATAATTTGTTTCACTTAAAGCGTGGCGGACGCGTTTCGGGTGCGACCGCGCTCGTGGGTTCGATACTCAAAATCAAGCCGATCATGCACGTGGACGATAACGGAAAGTTGGTGGCGATCGGTAAGGCGATGGGCAGAAAGAAATCGTTGCATACGCTCGTAGAAAACCTGTTCGATTCGTTGGATATCGACGAAAACGATCCTATTTTTATCAGCCACGGCGATTGTATCGATGACGTGGAATACGTGAAATCGTTGATATTAAAACGCCTGCCGAACGTGAGGATCGAGGTGAACTACGTGGGCGCGGTGATCGGTACGCATTCGGGTTGCGGCACGCTCGCCATTTTCAATAAAGGTAAAAAGAGATAAACAAGTTCCCGTCCGAAATTCGGACGGGATAGTTTTTGGAAAAAAATACCTGCAAATATGTGTAAACGCTTGACAATTCAAGGGGGGGGGTATAATAATATAAGTAAATAAACAAAAGGAAGGTATTTTTTTATGTTCAGATGGATATTCGGTTGGATCGTGATCTTGTTGGGATACTTGGGAATCGGCAACGTGTTGACCGCCGCTTTTGGGAACGGAGAGTTGTTATTTTTCTCTGCTTCGCCGGAATTTTGGGATTATGTCATCGCGTACGTGATCTACGACGGGATCATCGTTTTGGGTAGTAAGATCGCAGGCGCAAGAGGCGGCTATAAGCCTACCTTTACGACTGTTTGGGGTACGATCCTCGGTTGGATATGCTATCTTGCCCTCTTCCCCCTTTTACATATGGTTTTTTCCGCATGGAAATTGATCAAATTCATATTCCGTCTGATTTTCCAAGGCCCGAAAAAGGCGTTCGCCGGTTCGGGGAATATAAAAAACGATCCGAACTGGAACGAAAGCGATCGCAAAGTAGTTGCCCAAGTGAAGGCGATCTGTCGCCGAAGAACCGGCAATTTGGGAACGGTCGGCAACGGAACGAGCGTTTCCGCGTACGTAACCCCCTCGATCATTTCTCATTCCATTACGGTCGACGTGAAAGTGCGCGGCACGGGGCGTAGCGATCGAATGCAGTCCCAAAGCGACGTGGACGCGGAAGGTGCAGAGGTGGCGCGTTGCGCGCAAAAGCTCTCCGACGACATAGCGAGAGAGATCGAAAGCTACATCAACGGCTTGCAGGACGCGCACGACGCGTGGGGCATAAGTTGCAGCGGTTCGTACGAGCTTTCCTTTAATTGAGATAAAAACGGAAACGGTAAAAATAAGCAGCGATCCTCGATAAGAGGATCGCTCGTTTTTTATTTTTCCACTTCGACGACCGTCAACATTGCGCCTTGCACACGGAAACGCACTTGCAGATCGGCAAAGTGCATACCGTAAATTCGTTCGGGTTCGTCTTTATAGGCAGGTCTGGGATCGTCGGCAAGACATTCGATCAGCCCCGCCCGTTTTTCTTGCGGTACGCTTTGAAGTAGACTTTCGGGAAACTCCACTTCCAAACGGTGTTGCGCGCCCTGCGCGGCGTAACCGCCCGTCGCTCCGTCCACACAGTCGGCGTGCGGCAGATACGGTTTGATATCGAAAATAGGGGTATTATCGAGCAGGTCTGCGCCCGAAACGACCAGCTCCACGCCCGTTTTCGTCTGCTCCACGCGCAATAATTTCACGCACGAAAGCCCGATATAGTTGGGGCGAAAGGGGGAGCGGCTGGCAAATACGCCTACGCGCTTGTTACCGCCCAGTCGCGGCGGACGGACGGTTGCCGACCATCCCTCGTCGCGCGTAGCGGAAAAATCGAATAAAAGCCAGATATGCGAAAATCCCTCGATCTCGCGGAAACAGTCGGGACTATTATATTCGGGGTATAACACCACGCGCGCGATCGCAGAGGGCGCTCTGCCGCTTTGGCGAGGTATGCCGAATTTTTCTTGGAAGTCCGAGCGGATATACCCGATCGGCTCGATCGTCGTTTGCCTTTTCATAATTCCATTATATAACAAAATCTTTCGTTTGTCAAATGTATATATACGGCGAAATTATGCAAAATTCCATTATTTATGCATAATTATATACATTTATACACTTTATTTATAAAATATTCAGAAAATTTATTATATAAATATAAAAAAACGGTTGACAATAGGCGATTGGTCGTTGTATAATGAGTGCATAAATGTAAGGAGAAGTTGTTATGGAAAAGAAAGATATTAAAAAAGTAGTGCTCGCCTATTCGGGCGGCTTGGATACCTCGATCATCATTCCTTGGTTGAAAGAGAATTACAATAACTGCGAAGTTATCGCGGTCAGCGGAAACGTAGGGCAGGCGGACGAGTTGGACGGTTTGGAGGAAAAGGCGCTCAAAACGGGTGCGTCCAAACTCTACGTGGAGGATTTAACCGACGAGTTCGTGGACGATTACGTTGTGCCTACGATGATGGCAGGGGCGAAATACGAAGAATACTTGCTCGGTACGTCGTTTGCGCGTCCCGTGATCGCAAAGCGTATCGTAGAGATCGCGAAAAAGGAAGGAGCGGACGCGATCTGCCACGGCTGTACGGGTAAAGGCAACGATCAGGTGCTTTTCGAGCTCACGATCAAAGCGTTTGCGCCCGATATGACGATCATCGCGCCTTGGAGAGAATGGTCGATCAAATCGCGTGAAGAGGAGATCGATTACGCGGAAGCGCACAACGTGCCTTTGAAGATCAATCGCGAAACCAACTATTCCAAAGATAAGAATTTGTGGCATTTGAGCCACGAGGGCTTGGATTTGGAGGACGCAGGCAACGAGCCGCAATACGAGAAAAAGGGCTTTTTGGAAATGGGCGTATCGCCTTTGCAAGCGCCCGACAAACCTACGTATATCGAGCTTGAATTTGAAAAGGGACGTCCCGTTGCGCTCGACGGCAAGAAGATGAGCGCGAAAGATATTATCCTCGCGTTGAACAAAGTGGGCGGAGAGAACGGTATCGGGTTGTTGGATATCGTGGAAAATAGGCTGGTCGGTATGAAGTGCCGCGGCGTATACGAAACCCCTGGGGGCGAGATCCTTTACGCGGCGCATGCGTATTTGGAAACGCTTTGTTTGGATAAATACGTAGCGCATAAAAAGCAGGAGCTTTCCGTTTGCTTTGCGGAGCTCGTGTATAACGGACAATGGTTCACCCCCTTGCGCGAAGCGCTTTCCGCGTTCGTGGAAAAGACGCAGGAGAACGTTACGGGTAAAGTACGTTTGAAGCTTTACAAGGGCAATATTATCAAAGCGGGCGCTTGGAGCGATTATTCGCTGTATTCGGAAGAAATTGCAACGTTCGGCGAGGATCACGTGTATAACCAAGCGGACGCGACGGGCTTTATCAACCTGTTCGGACTTCCCATTAAAGTACAAGCGGAAGTGAACCAGAAAAATAACAAATAACGATACGAAAAACAAGGAGTATTTTGCCTGCCGTGATAAGCGACAGGCAAAAGATATTTAAGCAGTATGGAAAAAATGTGGGCTGGAAGATTTCAAAAAACGCTCGATCAAAAGGCGGACGATTTCAATTCCTCGATCCGTTTCGATCACAGAATGTACGCGCAGGATATCCAAGGCTCGATGGCGCACGCGGCAATGCTGGGTAGGCAGGGTATACTGCCCCAAGCGGAGGTGGATAAGATCATCGACGGGTTGGAAAGCATTTTACGCGATCTCAACGAGGGTAAGCTTGCTTTCGATATGCAAGCGGAGGATATCCATATGTTTATCGAGGCGGAGCTGACCAAGCGAATCGGCGAGGCAGGTAAGCGTTTGCACACGGCGAGAAGCCGCAACGATCAGGTGGCGGTGGATATACGGTTATATCTTCGCGACGAGGCGGAGGAAATCGTTTCCCTCGTCAAAGACGCGGCTTGGGCGATTGTGGAGCAAGCGGAGCAAAACGCCGAGGTGATCGCTTCGGGCTATACCCATTTACAGCGCGCCCAGCCCATTTCGTTCGGACACCACTTAATGGCGTACGCAATGATGCTGCTGCGCGATATCGGTCGCATAGAGGACGCGGTCAAGCGTATGAACGTTTCCCCCCTCGGCTCGTGCGCGCTCGCCGGCACGACGTATCCCACCGACCGCGCGTTCACGGCGCAAAAATTGGGCTTTGACGGGGTAATGCAAAACAGTATCGACGGGGTATCCGATCGGGATTTCTGCGTGGAGCTGATGAGCGCGTTTGCGATTTTAATGATGCATCTTTCCCGTTTGTCCGAGGAGATCGTGCTTTGGTCGAGCTGGGAGTTCAAGTTCGTCGAGCTCGACGATTCTTACACGACGGGTTCGTCGATTATGCCGCAGAAGAAAAATCCCGATATGGCGGAGCTCATTCGCGGCAAAACGGGTAGAGTGTACGGCGATTTAATGGCGCTTTTGACCACCCTCAAAGGTCTGCCGCTTGCGTATAATAAAGATATGCAGGAGGATAAAGAGGCGATCTTCGATTGTATCGACACGGTAAAAATGTGTTTGGAAGTGCTCGCGCCGATGGTGCGGACGATGAAAGTACTCGGCGCAAACACCTATCGCGCGGCGCAAAAGGGCTTTATCAACGCCACCGACCTTGCCGACTACCTCGCCAAGAAAGGAATGCCTTTCCGTTCGGCGTATAAGATCGTAGGACAAATCGTAGCGGAATGTATTGAAAAGGAGCTCGTGCTCGATACTTTCCCGTTGAACGAGTATCGAAAATACAGCGAGCTGTTCGAGGAAGATTTATATAACGAAATTTCTCTGGAAACCTGCGTGAATAAACGTAATTCCGAGGGCGGCGCGTCGCCCAAGTCCGTTTTGGGACAGGTGGAATGGGTGAAAAAGGAACTGACAAAATGAAAAAAGTATTTATCGACGGTAGCGCGGGTACGACGGGCTTACGCATTTACGAACGGCTGGAAGCTCGTCAGGATATCGAGCTTATACGTCTTTCGGAAGAAAACAGAAAGGACGCACAGGCAAGAAAGCAGGCGTTAAATGCCGCGGACGTGGCGTTTTTGTGTTTGCCCGACGACGCGGCAAGAGAGGCGGTGGCTATGGTAGAAAATCCGTTAGTAACCGTGATCGACGCGTCCACGGCGCACAGAACTCTGCCCGAGTGGGCGTACGGTTTTCCCGAGCTTTCGGGAGCGTTCGAGGATAAAATTTTGTCCTCCAAACGTATAGCCGTCCCTGGGTGCCACGCAAGCGGTTTTATTGCGCTCGTGTATCCGTTGATCGAGGCAGGTTTACTGGATAAAGAAACGCTTTTGACCTGTCATTCGATCACGGGCTATTCGGGCGGCGGCAAGAAAATGATTGCGGAATACGAGAGCGAGGAAAGAAATATATTGCTCGGCGCGCCCCGTCAATACGGGCTCACCCAACAGCATAAGCATCTCAAAGAAATGAAAGGGGTGTGCAGTTTGGAAAACGCGCCTGCGTTCAGCCCGATCGTATCCGATTTTTACAGCGGTATGGTCGTAACCGTGCCTCTGTTTGCGAAACAGCTCAAAGGCAACGTAGCGGATATTAAAAAGCTTTACGCAGAAAAATATAACGGCGAAATCGTGCAATACAAGGAAAGCGTGGACGAGAACGGCTTTTTATCGGGCGCGGCGCTTTCGGGTAAGGACGGAATGCAAATCACGGTTGCAGGAAACGACGAAAGAATTTTGCTTTTCGCGGCGTACGACAATCTCGGCAAGGGTGCAAGCGGCGCGGCGATCGAGTGTATGAATCTTGCCATCGGCGAAGAACGGACGAAAGGTCTGATACTATAAAAGGAAGAAAGAAAAATGTTGAAACAAGTACAAGGCGGCGTATGCGCCGCAAAAGGCTTTACGGCAAACGGCGTACATTGCGGCGTACGTAAGAACAAAACCAAGCGCGATCTCGCGCTCATTTACAGCGAAGTAGCGGCGACGGCGGCGGCGGTCTATACCAAAAATTTAGTAAAAGGCGCGCCTCTTACGGTAACCAAAAACAATATCGCAAACGGCGTGGCGCGCGCGGTGATCTGCAACAGCGGCAACGCCAACACCTGCAATGCGAACGGTATTGAGATCGCGGAAGAAACGTGTAAATTGCTGGGCGAGGAATTGCATATTTGCCCCACCGACGTGGTGGTAGCGTCCACGGGCGTGATCGGTCAGCCCCTCGATATTACGCCGATAAAAACCGGTATTCCCTCCCTCGTTTCGGGGTTGGGGGATAACAGCACGCTCGCTTGCGAGGGGATTATGACCACGGACACCAAGATCAAAGAGATCGCGTTCGAGTTCACGGTCGGCGGCAAGATCTGTCATATCGGCGGCATCGCAAAGGGTAGCGGTATGATCCACCCGAATATGGCGACGATGCTCGTGTTTGTAACGACGGATTGTAAAATTTCCGCGCAAATGCTGCAAAAGGCGTTATCCTTGGACGTGGAGGACTCGTTCAATATGGTAAGCGTGGACGGCGACACCTCGACGAACGATATGGTGAGCGTGCTCGCAAACGGACTTGCCGAAAATGCAGAGATCACGGCGGAGGGCGAGGACTTTAACGCGTTCAAAGAAGCGCTCGCGGCGGTTACGACCTATCTTTGCCGTATGATCGCAAGCGACGGCGAGGGCGCGACGAAATTGCTTGAATGTAAGGTTTGCGGCGCGAAAGATACCGCTACGGCGAAGACGGTCGCAAAATCGGTGATCTGTTCTTCCCTGTTCAAATCGGCAATGTTCGGCGCAGATGCGAATTGGGGCAGAGTCCTTTGCGCGATCGGGTATAGCGGCGCGGACGTGGACGTGAACAAGGTGGACGTTTCTTTCCGTTCGGCAAAGGGCGAGATATGCGTATGCGTAAACGGCGCAGGCGTGGAATTTTCCGAAGAAAAAGCGAAAGAAATTCTGCTTGAAAGCGAGATCGAAATACTCGTTTCCCTGCATAGCGGTCAAGAAACAGCAACCGCGTGGGGCTGTGATTTAACGTACGACTATGTGAAAATCAACGGAGACTACCGTACCTAAAAGGAGAATACGAAAAATGGAATTAACCAGAGCGCAGAGAGCGGAAATACTCATTCAAGCCCTGCCGTATATTCAAAAATACAACGATAAAATCGTGGTCGTCAAATACGGCGGCAACGCCATGATCAACGAGGAGCTCAAAGAAGCGGTCATGGGGGACATCGTGTTGTTGTCGCTGATCGGCGTGAAAGTAGTGCTCGTGCACGGCGGCGGACCGGAGATTACCGAAATGCTCGGTAAGATCGGTAAAAAATCGGAGTTTGTGGACGGACTTCGCGTTACGGATAAAGAGTCGGTCGAGATCGTGCAGATGGTGCTTGCCGGAAAGGTGAATAAAAACCTTGTCAACCTCTTGCAGAGCAAGGGCGGCAAGGCGATCGGGCTTTGCGGTATGGACGGACACATGATCAAAGCCAAGGTGGCGGACAAACGTCTCGGCTTTGTCGGCGAGGTTACGGAAGTCAACGTGTCGCCCGTTCTCGACGTACTCGAAAAGGGGTATATCCCCGTCGTTTCAACGATCGGGTACGACGACGAGGGGAATACGTATAATATCAACGCGGACACGGTAGCGGCGCGGCTTGCAGGCGAGCTTAAAGCGGAATGTTTGATCTCGATGACGGACATCGTCGGCTTGCTCCGCGATAAGGACGATCCCACCACGCTCATTCCCAAGGTCTACGTTTCCGACGCGCCCAAGCTCGTGCACGACGGTATCATCAGTGGCGGTATGATCCCCAAAGTAAATTGCTGTATCGAAGCGATCCGTCGCGGCGTGAAGAAAGTATTCATTATCGACGGGCGCATACCGCACTCTATTTTAATAGAAACGCTTACAGACGAGGGAGTAGGCACGATGTTCGTGTCGGGGAACGATATTTAAGAGGCTACGGGAACAATGAAAGAAAAAATTAGTTGGAAAAAGGAGATCAGCAACGTCGGCTTGATACTGATTGCTTGCTTATTCGGCGCTTTCGGTATGCACGTATTCGTTTATCCGTCGGGCTTTGCGCCTATGGGTATAGACGGGATCGCGACAATGCTCCAAGAAATTACGCACGTGAACGCAGGTATTTACACGATTGTCTTGAATGTACCGCTTTTTATTCTCGCTTGGATTATCCTGAAAAAACGCTACGTGATTTATACGATTGTGTTTATCGTGATTACCTCGCTTTTATTGATTGTCTTGGAAAAAGTACAAATGTGGCAATACGTAACCCAAACGGATAAGCTAATAGCCGCATTGTTTTCGGGAATTATGCTTGGTGTACGCACGGGCGTTATGATTAAAATTGGCGGTAGCGCGGGCGGCGCGGACATTATCGCCTGTTGCGTACAGGCGAAAAAGCCGTATGGAAACGTTGAAAGACTGATAAGTTTAATTTGCTATGCAATTATGGGCTTATCTTATTTCGTTTATCAAGATATGAACTGTATATTGTTGTCCGTCGTGCAACTGATCGTATTTGAACGCGTGATGGCGAGCGTGCTTTCGCCGACGAGAAATGCGACGGAGGTCAAGATTGTTACCAAAACGCCCGAACAGCTCAAAGATGATATTATTTTCAATCTGAAACACGGCGCAACGGTTGTGGAAAGTCGCGGTATGTACACCGACGGAGAAAGCGCGATCGTGTATTCGGTCATCAACAACAGACAATTGCCCGAATTTATAAAGATCATCAAAAAATATCCCGACGCGTTTGTTTATTACAGCGATGTTAAGGGCGTTTACGGAAATTTCCGTTGGAAAAAGGACGATATAGCAAAATAAAGGAAAAAATTATGGACGTCAAACAAATAGACAAAGAATACGTTGCAAACACCTACGCGCGCTTTCCTGTGCAGCTTGTCAGCGGCAAGGGCTCGCTCGTTTACGACGAGACAGGTAAGGAATATATCGACCTTGGCACGGGTATCGCGGTGAACGCGTTCGGCGTTGCGGACGAGTGTTGGAAAAACGCGGTGATAGGTCAACTTGATAAAATACAGCACACCTCTAACCTCTATTATAGCGAGCCGTGCGCGTTGCTCGCCAAAGCGCTTTGCGAAAGAACGGGATTGAAAAAGGTGTTCTTTTCTAACTCGGGCGCGGAGGCGAACGAGTGTGCGATCAAGGCGGCGAGAAAGTACGGCGAAACGCAAAAGGGCAAAGACTATAACGTGATCGTAACGCTGAAAAACAGCTTTCACGGCAGAACGATCACCACGCTTTCGGCGACGGGACAGGACGTTTTCCACGAGCATTTTACGCCTATGACCGCAGGTTTCGTGCACGCGGAGGCGAATAATATCGAGGAATTGAAAACGCTCGTTAAAACGCATAAATGCTGCGGCGTGATGTTGGAGCTCGTACAGGGCGAGGGCGGCGTTATGGCGCTGGATAAAGAGTACGTAAAGCAGGTGGAAACGCTTGCGCGCGAGGAAAATTTACTGCTCGTGATCGACGAAGTACAAACGGGCAACGGCAGAACGGGCTCGCTGTACGCGTATATGAAATACGGCATTTCCCCCGACGTCGTTACCACGGCAAAGGGGCTTGGCGGCGGCTTGCCGATCGGGGCGACGATGCTCGGCGAGCGCGCGGAGAATTTGTTCACGGCAGGGCTGAACGGCTCGACGTTCGGTGGCAATCCCGTGTGTGCGGCAGGCGCGCTTTCCGTGCTTAAAAGGATCGACGATAAGCTTTTGGAAGAGGTAAGAAACAAGAGCGAATATATCTTCAACGAGCTTGGCGGCGCAAAGGGTGTGAAGTCCGTTTCGGGGCTGGGCTTGATGATCGGCGTGGAGTGCGAAAAGGACGCGGCGGAGGTCATCAAAAACTGTATGGCGCGCGGCGTGCTCGTGATCAAAGCCAAGCATAAAGTGCGGTTGCTCCCTGCGCTGAATATACCTTTTGAACAGTTAAAAAAAGCAATAAAAATATTAAAGGAAGAATGTGAAAAATAATGCATCTATTAAAACTGATGGATCTTTCGTCCAAACAAATCAATGAAATACTCAACCTTGCCGATCAGCTCAAATTCGAGAAAAAGAACGGCATTGCGCATCCCCTTTTGAAAGGCAAAACGCTGGGTATGATCTTTTCGAAATCGTCCACGCGTACGCGCGTTTCGTTCGAAGTGGGTATGTACGATCTCGGCGGCAGCGCGCTGTTTTTAAGCTCGCGCGATCTGCAAATCGGTCGCGGCGAGCCCGTACAGGACACCGCGCGCGTACTTTCGCGCTATCTTAACGGTATTATGATCCGTACGTTCGAGCAAAAGGAAGTGGAGGATCTTGCCAAATACGGCTCTATCCCCATTATCAACGGTTTGACCGATTATTGCCACCCTTGCCAAGTACTTGCCGATCTTATGACCATTCGCGAGCATAAGGGCGGTTTTGCCGGCAATAAGCTTTGCTATATCGGCGACGGTAACAACATGACCAATTCCCTGATCGTAGGCGGTATTAAAATGGGAATGGAAGTTTCGGTGGCGTGCCCCAAGGGCTACGAGCCGGACGCAGAGCTTATGAAATGGGCGAGCGAGAACGGCAAGTTTACCTGCACGGACGACGTTATGGAAGCGGCGAAAAGCGCGGACGTATTGTACACCGACGTTTGGGCGTCGATGGGACAGGAATCGGAAGCGGAAGAACGTAAGAAGATTTTTACAGGGTATCAGATCAACGCGGCGGTTATGAAAGTGGCGAACGATAAGGCAATGGTGTTGCATTGTCTGCCTGCGCACCGCGAAGAGGAGATCACTGCCGAAGTGTTCGAGGCACACGCAAACGAGATATTCGACGAGGCGGAGAACAGATTGCACGCGCAGAAAGCCGTGCTTGTAAAATGTTTAGGGTAAGGAGCGCATTATGCAATATACGATAGATAACGGCACGCTTTGCGTGAAAGTGAAAAGCTACGGCGCGGAAATCGTGAGCGTGGTAAAGGACGGAAAAGAACGGCTTTGGCAAAACGAAACGGGCGAATGGGAGGGGCACGCGCCCTTGCTCTTTCCCGTATGCGGTCATTTCGGCTTAAAATATGCCGGCGTGGATTATCCTATTCGCGCGCACGGCTTTGCAAGTAAAATGGAATTTACGCTCGTGGAGCAAACGGAAAATTCATTGGAATTTGAGATCGAATCGAATAAGGAAACAAAAAAGTCCTATCCCTTTGATTTCAAATTCAAGGTGGTATATTCTATCGAGGGAAGTAAGCTTTCGATTGCGTATAAAGTGAGTAACCCTGCCGAAACGCCTTTGTGGTTTGCTTGCGGCGGACACGACGCGTTCGCGCTCGATCACGACGTAGACGCTTACGAGGTACGTTTTGATAAGGACGAAAATTTCGTACACCATTATCACGACGACGACGGATATATGACGGGCGAAACGCTTTCCTACGGCACGGGTAAAAACTTCCCTTTGCCCATAGATTTCTTGCAGGAGGGCAGAACGCTGATTTTTAAGGAAATTAACTCGCGCAAGGTAAGCCTTTGCGAAAAGGGTGGTAAAACGCTTGCAACGCTCGCGTTCGAGGGCTTTGAAAACCTGCTTTTGTGGCGTGAGGGCGAGGGTAAATTCATTTGCATCGAGCCTTGGACGAACCTGCCCGATTATTTGGGCGTACCCCAAGCGGAATTTTCCGAGAAAGCAGGCGTGGTCGAGGTTGCGCCCAAGTCGGAAAAGACGATGACGCGTATTATCGAATATGTGTGAGGTCAAAATAGGAAAATACCGCCATTTCAAGGGCGGCGAATACGAAGTGCTGGCGCTTGCAAAACACTCGGAAACGGGCGAGCAAATGGTGGTATACCGCGCGCTGTACGGCGAGGGGCAAATTTGGGTACGCCCCCTTTCCATGTGGAACGAAACGCTTAACCGCGAGGGCAAGACCTTTCAACGATTTACGTATATAGAATAAAAAAACATCTCGGAAACAACTTCCGAGATATTTTTATTGCAATTTATTTTTCGGACAGACCTTGATACATACGCCGCAAACGCTACCTCTGCCGATATCTTGAAAATGCTCTTTCATATACCGCGAGCACTTTTCGGGGTCGAAATTGCGTTCACCGTCTATCGTCGGCTTTTCACCGAAAATCGCGCCGGCAGGACAAGCGTTTTTACAAAGGGTACATTCACCGCACCCATTTTCAATCACGGGCAATTCGCTTTGCAGGGGCATATCCGTTAAAACGGTGGCAAGCCGTACCTTACTGCCGTATTTACTCGATAAAAACAAGCCGCTTTTTCCGACGAATCCCAAGCCCGATAAAACTGCCGCCGTTTTGTGCGGTATTACGCCCCGATAGGGATTTTCTTTGCCAAGACTTTGGCTTGCGGCGACGGGTAGCGCCGAAAAACCGTATTCTTCGATTTTTTGCGTCAAGCGAAAAGCGATTTGATCGAGCAACGTATTCGCCGTGCGATAATGCTGAAAATAGATAAACGACGGCGCGTTATCGATCGTAGACAACACCGCGTCCGAAAGCTTGACGGCGATAGAAATCGCGTAAGGGAATTGCGGTAAAGGCGAGGGAGTCAGCTTGCAAAAGCCGACCTCGCTTGCGCCGAGCGTTAAGGCAAATTGTTTTAATTGATCTTGCATAATAAATTCCCGTTTTGATTTACTCCTGTTTTTTGCATATTATATCACTACGGCGTAAAAAAAGCGAGCGTTTTTCTCTAATGTAATAGAAAAACTTTTGTAATTGCTTGACCTTTTTTAATGAGAAAGGTATAATTATATATGAAATTATAAGGAACGGTCAAAAGTATGAAGAAAAGGGGTAGTTGGTTGATATTTCTTTGTTGCTTGCCGTGTGCGTGCTCGTGGTGGCGATCGCGGCGACGTACGGAATTATAAAAATGATCGCTCGTAAAAAAAGTTAAAAAAATTTTTATTCAAAGTATTGACATTTGCCTTGTAGTGTGCTACAATGTTACAAAATCAGGAAAGAATTTCCTTTTCTGAAAAATAAAAAACTCTGATGCGCGGTCAGTTTGGCGCAGAAGGAGGAGCGTATGTCGAAACAAGGCACGGAAAGCGTCGAGCAATTACGGCGCAAACAGGAAAAGACACGCAAAAACAAGATCCCCGAAATCGAATGGCTGTTCGGCTACGGGGAAACGAAACCCAAGAAAAAAGACGCGTTCTTGCAAAAGCTACTTCGCAGGGATTGGTTGAAATTATTCTATTCCACCCTCATTTATCTTTTGCAGGCGTCGCCTACGTGGATTTTACCGCTTATCACCAGCGACGTGATCGACGTGATAACCTATCGTCCGGAGGGGTATATCACGCGCTTGATCATTGACGCGGTGATTTTATTTGTCTTGGTGGCGCAAAACGTACCTACCACGATGTGGCGTTCGTCTATCGTAAACAAATGGATACGTTCGACCACGGCGAATATTAAAAGCGGCGTAATGCGAAAGCTCCAACGCCTTTCGATCACCTATCATAAGGAGATCGAGGAGGGCAGGATACAATCGAAATTCCTGCGTGATATCGAAAACGTGGAGGGGTATTATCGATACTTCTTATCGGGGTTCGTGCCCGCGCTCGTCGGCGCGGTGGTGTCGGTCGTTATCGCGCTCGTCAAAAGCCCGATCGTTACGTTGTTTTTCGCGGTCGTGATTCCCTTGAAACTGCTTTTGATGCGTATATTCCGCAATCGAATACGCAAGGATACGAAAGACTACCGACAGGAAAACGAGCAACTGTCCTCCAAACTTACGACCTCTTTGCAAATGCTCACGCTCACCAAGGCGCACGGATTGATCCCGACCGAGGAAATGGAAGTAAATCGGCGTATTTCGTCGGTAACGGAGGCAGGACTTAAACTCGATAAAACGCACGCGAAATTCGGCGCGGCGAGCTGGGTGGTAAGTCAGCTCCTTTCCGCCGCGTGTCTGTTCTTTTGCGTGGCGCTTGCGCTGAACGATATTATCACCGGAGGCGAGGTCGTGCTCTTTCAATCGATGTTCTCCTCGATCAGCTCGTCCGTACAAAGCATTATCGGCTCGTATCCGCAGCTGACGACGGGCAAAGAGGCGGTACATTCCCTTTCGGAGATCGTATGCGCGGAGGATCTTGAACACGACGACGGGAAAATGCCCGTGCCGAGGATCGAGGGGGAAATCACTTTTGAAAAAGTGAGTTATCACTATCCCAACGAAGAAAAGGAAGTCGTGAAAGACTTCGATCTGCACGTGCAAAAAGGCGAACGTATCGCCGTGGTCGGCTCTTCGGGATCGGGAAAAAGTACGGTGATGAACTTGCTGATCGGCTTGCTTTCTCCCACTTCGGGGCGTATTTTGGTCGACGGCGTGCCCCTCGCCGATATGCCTATGCAGAAATACCGTCGTTTCATTTCCGTCGTGCCGCAGAACAGTATACTTTTCTCGGGCAGTATTCGGGAAAATATCACCTACGGTTTACCCCGTTATAGCGAAAAGGCGTTACAACGGGCGGTGGAGGACGCGGATATCACGGAGTTTTTACCCTCGTTGCCGCGCGGTTTGGATTCGCAGGTAGGCGAGCACGGGGACAAACTTTCGGGCGGTCAGAAACAAAGGATCAGCATTGCGCGCGCGCTGATCCGTAATCCGAGAATACTTATTATGGACGAGGCGACCTCCGCGCTGGATAACGTGGCGGAATACCACGTACAAAAAGCGATCGATCGGCTTGTAAAGGAACGCACGACCTTTATCGTAGCGCATAGACTTTCTACCATTCGCAACGCCGATCGGATCGTGGTAATGGAGGAAGGCGCTATGGTGGAAGTGGGCACGTACGACGAACTCATGGCGTTGAACGGCAAATTTGCCGAGTTGGAAAGATTAAGCCGTATTCGCGAGGCGGAAGTACAGGAAAACGTGGGATAAATAAACGGGCTACGGATAATTTCCGTAGCCCGTGTTTTGCTTGTTCAATTTTCCAAACCCATTAAGTAATCTATCGTAACGTCAAAATATTTTGCGAGAATGACGAGTTGAGAGCCTTTTACGTCGGCTTGACGATTTTCCCAACGACAAATAGAGGCAACGCCGATTTTGATTTCCTTGCTTAACGCTTGAATGGATAACCCTTTTTCCGTTCTTAATTCTTTTAATCTTTCCGCAAAAATTTCCATAATATTCACCTCTTTATTATTATATTCCATTTTAGGAATAAAAATCGTTGACATTCCCAAACAGGAATGATATAATTATTCCGTAATAGGAATGGAGGTGGGTATGGAAGATAAAATCAAAACGGAAATGTTAGAAAAATTTATCAGAGAGAATAAATTATCAAAAAATCAATTTTGTAAAATGTGTAAAATCAGCCACGTAACTTTGCAAAAGATAATGACAAATAAGAGTAATTTTAGGATTAGCGCAATTTTTAGGATAGCAAGAGCTATGCAGATAGAAGTTTGGGAAATGTTTGATTAAAAAAGTGTCGTTTCACACTTGCACCCAGATAAAACGTATAATAAAAAAAAGTATACGTGAGGTGTGTCAGAATGGAAAACAGAAATTATCCGAACTTTGCAATGCTGTTTCCGCAACGTCCGCAAGCTTTTGCGCGGATCAAGGGGAACGGCAAAAATCTTGGTATTATCGGAATGGTACGCTTTTATCAAACGGTATACGGCGTATTCGTAATCGCGGAGATCAAAGGCTTGCCCGATTCAAAGGGGCGTTGTGAAAGTCCCGTTTTCGGATTTCATATCCACGAGGGTTGTTGTTGCACAGGCAACGCCTCCGACGCGTTTGCAAGCGTAGGAAGTCATTACAATCCCTATAACTGTCCGCATCCGCGCCACGCAGGGGATATGCCGCCGCTGTTTGGCGCAAACGGCTACGCCTTTTCCGCGTTTTTAACGAATCGTTTCACGGTGAAAGAAATTATCGGCAAAACGGTGATCATACATTCTGCTCCCGATGATTTCACGTCGCAACCGTCGGGTAATTCAGGAGAGAAGATCGCTTGTGGCGAGATCTTGGCGCAAGCGAGATAAGCTTTCAGCTTCGTTTGTTGCAGGCATAAAAGGAAAAACAGGCGGTAAGCCTGTTTTTTACTTTATACAGAGAACAACCGCGAGTGGGAACTCGCGGTTGTAAGTAACCACCAGCTATGCTGGTGGAAAATAGCTTTAGCTTCAAGCCTTGTCTTTACTATACAAAAAAGCTCCTTTGTGCTAAACTAAATGTACGACTCGCAACCGTACACAAGAAAGCATAAAGGAGGACATTGAATTGAAGAATCAAAACAACGACACATTTAGTTTAGCACACACAAGGTGGAAATGTCAATATCATATTGTATTCACGCCAAAATATCATAGAAAAATAATTTATGGGGCATTGCGTGAAGAGATAGGAAAAATATTGAGAGAGCTTTGCGACAGAAAACAGATTGAAATCATAGAAGCGCACGCAATGCCCGACCATATACATATGTTGTTGAGCATACCGCCGAATGAAAAAGTATCGGAGTTTATGGGATACCTAAAGGGCAAGAGTAGCATCATAATATTCGAGCGGTATGCACATATGAAATACAAAACGGGAAACAGACATTTTTGGAGTAGAGGGTATTATGTAAGCACGGTGGGCGGAAACAAGCAAGCCGTACAGAAGTATATTCAAAACCAAGAAACCGAAGATTTGATTTCCAACCAAATCAGTATGGTAGAATATTACGACCAATTTAAGAAATGGTTGGAATCAAATTCACAAAAGAAAGATAAAAAGAAAAAGTAAATCACGGCTTGCTTGTATGCGGTAGGCGAGTTAGTGTGGCACTGGGGTGCCGTGCCAGTATTCACGCACTTTAGTGCGCAAAATAAAGCCCCCACTTTTAGTGGGGGATATTTACTGTGGCGCAGGCGGAGGGGGATTGGCTTTCGCCAAAGCGTCCTCGCTCAACGACTGCGCATAGAAAATCGACCGTTTCGTTTTTCGCTCATCGCGCGTCTCCCCGATAATGCGGGCTTTCGAGCGACACTCGCTTTGTAAAAAATAAGGATAGACGCGGCGGTCTATCCTTATTTTTGGCGCAGGCGGAGGGATTCGAACCCCCGTGGGCTTTCACCCAAACGGTTTTCAAGACCGCCTCGTTATGACCGCTTCGATACGCCTGCACGTTTACTTTTATTATTATACCTGTTCCCTTAAAAAAAGTCAATGGATTTTGCAGGTATTCTGAATAAAAAAGCCGCCGATCGCTCGACGACTTCTATATTAAGCACGCTTACGAATGGGAAAAAACGGAGATGATATATCGGGGTTAATATCAAACAACCGCTTTTATACCGCCGCATTTATATCTGTGCTATAATATCTATATAATATTAAAAATGATATTTTGCATATTATACCACATATAAAATGGTATTGTCAACAATATAGAGGGTACAATCCTATGAATTTTTTATATTTATCGTGTACAATATTATATATGAGGTGTAAAAAATGATTAGGGAAAATGGATTTGCCGAGAGATTGACGGCGTTGAGAATGCGAAAAGGGGTATCCGCTCGAAAAATGAGCTTGGATATTGCGCAAAATGAAAGCTATATCAATAATATAGAAAACGGGCACGGATTGCCGTCGTTGGCGGTGTTTTTCTATATCTGTGATTATTTGCAGATCACGCCGAAGGATTTTTTCGACGAGGGAATGGATGATCCGCAAGCGCTTGGCGAGTTGTTCGAAGATATCAAAACGTTAAACGACGAGCAAATACAGTTATTGAAAGGTTTTGTAAAACAAATGAAAAAGACCGCGGATTAAACCGCGGTCTTTCCGTTTATTTAATATCAAGCTCGGGTGGTACGTCCATTTCATCCGAAACGTATTTGCCATTTTTCTTGCGTTGGCGTACGCACTCCGAAAGCAGGTATTCGATCTGTCCGTTCACCGAGCGGAAATCGTCCTCCGCCCACGCCGCGATCGCGTTGTAAAGCTTGGGAGAAAGCCGCAAGGGGACTTGTTTTTTCTGATTGTCGTTCATATCCGTTTACCTGCCTTAAAAATATGTCAATATAAATTGCCTGCATTCACCACGGGCTGTGCGTCGTGATTGCCGCAAAGTACCACGAGCAAATTAGAAACCATCGCCGCTTTACGCTCTTCGTCAAGCTGTACGAGTTGATTCTCGCTCAACCGTTCGAGCGCCATTTCCACCATACCCACCGCGCCGTCTACGATCATCTTTCGCGCGTCGATAATAGCGGACGCCTGTTGGCGTTGGAGCATTACCGCCGCAATTTCGGGCGCGTACGCAAGGTAGGTGATTCTCGCCTCGATCACTTCCAGTCCTGCCTCGTTTACACGCGTTTGAATCTCGTCGCGAATACGCGCCGCCACAAGCTCGCTCGATCCGCGGAGCGATCCGTCGTCTGCGATCCCGTCGCCCGTTGTGTCTACGTTGGGCGCGACGTCGTAGGGGTATACCCGTACCACGTTGCGCAGCGCGCTGTCGCATTGTAAGGATAAGTACTCTTTATAATTGTCCACGTTAAACGCCGCTTTCGCCGTGTCTACCACGCGCCACATCACCGCAATACCGATCTCCACGGGATTGCCCAAGCAATCGTTGATCTTCTGACGGTTGTTGTTCAAGGTCATGATTTTGAGGGAAATTTTCTTGCTCGGCACTTCGAACGATATGTTCAGATCGGCGTTCACCGTCGGTTGCGCCTGCTTATGCGAAACGTCGCCGCTTTGGTTGAGCTTGGTCTGTGCCGCAGGGTTCACCGCCACACAGAACGGGTTGAGCGCATAAAAGCCCTCGCCCTTGATCGTGCCGATATATTTACCGAATAACGTCAGCACCAACGCCTCCTTGGGTTTGAGTACGCGCAGTCCGACGAGAGGAATCCACGCTACGCACATGACCACGATGGAAATTGCCATCAAAGTACCGCCAAGCCAGTTGAGCCAAGGCGCTTCTTCGAGCGTAACGCCGCCGATAATAACGCCTGCGATCGCCGCGATCTCGATAAGTACGCAAACGATCAGGGTACGCATACCGTGCTTTTTGTTTTGCAATAAGATTTCTTCCATAAAATTACCTCCATATGGATTTGATATTAAAATGATATCATATTCCAAGGTGATTGTCAAGGATTTTTCAGGAGGTTTGTAAAAAATTTTTTCAAAGCAAGGCTTCGTACTCGTTATATAGCTCGTCGAGGAGGGTTTTGATCTCTTCCAGACGGTTACATTTTTCGGTGAGGAGGGGGAAATTCGCCGTAACTTCGGGATCGGCGAGGGAGGCGTTAAGTTCGCTTTCTTCCGATTCGAGCGCGTTGATTTCCTTTTCTATTTGATTTACGCGCGTGCGCTTGCGTGCGTCCGCCGCACGTTCTTCCTTACTGCGATAATTCCCCGTTTTTTGCTCGGTTTTTGTCGAAACGACGGGGGCAGGGTTGCGTTCAACGGTTTTTTGCGCGTTGTTTTTATAGGCGGTAAATTCGTCGTAAGAGCCGGTAAAGCAGGTGGCTTGTCCGTTTTCGAGTTCGAGTATTTTTCCTGCGAGCGCGCGGATAAAATACCGATCGTGTGAGACGAACAACAGTGTGCCGTCAAACGCTCGCAATGCCTCTTCGAGCGATTCGCGGGCGGGTAGATCGAGGTGGTTGGTCGGCTCGTCCAAAAACAGGGTGTTGCCGTGCTCGCATTCGAACACGGCGAGGGCGAGCTTGGCGCGCTCGCCGCCCGAAAGCAGACGTACTTTTTTATCCATGTCCTCCGCACCGAGCCCAGCCGCTGCGAGAATACTCCGCACGCGCGTTTGATCCCACGAAACGTGTCTGCCCCAAAGCTCGTAGAGTACGGTATTTTCGGGATCGAGGTTGGCGTTTTCCTGATCGTAGCAGGCGATCTTGACGAACCGCCCGAATTTGATCGCTTGGTTTTTGTTTTTGACGAGTTCTTTGACGAGGGTGGATTTGCCTGTGCCGTTGTCGCCGACTACGGCGCACTTCTCTCCGCGAGTTAATGAAAAGCTCGCGTTTTCAAGCAGGACTTTTTCCCCGACCGCTAAACGCAAGCCGTCCACCTCCAACACCTTTTCATAAGACTTCTCGTTGAAAGTGAACGAAAAACGGGGCGGAGGGGGAGGGAGCAGGGGCTTTTCGATCAACTCCATTTTTTCAAGCGCTTTTCTGCGCGATTGCGCCATTTTCGTCGTGGACGCGCGCACGAGGTTGCGATCGACGTAGTCCTGCATATGCGCCCGTTCTTCCTGCTGTTTTTCGTATTCCTTGGTCAGCCGCGCCACCTTTTCCGCTTTTAAGATCTTGTATTTGGAATAGTTTCCCTTGAACACGGACAGCTTTTTATGCTCGATCTCGTAAATCTGCGTAACGATCTTATCGAGGAAATACCGATCGTGCGATACGGTGAGTATCGCGCCTTTGAAAGCGGAAAGATACTCTTCCAGCCAAAACAGCGTTTTCATATCGAGGTGGTTGGTCGGCTCGTCGAGAATGAGCAGTTCGGGTTCTTCGAGGAGCAGTCTGCAAAGCTTTAACCGCGTCTTTTCGCCGCCCGACATCGTGGAAATGCGTTGATGATATACGTTTTCAAAACCCATACCGTTCAAAACGGTGCGTATGCGCACGTCGAAGTGATAGCTGTCGCGCGCGGCGATACGCTTATTGAGGGTTTCGTAGCGCGCGGAAAGGACGCGGTATTGAGGGGAATTTTCCTGCGTTTGCGAGATCTGCTTTTCTACCTCCCGAAGCGCGGCAAGATCGCGTATGTCGCTTTCGAATACGCTCTGCATTTCCTCGTAGACTTCTTTTTCCGAGTCGTAGCCGCCGTTCTGGGCAAGATAGCCGATACGAATACCGTTCTTTTTGAAAAGCGTGCCGCTTTCGTGTTCGAGTTCGCCGAGTATCAGGCGGATAAGGGTGGTCTTGCCCTCGCCGTTCGCGCCGATCAGTCCCACGCGTTCGCCTTCGTTCAACGCAAAAGAAACGCTCTCCAAAAGCGTTTCGCCCAAGAATCCGAAAGACATATTTTCGCTGGAAATCAACATAATAACACCGTATGAAAAATAAAAAAATGATTTTGAAAAAGATACGCAAGGCAGAGGCGGAATTGGCGTTTGCCACGCCAGCCAAAGCCGCCAAGCTCACGAGCAAGATCGTGCGGCTCAAAGCCACCGTTTTCGACGATTAAAAGATTAAAAATCCCACTTCGGTATATAATCCGCGCCCGACGACTTGCGTTCTTGTAGAAATAAATTGGTAATACCCAGATCAAACGCCGTCTTTACGACCGTTTCGTATTCACGCGCGGTGATAGGGCGCGACAGCTCGGGAAAGTTTTCGATCTTGCCAAAGGGAGTGTATTGACTCATTAAACTCAAATACGCGTGTTTGGGGAGCTTGCGCGCAAACCATTTAAGCACGGCTTTGGAGTCGGAAACGCAGAGGGGCATCACGAGGTGGCGTACGATCAAGCCCGAAAGCATTTTGCCGTTTTCCGTCATTTTGAGCGGTTTTTGGGACATAAAGGCGATCGCCTCGCTCGCGACGTCGAAATAGTCGGGTTTGCCCAAATACCGCGAGGATAACGCGGAAGAATAAAATTTGATATCGGGCAGATAGATATCGATATATTCGTCGAGCATTTTCAGCGTTTCCACCTTGTCGTAGCCGCCCGTGTTATACACGATAGGGATATTCGGTCGATACAGCGCGAACGCCTCGGCGATATACGGTATCACGTGCGAGGGGGTAACGAGGGAAATATTTTCCACGCCCGTATCTTCCAGCGTTTTGAAAATATCCGCAAGCTCGCGCGGCGTGATCGCCTTGCCCCGTTCGGCGCGTGAAACCTCGTAATTTTGACAGAACGCGCAACGCAGGTTGCAACCGCAAAAGAAGATCGTACCGCTTCCCTTTTCAAAGGAAATGCAGGGTTCTTCGAACGGGTGTGCGTAATATTTTGCGATTTTCAGCCCTGAAACGCCGCACGCCCCCACGCCCGTGAGGCGGTTTGCGCCGCATTCCACGGGACAGAGTTTGCAGTTTTGGAGCAAAGCGTCGTTCATAAGCTATATTATAACATAAACGGGGAAATTTTGCAAGATAATAACTTGACAAATGCGGAAAAAAGCATTATAATGAGTGGGATAACGAAAAAAGAGGACTTACAAGTGAAGAAATTTTTTACGAGTGAAAGCGTAACCGAGGGACATCCCGACAAGGTTTGCGATAATATTTCCGACGGTATCTTGGACGCGATCCTGTCCGTCGATCCCAATGCGCGCGCGGCGATCGAGTGCGCGGCGGCATTCGACACCCTTTTGATTATGGGCGAGGTTACGACCACGGCAAACGTGAACTACGAGCAAAAGGCGCGCGAGATCATCAAAGAGATCGGCTACGATTTCGGTAGCTTTGCGTATGATAAATGCAAGATCATTACGGCGATACACAGTCAGTCGCCCGATATTGCGATGGGCGTGGACGCGTCGCTCGAAAACAAAACGTCAAGCGAAAAGGACGAGGCGGCGCAGCTTGGCGCAGGCGATCAAGGTATGATGTTCGGGTACGCTTGCCGTGAAACGAAAGAGCTGATGCCCCTCACCCTTTCCCTTTCGCACAGGCTTGCCAAACGGCTCACGGACGTGCGCAAAAGCGGACTTTTGCCCTATCTTCGTCCGGACGGGAAAACGCAGGTTACGGTGGAATACGAGAACGGCGAAGCAAAACGCGTCGATACCGTCGTCGTTTCCACGCAACACGACAAGGAAGTTTCGCAAGAGCGTATTCGCGAGGATATGAAAACATACGTAATCGACGAGATTATTCCCACCTCGTTTATGGACGAAAAGACGAAATTTTACATCAACCCCACGGGCAGATTCGAGATCGGCGGACCGGAGGGGGACAGCGGCTTGACGGGCAGAAAAATTATCGTGGACACCTACGGCGGCAGATGCGCGCACGTCGGCGGCGCATTTTCGGGGAAAGATCCCACGAAAGTGGATAGGAGCGCGGCGTATTTTTGTAGATATATCGCGAAAAACCTCGTGGCGGCAGGGCTTGCCGACGAGGTGGAAATTCAAGTGGCGTACGCGATCGGCGTGGCGAATCCCGTTTCCGTGTTCGTAGACAGCCACGGTACGGGCAAGCTTTCGGACGAACGCCTTGCAAAGATCGTGAAAACGGAATTTGATTTAAGACCGTATGCGATTATTAAAACGCTCGATCTTCGTAAACCCGTGTTTAAAAAGACGGCGGCTTACGGACATTTCGGCTATAAAGGCTTTTCTTGGGAGCAGACGGATAGAGTGGAGGACTTGAAAAAGTATCTGTAAGAGATAAACAAAAGCAGACGAAAATTTCGTCTGCTTTTATTTTACAATAATACGATTCCGTTTTCCTTGCAAACGCGGCGCGTTTCCTCGTCCCATAAGGAAACTTGCACTTCGCCGATATGCGCTTTACCAAGGAGTAGCATAGAAAGCCGCGATTGCCCGATGCCGCCCCCCATGGTAAGGGGTAATTTCCCGTCGAGCAAAGCTTTGTGGAAGGGAAGGGTTCTGCGATCGTCCGCGCCTGCTTTGGTAAGCTGACTATCGAGAGATTTTTCGTCTACCCGTATGCCCATGGACGAAATTTCGAACGCACAGCCGAGCAAATCGTTCCAAAAAAGGATATCGCCGTTGAGCGACCAGTCGTCGTAGTCGGGCGCGCGGTTGTCGTGCGACTTGCCCGATTTGAGCTTGTCGCCGATCTGCATAATAAATACCGTTTTATGCTCTTTAAGGTAAGCGTTTTCCCGTTCTTTGGAAGTCATATCGGGATAGAGGTCTTCCAGCTCCTGCGAAGTGATAAATTGCACCGTACGCACAAGCTCCACGTCGATCTGGGGATAGCGGCATTTGAGATAATCGAGGGTGTCGCAGATCGCGCCCACGATCCCTTGCACGACTTTTTTCAGATAGTCGGTATTGCGCGTTTCACTCGTTATGATCTTTTCCCAGTCCCATTGATCGGTGTAGACGGAGTGCAGATTATCCATTTCCTCGTCGCGGCGAATGGCGTTCATATCCGTATATAATCCCTCGCCTGCGGAAAACCCGTAAACGGCGAGCGCCATACGCTTCCATTTCGCGAGCGAATGTACCACCACGGCGTCTTTGCCCGTTTCTTTCAGATCAAAACGCACCGCCCGTTCTACGCCGGAAAGATCGTCGTTCAAGCCGGTGTCGGGATCGACGAACAGGGGTGCGGAAACGCGCTTTAAGTTCAAAACAAGGCAAAGCCGCTCTTCAAACGTACGCTTTAACAGCCCGATCGCCGATTGCGTGTCGTATAAATTCAAAGTCGATTTGTAGCCCTTGGGGACGGTTACTTTACTCATAATACAAGCTCCTTATGATTTTACATAGTATAGCATATTCCGCGTGGCATTGTCAACGATAAACGGAATAAAATAATGAAAGAATATTATAAAATCATAAGAGGCATTATGGTAAATTACTTGACAGTAAATGGGGGAAGTGGTAGAATATAGAAAGATACGAAAATAAATTATTTTTGGAGGTAATTTTGTGAAAAAGTGGATCAAAAGAGCGTTCGTTGCGCTTTCCTGCGCGTTCGTGGGCATGACCGCGCTGGGTGTGGCGTCGGCGTGTTCGCTGTTTGGCAAAGAATGCGAACATACGTGGAACGACGGCGAGGTAAAGACCGCGGCGACCTGTACGGCGGACGGGGAGAAACTGCTGACCTGTACGAAGTGTCAAGAAACGAAAACGGAAACTATTCCGATGGGGCATCAATACGAGGTGGAGGTAACGACGGCGACCTGTCAGCACGGCGGTATGTCGAAATACACCTGCTCCGCTTGCGGCGACAGCTATCAGGATAACGAGGTGAGCGCTGTGGCTTGCTCGTATACGGTGGAAGAAACGAAAGCGACCTGTATCGCGGACGGTTATAAAACGTATACGTGCGAATGGTGCGAGGACTCGTATAACGAGATCACCGAACGCGCGGACGGTCATAACACGACGGATTGTACGTGGGTGAGCGCAGGCGAAGAACAAGTTTCGGGGTGTACGTATAAGCATATCGAAACGACCACTTGTGCGGACTGTGGAGAAACGGTTACCCACGAGGCGGAGTTCGAGCGGCACGAATACGTCGTTTCGATCACTACGGTAGCAACGTGTACGACGAAAGGCGTAAAGACGTATGATTGCGAAGAATGTGATGAGGGCAGCTACACGCAGGAATTCGAAAGCGCGAACGCGCACACGTGGGTAAAAGGGGAAACGAACGCGCAAACGGGCGTAACCACGTATACCTGCTCAAATGACGCAACGCACACGAAAACCTCGTTCTCGGCAAAAGACAAGATCGAGGCGACGATCCCTGCGGAGGCGATCAAAACGGCAGGCGAGATCGAATTGCAAAACGCGGCGATCGCGCTCGACGATAAAGTGAAAGAACAGCTCGGCGACAAGGCGATCGATCTTTTGGTCGCTACCCTCGACGAGGAGACGAAAGCGCAAGCGACGGCGAATATGACGGCGGAGGAAAAAGCGCAGCTTGCAAACGCGCCTATCTTTAATTTCGAGATGACGCAGGATTCGCAAGCGGTTACTACCTTCAACGGCAATCTCACCGTAACCGTGCCCTACGATCTGGAAAACGGCGCGGATTCGGACGATATCGCCGTGTGGTATATCGATAACACGGGCAAAACGAAGAGTATACAGGCAACGTATAGCGAGGTGGACGGTCAAGGCTACGCGACGTTCACGACCAACCACTTCTCTTACTACACCGTCGTCCGTCTTTCGGCGGCGGAGCGTTGCGCGCTGTACGGTCATGAAAACACAACGACGGTTATCGCGGCGACCTGCGAAGAGGACGGCTACACGCTGACGAGATGCAAGAGATGTCATAAGAGCGAACGTTCGAATTTCGTAAGAGCGCACGGACACAGCAACACGAGCAAGGTAACCGCGCCGACCTGTACGGAAAGAGGATACACCACCTACACCTGCACGACCTGCGGCGATAAGCTCGTTGCCGATTACGTGGCGACGATCGCACACGATTACGCGGATAAAGTCGTCGCGCCGACCTGTACTATGGACGGCTACACCGTACATACCTGTAAGGCTTGCGGTACTTCGTATACCGATTCGGCTACCACGGCGACGGGGCATAGCTACGTGGACGGCGCTTGTTCCGTTTGCGGTCGTATCGATCCCAACGCGGCGACGGAAACGAACAATTTCTATTTCAATCTCATCGAAAGCCTCGCAACGGCGGAAACCTACTACGTGGAGATCCCCGAATATAAAATGACGCGAATTTATGCGAGCAGCGACGGCGTGTCCAGAGAAATGCGTATCGTTTGCGAGAATATGAAACTGATGATCGGCGTGGACGAGAACGGATTCCTCTACGGAAAGGGTATTGCCCAAGCGACGACCACGAACAAGACGTATAACGATGACGGCACGGTTAGCTACGACGAAAAGGTTGTGGCGGCGGTGAAAGTGGTTCTTCGCGACGGATATATTTACTTGGACGGTTCGGGCTTGTACGACGGCGAGGACGCCGTGGTTTGCATCGACCAGAACTATTTCCTTGAAGAGATGGTGGACGGCGAGGGCACGGCGATCGTGAACTTGCTGGAAACGGTCCTTGCGGCGGAGGAATGGCAGGAGCTTGCCGAG
Source organism: Clostridia bacterium (assembly GCA_017463025.1). Lineage (GTDB taxonomy): Bacteria > Bacillota > Clostridia > Christensenellales > Borkfalkiaceae > Scatosoma. Next base: position 57,384 of record JAFTPZ010000008.1, read on the forward strand.
TCGATCAAAGCCGTGAAAGACAATCCGTTGAATAAAGTACTCGAAGTGATCCTCGAATACGTGTTCAACAAGCAGACAACGAACGACGGCTACGCGTTCACGTTAAACGCAAACCGTTTGACGGACGTTTATAAGGTGATCAAGGAACAGACGGTCGAGGGCGTGTTCAACACCGTATTCGGGGCGAACGCGTACGCGGAGGTCGTGGACTATCTGGTGGCGTCCGTGGATAAAAAGGTCGGCGAAGTGATCGACGATCTGGAAACGAAATGCACCGAGGCAGGCGTAACGCCCGAAACGGTATATTCCCTCGTGAATACGATCGTAAACGGGACGATGGCAACGGAGGAGGGCGAAAAGTTCGATATCCGCACGATGCTCGCGCAATACGAGGAAATGACGGTCGTGGAGCTGTTGAACGGTTTCAGCGGCGAAGAGGCGACGGCAGCAGATTATAAAGCGCTGATCGAAGAATATGCGGACGGTCTGAAAAATGCGAAGCTGCTCGATATGCTGTTGAGAGGCGAAGTGAATGACGGCAAAAGCCCGACGACCTCCGCAAGCGCAGGGTATATGAGCGACAGCGATACGACGGGAGAAACGGACGTGAGCTATGAAAGGCTCGCGGAGATCGTGAAACAATTGGAAAAATCGAAAATCCAATTCCACACCGACAAAGCGGGCAACCTGCTTTCCGTCAACTTCGATCTCAAAGAGGTCGGCGATAAGATAACGCGCGAAGAGCTTTTGGAAGAAGTACAAAGAGAGTCGGAGGACGGTTACGGCTGGATTTCCCGTAGTGCAGTGATGATCGAAAGCTATGAGATGAATTTCGTGCCTAACGGCAGCTTTGCGGAGGAATTCGAGGACGTCGTAACGACGGTGAAAGAACACGCGAAAGTGGTCGAGTTCGATAAATCGATGATCTTGGAAAATTCGCATTCTACTATCAACGACGAAACACACCCCAACTATTATCTGATCGTGGACGAAATGGACGGCGACGTTTATCTTTGGGATTACGATTTCCGTTATGGGTGGAAAGATATGATAGGCGGCAAGGCAATCGAATTGCTCGGCACGGAAACATATAACGGAAAGACCTGCACGAAGATCAGCGCAACTTCGAGATACGCCTTTTTTTACGAGCTTGGCGCGACGATGGTGTTGGGAACGACGGATTGCCACGGCTGGTATGAATATGAGATCCGTTGGCGTGCGATCGAAAACGCGCGGTTCACGGCTTGGATGACGGAGGACGGCGTGATCGTCGGCGTGGAGCTTGCGAATGAAGAGTATGAATACTATTACGAAGAGAGTTTCCCCGTCGTATACAACCCCAAGACGGGCGAATACGCGGCGAAATCGCAACACAATTATAAGCTTTCCGCGCATAAGGACGCAGAGGGTTGCACGGGCGTGGGCTACGATCAATACACCTGCTCCGTTTGCGGCGACAGCTATAAAGAAACTTACACCAACGGACACAAGACGAAATACCGTTACGAATTGAAAGAGGGCTCGACGACCTGCGAGGACGGCATTTGGGAGATCATGTATTGCACCGTATGCAATAAAGAATTGAGTAGATGGAGCTATACTGGTCACTACACGAATACCGTAGAAAAGACGTTGACGACGACGGGCGCAAACTGCCCCGATCTCACGGTGTATTGGTACGAATGTGCCTGCGGTGCGAAAAAAGAAGGCTTAGACTTCGACGACGAAAGCTGTCTGTTTAATGGGGTAGACGAGGAATCTTGGAACAAAAGCGAGAACGGCGACAGAAAAAATCATGATTTCGATACGTACAGATGCGCCGCGACCGATTGCGGATATACGTATACAAGAGAATCCTATTATATTCTGGATACGGCAAATTGCAAAAGAACGTATTACGTGATATATAAGGTCGGCGTAAAAGCGGATGGGAGCTGCGATTTCACTTGGACGGCAACGGACGGTTACGACTATCATAATACGAAATCGGAAACTTCGACGGATCCGCAAGGCAGAACGACGTATAAGTCCGTTTGTCAAACCTGTCAAAAGGTAACGAGCTGGTATACGAGCAAGTACGACGAGTACGGAAGAGATATTTACTATTACTATCATCTTGGTAAATACGGTTGGGAGAGAGTTTTCAGCGCCGATTGTTCGTACACCTATTACGAATTGGACGAAACGGGTAATAGAGTGTATTCTCATGAGAGTACGCAGCACGTGATGTACAGTTCCTCTAAAAACGTCTCCTGTTCGCAATATCAATATCAAGGCATGTATTGCCGTGCTTGCGGTATGGAGGAGGGATCTTGGAGCTCCCCTCGCGGTCATAACTACGTAAAAGGCGGCGACACGTATTATTGTTCCGATTGCGGTCTGGAAAACAAGAACGGCGTAGACGGCTTGGTCGTGATCGAGGATATGGAAGAGGACGGCGTTTATAAGGCAGGGTATTATAACCGTGCAAACGTGCAATACGAAGTTTATATCGTCGTCAACTACGGCACGGAGAATGACGAATATCTCGAAAACGTGAAGATTACGGACGTAACGACGCACGGCAACAGCGGTATCGTAACGGTGGATATGGAAAGCTTGGCGCAGGCAATCAAAGCGTTGGGCGACGACGTGGAAGTAACCACGGTCAGCATCGTATTCCAATACGTTGATCCCGCGTCGTCGAACGAGGGCGGCGTGGTAGATCACGCGATCACGTTCGATTATTAAAAAGAACGGCAACACGGAAAAAGGTATGAAGAAATTCATACCTTTTTCTTTAAGCCGATTAAAGAGCGGAAAAAACGGGTATAAAAAAGAAACGGCGATTTTTTACGGAAAACGGCGTGAAAACGCTTTGATTTTCGGCGGAAATATTGTACAATAGAAAGTGATAACGAAAAAATAAAAAGGATCGGAAAAATTCAATGGGACTGATCAAATATCTGATGGGCGGCGACGGACGCAACAGCCTGAAAAAACTCAACAAAATGGCGGATAAGGTCGAGGCACTCGAACCTAAATATCAGGCAATGGACGACGAAACCCTCAAAGGGCAAACGGCGGCGCTCAAACAGCGTTTGGAAAACGGTGAAACGCTCGACGATATTTTATTCGACGCGTTCGCGGCGCTCCGCGAGGCGGCAAAGCGCGTTTTGGGTATGCGCCACTTCCGCGTACAGATCATCGGCGGTATCTGTCTGCATCAAGGGCGTATCGCGGAAATGCGTACGGGTGAAGGTAAAACGCTCGTTTCTACCCTCCCTGCCTATCTCAACGCGCTCACGGGCAAGAGCGTGCATATCGTAACGGTCAACGACTACCTTGCCAAGCGCGACGCCGAGTGGATGGGTAAAGTGCATAAGTTTATGGGCCTTACCGTCGGCGTGGTCGTACCTGGGATGGAGGACGACGAAAAGCGCGCGGCGTATGCGTGCGATATCGTATACGGCACGAACAACGAGTTTGGGTTCGATTACCTGCGCGACAATCTCAAAACCGACCTTTCCAAAATGGTACAGCGCGATCTGACCTTTGCGATCGTGGACGAGGTAGACTCCATTTTGATCGACGAGGAGAGAACGCCCCTTATCATTTCGGGTAAGGGGGAAAAGTCTTCCGATCTTTACGGACAGGTAGACAGACTCGTGCGTACCCTTTCGGGCGGTTTCGACGACGAGCTCAAAGATGCGGAGGACGCGGCGCTCATCGCGCTCCGCAGTGAAAAGAAAAAGAAGAAAAAAGTCGTGGTGGACGATGAGGACGAAGAGGAAGTCGTCAACTACACGAAAATGACTTTGGAAGAACAAGCCAACTACGAAGCGGAACAAGCGGAGAAAAAGGCGGCGGCGCTCGCGGCTGCGCCCGAGGGCAAAAGATCGCTGGCGGCGGCAAAGGATTGGGATTATATCATCAACCGCAAGGACAAGACGGTGGAGCTCACCGACAGCGGGGCGAGAAAGGCGGAGAAATTTTTCCGTATCGACAATATCGCACAGATCGAACACGCCGATTTGAACCACCACATTCAACAGGCGCTCAAAGCGCATAAGCTTTTCAAGCTGGACGAAGATTATATCGTAAACGACGGGGAAGTTATTATCGTCGACGAATTTACGGGACGACTTATGATCGGGCGTAGATATTCGGACGGTCTGCATCAGGCGATCGAGGCGAAAGAGGGCGTGGAGGTGCGTAGCGAAAATAAAACGTACGCCACCGTTACGTTCCAGAACTATTTCCGTCTGTATTCCAAGCTTTCGGGTATGACGGGTACGGCGAAAACGGAGGAGGCGGAATTTAGGACGATCTATTCGCTCGACGTCGTGGAGATCCCGACAAACCGCCCTGTGCAACGCGTCGATCTGCCCGATATGGTATATTCGACGGTGGACGGCAAAAAGCGCGCGATCGTGAACGAGATCATGGAACGCCACGCGAGCGGTCAGCCGATTTTGGTGGGTACTTCTTCGGTGGATAAATCGGAGGAAATTTCCCGTTTGCTCAAAAGAAACGGCGTAAAACATAACATTTTGAATGCGAAAAACCATGAACGCGAGGCGGAGATCGTCGCCCAAGCAGGGCGGCTCGGCGCTGTTACCATTTCCACGAATATGGCAGGGCGCGGTACGGATATTCTGCTTGGCGGTAACCCCGAATACCTCGCGAAAAAACGTCTGCGCGAAGAGGGCGCGAACAAAGAGGATATCGAGCTTGCGATCAGCACGTATATTACCGACGTGCCCGACGAGATCAAGGTCCTTCGCGAAAGATATAAAAAGGTCTACGAATATTACAAGAAAGAAACGGACGCGGAAAAAGAGCAGGTCATTGCGGCAGGCGGTCTTTGCATTATCGGTACGGAACGCCACGAATCGCGGCGTATCGACAATCAGCTCCGCGGTCGTTCGGGACGTCAAGGGGATATTGGTATGTCCGTGTTCTTCCTGTCCTTGGAGGACGATCTCGTGCTCCGTTTCGGCGGCGAGAGAATGAAATCTCTGTATAATCTGTTCAAGATCGACGAGGACACCTGTTTGCAATCGAAAATGCTTTCGCGCGGTATCGAAAACGCGCAAAAGACGATCGAGGGCAGAAACTTCGGTATCCGTAAGAACGTATTGCAATACGACGACGTTATGAACAAACAACGTATGGTGATGTACGAAGAACGTATGAACGTGCTCCGCGGCGCGGACGTGCACGAGCAGGTGCTCAAATACATTCCCGATTACGTTGCGGAAACGTTATCGGCGGCGGTGAACGTGGAGGATATGCCCGAGCTTTGGAACGAGGACGAACTCAACGCCGCGCTCGAAGCGAAGGTCTTGCCCGAGGGTACGAACTATATCACGCGCGAAAGACTGATGAAATGGGATTACGAGCTTGCGCTTAAAAAGATCTCTAATAAAGTCGTGAAAGAATACGAAAAGAAGATCGAAGAGTTGAAAGAAAACGGCATTGATTTTTCGGCGGTGGAAAGACGGGTGCTTTTGATGACGGTCGATCGCAACTGGATCGATCATATCGACGCAATGGATCAGCTTCGCAAAGGGATATCTCTGCGCGCGTACGGACAGGTTGATCCCATCATTTCGTATAAGAAAGAGGGCTTTGATATGTTCGACGAAATGATCGCGAGAATTCAACGCGCGACGATCAGTATGCTCCTCAAAGTCAAGGTGGAAGTGCGCCAAGCGCCTGCGCCCGTGCAGGTCGCGCCCACGCCCTCCGCAAATAACGCGCAAAGCGTCGCGCCTGCGAGAAGATTCCGTCGGCAGATGCCCGAGCCTTTGACGAATATGTCGTCGTTCAAGAACGCGCAACAGAATACAGACGAGCAAAAATAAGGAAAACTATGTTCAAAGCAGACGATTACAGATTAAAAATTCAAGGTATGCGAGGGGTGCTCAAAGAGGCGGAATACGCTTTGGATATCGAGCATTTACGCCCTCGTCTTGCCGAGCTTGAAAAGGAACAGGAAAACCCCGACGTTTGGCAGGATATGGAAAAATCCACCAAGATCGGCAAGGAAATTTCGGGTATCCGCAATAAAATTGCCGCCTACGAAAAGGGCGCGACTGCGCTTTCCGACGCCGAGGACGTTATCGATCTGATCGAGGAAACGGAGGACGAAAGCTTGATTGCCGAGCTCGACGAAATGCTCGCGGCGGCAGAAAAGGATATCGAGGATATGCGTATCCGCGCGATCTTGAAAGGTCCTTACGACAACCATAACGCCATGCTTGCCCTGCACGCCGGCGCAGGCGGTACGGAGGCTTGCGATTGGTGTCAGATGTTATACCGTATGTATTGCCGCTATTGCGAGAAAATGGGCTTTAAGGTGTACGAGCTCGACCGCGAGCCTGGCGACGGCGCAGGTTTTAAGAGCGTGGATTTTCGGGTAGAGGGCGAAAATGCCTATGGGTATCTGAAAGCGGAAATGGGCGTGCACAGACTTGTGCGTATCTCCCCGTTCGACGCGAATAAGCGGCGGCAGACCTCCTTTTGCTCGCTCGAAGTTATGCCCGAGGTCGAGGACGATAACGAAGTGGAGATCAACGACGACGATATCCGTATCGATATCTACCATTCGGGCGGCGCAGGCGGTCAGAACGTAAATAAGGTGGCGTCGGCGGTACGTATCACGCACTTCCCCACGGGGATCGTGGTGCAATGCCAGAATGAGCGATCGCAGCTGCAAAATAAGGCAATGTGCTTTAATATGCTCCGTTCCAAGCTTTTGGAAAAGAAGATCGAACAGCGACAGGCAGAGGCGGCGGCAATGAAAGGGTACGTGAAAAAGATCGAGTGTGGCGCACAGATCCGTTCGTACGTGTTCTGTCCGTATACGCTCGCCAAGGATCACCGCACCGGTTACGAAAAGGGGGATATTCAAGCGGTTATGGACGGGGATATCCACGGTTTCGTTATCGATTATTTGAAAAAATCTTAAACGAAAAAAGCGGCGCACGCCGCTTTTTATAAACGCATTATGAAAACGACGGTCAATAGTAAAAAAGAAAATCCGATCATACTCGGCATAGAATCCTCGTGCGACGAAACGGCGGCGGCGGTGGTGCAGGGCAGAAAAATTTTGTCCGACGAGATCGCCTCGTCGGCGAATATTCAGTCCCTCTACGGCGGCGTCGTGCCCGAGATCGCCTCGCGCGCGCATACCGACGCGGTGGCGGCGGTGGTCGAACGCGCCGTGAAAAACGCGGGGATCGAATATAAAGATATCGACGCGGTGGCAGTTACCTACGGTGCAGGCTTGCTCGGCGCGTTACTCGTAGGCGTATCGTTTGCCAAGGCTTTTGCGTACGCATTGAATAAGCCGCTCATTGCCGTCAACCATATCCGCGGGCATCTTGCGGCGGCGTATTTGGACGAACCTACGCTGAAACCTCCGTTCGTAACGTTGCTTGCGAGCGGCGGACATACCGCGATCCTGCACACGAAAACGGAGGCGGAATTTGAAATTCTCGGCGCAACGCTCGACGACGCGGTGGGCGAGGCGTTTGATAAAGTGGCGCGCGTGTTGGGGCTCAAATACCCAGGGGGGCCGCATATCGAACGCGCGGCTACGGAGGGAAAGCCGGTTATTCCTATGCCGAAAATGCTCAAAGGCGGCGGCGGTTATAACTTTTCTTACAGCGGTTTGAAAACGGCGGTCATCAACTATTGCCACACGATGGAACAGCGCGGTGAAGCGTATTCCAAGGCAGACGTAGCGGCGTCCTTCCAAAGTGCGGCGATCGGCGTACTCGTGGAAAAAACGGTTGCGGCGGCGAAAGAAAAGGGCGTTTCCACGGTTACGGCAGGCGGCGGCGTGGCGGCGAACGGATATTTGCGCGCGAGCTTGCAAGCGGCTTGCCAAAAAAACGGGCTGGCTTTGGTACTGCCCGAAAAAAGGTATTGCACGGACAACGCGGCAATGATCGCGGCAGAGGGCGTAACACAGTTTAAGCTCGGTAATTTTGCCGATATGCGGCTGACGGCGAAAGCCTCCATTCCACTTGCGGCGACTTTGACAAACGGGAAATAAAAGGGTATGGAACATTTTTTGGAAATCGTATTGCACGCCGTAGAGGACACGTTGCCGTTGTTGCCGTGGATACTGTTAATGTACGTGCTCATCGAGCTTTTGGAGAGTAAAACGGACCTCAAAAGCGCCAACCGTTTCGGCGGAAAATTCGGACCTGTCGTCGGCGCGGCGACGGGCTTGATCCCACAATGCGGATTTTCGGTGATGGCGGCAAAGCTGTTCGAACAGAAATATATTACCCTCGGCACGCTCATTGCTATCTTTTTCTCGACGAGCGACGAGGCGTTTATCATTCTGTTTTCTTCGGGCGAGGGCGCGGTGTGGGTATTGCCTACGCTCGTAGTGAAAATACTTTTGGGTATCGTCGTGGGCTACGGCGTGGATTTTGCGTTAAAGTTGATTGGCAGGGGGCAGGTATGCGTTGAAATGCCCGAAAACGGCAAAAACGCACCGACGACGGTACACGAGATATTCATTCAAAGCTATTTGGACGATAAGGATATCGACGTGGTATGCTCGTGCGGAAAATCGCACGACGAGAGTAACGGCTGGAAAAAATATTTGCTTTCCCCTTTGCTCCACACGCTTAAAGTGGCGGCGTTTATATTTCTCGTCAATTTCGTGCTGACGGGTATCATACACGGGTTGGGCGAGGATAATTTTATCGCGTTTATGCACCGTAGCCGTTTCGTGCAACCGCTGATCACCTGTGCGATCGGATTGATCCCCAACTGCGCGTCGAGCGTGGTGATTACCGAGGCGTTTTTGAGCGGCGGTATCACGTTCGGCTCGTTCGTGGCAGGACTTTGCGCGAACGCAGGCATGGGGTTCGTGGTGTTATTGCGGAACGTAAAGCGCTGGAAACGCAATCTTGCGCTCGTGCTTTTTTGCTACGGCGTTTCCGTGATCGTTGGAATACTTTTCAATCTTGCGCCCGTGCTCGCTGTTTAAGAACGGAAAAAATGCTTTATATATAAATAAGGAGATAACGAAAATGGAAGAAGTAAAAATTATCGGCAAAGCGGGCGATGCGCTTATGATCGGGCTTTCGGGGGATATCGACCTTGGCAACGCCGAGGCGTTTTATCAAGCGGTGATGGACGCGTATAAACAAGCGCCGACAAGCATTACGTTTGATTGCGAAAGCCTTGATTTTATCGATAGCACCACGCTCGGTACGTTCGTGAAAATACTCAAAGCGGTGAAGTCGGACGGCTATCAAATGAAACTCGTAAATTTGCAACCGAAGATCAAAAAACTCTTTTTGATCTGCTCGTTGAACAGTATTATGGAGATCGCGTAAATGGAAAAATTTTCTGTAAACCTGCCTTTGACGGGCGAATATTTAACGACGGTACGTTTGACGACGGGCGGACTTTGCGCGCTCGTAGGCTTCGACGTGGACGCGGCGGAAGATTTCAAAGTGTGCGTGACGGAAAGTTTGCTCATCTTAAAGCGTAACGGCTTTCAGCGCGCGAACATTGAATTTACGGTGAGCGAGGCGCTCGGTTGCGTAGTATGCGGCACGCAAGCAGGCGGCGAAAAGGAAGAAACGATTGAGGACGAAATTTCCCGTGCGTTGCTTGCGGCGCTCGTGGGCGAGGTGGAATTTGTTAAGAACGCCGAGGGCGCGGTGGAAAAGATCGCCTTTGAGGGCTAAAAGCGTTGCAGGCTATGGCGGAAGAAAAAACGAACGAGCTTTTTAAGCGTTACAAAGAGACGGGCGATATACGTCTTCGCAACGAGATCGCCGAAAAGTATCTCTACATAGCCGAGATCCTCGCCAAAAAATTCGTAGGGCGAGGGGTGGAATACGACGATTTGAAACAGGTCGCGTCGTATGCGCTTTTGCGTGGTATCGATCGGTTCGATCCCGATCTGGGAATGCAATTCACGACCTTTATCACGCCCACGATCACGGGCGAGATCAAAAATTATTTCCGCGATAAATCAAGGCTCGTTAAATTGCCGCGCAGGCTTGGCGAGATCAGCGCGGCGGTGCGTAATTTTTCAAGCGCGTACGAATCCGAACACGGAACAAAACCGAGCGTGAAAGCGATTGCGGAAAAGCTTTCCCTGTCCGAAGAGGACGTGGTAAAGGCGCTTGAAGTGGGCGGCACGCTTTCTCTCGACGGTATGGCAGGGAGCGCGGAGGAAGAGAACGAAAAATCCTTGTACGGCTTGCTTTCTGTGGAAGAAGATAACTACGAGAAATTCGAAACGAAAGAAACGTTGCTTGCGGCAATGCGCGATTTCACGGACACCGAACGCGCATTGATCAAGTATCGTTATGCGGACGGACTTTCGCAAAGCGAAACGGCAAAGCGGTTGGGCGTTTCCCAGATGTTCGTTTCGCGTATGGAACGTAAATTGTTGTTGCGATTGCGCGAGCGGTTACAGGATAGCATTTAGAATAAGGCAGGAGGGGAAAGATGATTTTCGAAGTGGAAAATTATGCGACGATGCGCGACGCGCTCGAACGCTTTTGCCGTTTCCTTGCCGATGGCGGCGTGGCAGCCGAGCGTGTGTTCGACAGTAAGCTCGTGGCGAGCGAGCTGATCGGGAACGTGTTGAAACACGCCAAGCAGCAGGCAAAGTTTTGCGCGGAGATCAAGGACGGGTTCGTGGAATTATGTGTGTTTTCCAAAACGCCGTTCGAGCCGCCCAAGATAAGCAAGAACGCGGAATTGTACGCCGAGCACGGCAGAGGTCTTTTCCTTGTGGACAGCGTCAGCGTGGAACGCACGCTTACCCAAGAGGGCGGCATACTGGTACGAATAAAAGCGAAATAAAAAAGAGTCCCCGACTTGTATAAGTCAGGGACTTTCATATTATAATATTATACGTTACGAATAGAGTACTGATAAATCTTCGCAAGCAAGCTGTCGGGGATACGGTCTCTGTATTGACCGAGATAGATAAAGAGTTTACGGAAGAAATCTTTGTTATCGCCGCCTACCTGATAATCGGGGATCTCGGGCATAACGCCTTTATATTTGAGAATAAACAATTCGGTAAACTGATTTCTTTCTTCGTTGTTCAATAGCGCGATAAACGGATCGAAGCTCTTGCTGTTGTAGAAATCGTAGCCGTTGGTATTTACCTGTTGCGAGGGCTCGATAGGCTTTTGCTTTTCTTCCGATCTGCGGGGAACTTCATGCGCGAACTCTACGCTTTCTACGGGACCGCCGTCGTAGGGCAACGCCTCCCCGTATTCTTTCGCCGTATAAAGCGAAACGGGTTCGGGCGTAAGCTCGGCGTCCATTTCGGGTTCAAGCTCTTCTTCTTGCTTTTTACAGCACGTCATTTGAATAACGCACATAATCGTTTGTACGAGCGAAACCACCGCTGCGCCCACCGCGTAGAGAAGGGGCGTCAGCTCGCCGATCTTTGCAACGTATACCACGTATATAAAAGCCGCGCCGAGGATAAGTTGCACGAGATAGCGAACGATATCCAACCCAAGCCCTTTTTTCGTCTGCAAACGGATCGTACCGAGCAAAAGGTTTCCCCAAAGCACGCCTACGAGCGTCTGTACGATATAAGCAAAGTGTACGTCAACGTGCAATCTTCTGATCGCGTCGGCAATATCGTCGGTGTATGCGTTTATGGGGATAATGATCGCCGCCGTAAACGCGAGGGAGAAGAGGAGTTGGATAAGACTTGCAAATTCCTTTTTTCCCTTTTTGGCAAAACCGAGAACGAGATACAACAGCGCGCCGGCCGCCGCCAAACCGAGCGTGAACCAGTCGAATCCGATCGCCGTGTCCTTGATGGTGGGGAGGGCGTAGCCGCATACCGCGTACGTGCCGAAACCGGTCGCAAAGCAGAACGCCGCCGTGCGGAACATACCCGATTTACCGCTTAAAAGCGCGATAAGCGCAAAAAGAGCGGTGAGCGCGATTGCCGCAAGGAGAGCGTAAAACGCCGCGTTTGCGAGCACGCCCGACGGTTCGGAAAGGCTCGTAAATACGGGCAAGAGGTTGAAAAGCTTTGCGGTTTCGTTGCCGGTAAACAAATCGATAACCGCCGCCCAAAGAGTCGTTTCCGTGGGCACATAGTTGTTTTTAAGTACTTGAATAGGACAGAACAAAGCGGCGGCACAGATCGCCAAAAGCAGAAAGGCGAAAAGACGCGTAGCCGCGGTATTCTTTTTAGGCGCGGTATCCGTCGCCTGTGTTTCGGAGAGTTCGGTTGCTCCGCCCGTGTAAGGCACAACGTCGAACTCAACGGGATTTACATTGTTGCTCATAACAAATCTCCTGAAAGTGAATTGCCGATATATTTTCGTGCGTTTACGCGAAACCGATAATTACTTTATTGTATTATAACACTTTCCGAGAAATATGTCAATACTTAATAAAAAACTTTTTATGCTTTTTGAGAAAATCTTTGTGAAAATTTTTGATTTTTTTCAGAGGTATGCGCCGCTTATGTCGAAAAATCCTTGAAAAAAATTTGCGTTTGGGGTATAATAGTATCGATAACGAAAATTGCAAAAGACAAAACGGAGGGAAGATATGACCGAACTTGAAAAAATCGTAAAGGAAACGTCGGAAAAATTGCGCGTGGAATTTACGTACTATCCCGAAAACGCAAAGCCCGTGGGAAAGCCCGTATGCGATCGGCAATTCGAAGGAGTGATCGACGACGGGACGCACACCTTTTTTCGCTTTTCTTTCAAAAATACGGGCTATATCGGCGTGCTCGGCGGCGCAGGGGAAACGGAAAAAAATTACGCGGTGCTTTTGCCTACGTATATCGAAAGCTTTATCGACCGCGAATCCGACCTTTCCAAAACGGAATATTTGAAACGTATTATCCTTGGCGAGTGTTCCTCGCTCGGTATTTATAAGTATTCTACGAAATTTTCCGTGCGCGGTGCGGCGTGTTACGCCATCGTGCTTCGCGTGCCGAAAATGATGAAAGAAACGCTTGCCGTGATCGAGCAGTACGGCGGAAACAGTTTGGATACTGCCGTGGAGATGAGCGAAGAAACGTGCGTGCTCGTCAAATTCCTCGATAAAACGGAAAACGAATATCAGTCCTCGGTGGACTATGCGGAATTTTTGGCGCAGTCCATCAAAGAAGAGTTGGGCGTGGACGTGTTCGTGGGCGTAGGTCCGACCGTTCACGAGCTGAAAGATATATTTCATTCGTATGCGCGCGCGGAAAACGCCATTCGTTACGCCGATCTCTTTGACGCGAAAGGGAACGTACATTCTCACCGTGAATTTATTCTCATCAAAATGCTCGAAGATATTTCCGAAAGTAAGCTCGAAGCGTATTTGTCCGAATGGACGGACGAAAGCTTTCGTGAAATTTTCGAGGACGAGGAGATGTTGGGTACGGCGGAGGAATTTTTGCGCAGCAGCTTAAACGTGAGCGAAACTTCGCGCAATCTGTATATGCACCGCAACACCCTTTTGTATCGGTTGGATAAGATCGAAAAGGCGACGGGACTGAATATCCGTTCCTTTTCCGACGCCGTTTCCTTCCGCGTGCTCACCGTCATTTACCGATTGCTCGGAAAATAACCTGTTAAGGAGTAATGTATGGGCAAAAAACCCGATTTATCGCAAGAGACCAACGAAAGCCAAACAAGTAAGAAAAAATCGTCGTCCAAAGTACTGTATTCGGTGCTTGCGGCAGTACTTGCCGTGGTATGTTTTATCGGCGGCGCGCTGGTAAGCCGTATGACGCTCGATAGCGAAATGCGCTCCCTGATCCGTTTGAAAACGGCTATTCAACAAAAATACTACGAAGAAGTTACGGACGAGGAATTTTACGGCGTGATCTTCGGGGCGATCAATGGCGAGTTGCTCGACGATTATTCTTGGTATATGACTGCGGACGAATACGCGGAAACGCAGTTGGGCGCGGCAGGCAATCAAAGCGGACTGGGACTCGTGTTTTTAACGGAAACGGGCACAGGTGAAGAACAAATGCTGATCACGCGCGTGTGCGGCAATTCCCCTGCGGAGGCGGCAGGTATTGCCGAGGGCGATCTGCTCGTGGGGTTTGGTGCAAGCGAAACGGATATACAAGAGAGTAGGTCGTTTGAAAGCTTTTCGACCTTTCTTGCCGAGTATGAAACGGGTGAAAAGCTGTATTTGAAGGTGCAGACGGGCAATCAAACGCGCGTGGTGGAGATCGCGCGCGAAAACTACGTGGAAAACTACGTGTTCTATCGCACGCACACGCAATCGTACCGTTTCACGGGCGAGGGCGCAACGGAGCTGACGGAGGGCGGCGCGCCGCTTGCAAGCTTGCCCGACGATACGGCGTATATCCGATTGACGCAATTCAACGGCGCGGCGGCGGAGGAATTTGCGCAAGCGATGGATCTGTTCCGCGAGCAAGGCAAGAAAAAGCTCGTGCTCGATCTGCGCGATAACGGCGGTGGATATCTGCATATTATGCAGACGATCGCAAGTTATTTCTGCAAGGATACGGACGAGAAAAAACCGACGGTCGCCGTCGCCGATTACGGGGAAAGAAAGGAGTATTTTAAGGCGGACGGAAATTATTACGACGAATACTTCGACGAAAACAGCCGCATTTGCGTGCTTGCCGATAATATGACGGCGTCGGCGTCGGAGGCGTTGATCGGGTGTATGCTCGATTATAAAGCGATCACGTACGGGGATATTTGCCTTTCCGAGCGTAGCGGCGAGATAAAAACGTACGGCAAGGGCATTATGCAAACGACGTATCCGTTCGGACTGATCAACGCCGACGCGGTAAAGTTGACGACGGCGCGTATTTGTTGGCCGATTACGAATACTTGTATACACGGTAGGGGCGTTTTGCCGACGGACGGCGCGCTTTCGGTGGCGGAGGAGCGCATAGGAGATACGGAGATCACCGCGGCAATACAAGCGTTATTTAGTTAAAACAAAAGCGCACGCCTAGGGAGACGTGCGCTTTTGCAATTATATGGAGGTGTTCCTCGGAATAAGGAAACGGGTAGGCTTTTGAGCTTTTACGAATAGCATTATAACAGACGATTGCGAAAAACACATAGTGAAAAAGTGAAAGCCAGATGAAATATGGAGATACTTTATGGATAAGATGAAAAAAACGGGAATTTTACTCGCAATAGTAGCGGCGACTTTATATGCGCTCAACGTTCCCTTCTCGAAATTATTGTTGAATTATATGCCAGCCACGTTGACAGCAGGTTTTTTATATCTTGGTGCGGGCGTGGGTATGGGCGTGCTCGCGATGCTACGAAAAACGAGAAAAACGGAAAAAACTGAAATAAAATTGACGAAAGCAGAATTGCCGTATACGCTTGGTATGATTCTTTTGGATATAGTCGCCCCGATATTTCTGTTGTTCGGCTTACGCTTAACCACAGCCGCGAACGCTTCTTTGCTTAACAATTTCGAAATCGTTGCAACAGCACTAATCGCGCTTATCGTATTTAAGGAAAAAATCAGCACAAGGTTGTGGATAGGTATTCTTTTCGTAACGCTTTCCTGCACCGTATTGTCCTTGGAGGATATTTCAGGTTTGCAATTTTCTTATGGTTCGTTGTTAATATTGGTGGCGTGTGTTTGTTGGGGCGTGGAGAATAACTGTACGCGAAAAATTTCCGCGAAAGATCCGTTACAAATTGTTTTACTTAAAGGCATTTTTTCGGGGCTCGGTTCTGTGATTATCGGTTTGTGTGTGGGGGAGCGAGTAGCCGTTTTATGGAGCGTTTTCGCCGTGCTCGGCGTAGGGTTTATCGCCTATGGATTGAGCATCTTTTTTTACGTATACGCGCAACGCCTGTTGGGGGCGGCGCGAACGAGCGCGTATTACGCCGTCGCGCCGTTTATCGGAACGCTGTTATCGCTTGCGATTTTCAGAGAGCTACCACATAGTACGTATTTTATCGCACTCGGCTTAATGATTGTCGGGGCGTGGCTATGCGCCAATGACGAGCCGATATTCAAAAAAAGAAAAAGTGAGAATGATTGATTTCATTCTCACTTTTTTAATTGCGATATATTTCACTTATTTGCTTTTTTCAATACTTGCCAGCGCTTTCGCGACGACGTTCTCCACCGTGAACCCGAAGTGGGGGAACAGCTTGCCGGCAGGCGCGGACGCGCCGAACGTGGTCATTGCCACGATCTCGCCGTTGTCGCCGGCGTATTTATACCAGCTGTAAGGCGAGCCCGCTTCCACGCAAACTCTCGCTTTCACGTTAGCAGGCAACACTTCCGCTTTGTAGGAGTACGTCTTCTTTTCGAATTCCTCGATACAAGGCATCGACACCACGCGCGCTTTCACGCCTTGCTCTGCGAGCGCGGCTTTCGCTTTCACGCACAGCTCGATTTCCGAACCCGTACCGATCAACAGTACGTCGGGCGTACCCTCGCAGTCTTCGAGTACGTAGCCGCCGTTGAGCGCTTGTTTGCCGCTGTTTTCGTATTGCGGCAACGCCTGACGGGTAAGCACGAGGGTGGTGGGTTCGGTGCCGCTCATAGCAGACACCCAAGCCGCCGCCGTTTCTTTGCCGTCCTCAGGGCGGTATACTTTCATATTCGGGATCGAACGGAGCATGATCAGTTGTTCCACGGGTTGGTGGGTAGGACCGTCCTCGCCCACGCCGATCGAATCGTGCGTCATAATATACGTTACGGGCAATTTCATCAGCGCAGACAAACGCATTGCAGGCTTGCAATAGTCGGAGAATACGAAGAAGGTCGCGCAGTACGCTTGCAGACCGCCGTGGAGCTGCATACCGTTTGCGATCGCCGCCATCGCGTGTTCGCGGATACCGAAATGCATATTTCTGCCTGCGAAATTATCGGGGGAGAAATGACCGTATTTCACTTCGTCCGTATCTTTCATTTCCGAAAGGTTGGAGGGCGCGAGGTCAGCCGAGCCGCCCATAAGCGCGGGCATTTTCGCCGCAAGCAGGTTGAGTACTTTTGCGGAGGTTTGGCGTGTTGCCATGGGCTTGTCGAAATCGTAAAGTCCTTCGATTGCGTCGAAGTCGGGCTTTTCGCCTGCCATTGCCGCACGGTATTCCGCCGCAAGTTCGGGGTATTGATTTTCGTAATCGATCATCATTTTCTTCCAAGCGACTTCGGCGTTCTTACCGATCTCCGCCGCTTCCGCGCAATGATCGAATACTTCCTGCGGACATTCGAACGGAGGGTACTCCCAACCCAGTTTTTCCTTGGATTTTTGGAGGTTGTCCGCGCCGAGGGGAGCGCCGTGGCACTTTTCGCTACCCTCCAAGGGCGAGCCGAAACCGATGCGCGTGCGGCAGATGATGACGGAGGGTTTTTCCGTGTTCTCTTTCGCCTTTTTCACCGCCTCGCAGATCGCCTCTACGTCGTCGGGGGAGGAAACGAGATCGACGTGCAATACCTGCCAGTTCTGCGCCGCAAAGCGCGCGCCCACGTTTTCTTTGAACGTGCAGTCGGTGTCGCCCTCGATCGTGATGTCGTTGTCGTCGTAGAAGAGAATAAGTTTGCCCAGCTTATGCGTACCCGCAAACGAGCAAGCCTCGTAGGAGATGCCCTCTTCCAAACATCCGTCGCCGCAGATGGCGTAGGTGTAGTGGTCTACCACGTTAAAGCCCTCGCGGTTGTATTTCGCGGCAAGATTTGCTTCCGCAAGCGCCATACCCACGGCGTTGGCAATACCTTGTCCCAAAGGTCCGGTCGTCGTTTCCACGCCCACGGTATGACCGTATTCGGGGTGTCCGGGGGTTTTCGAGCCGAGCTGACGGAAATTCATCAGATCTTCTTTCGTTAAGCCGTAGCCGTAGAGATAAAGTAAGGAATAATCGAGCATCGAGCCGTGCCCTGCGGAAAGTACGAAACGGTCGCGGTTGTCCCACTTGGGATCACGGGGATTGAATTTCAAAAAATTCTGATAGAGCGTGTACGCGATCGGCGCGCAGCCCATAGGAAGTCCCGGATGACCCGATTTCGCCTTTTCGATTGCTTCCGCGGATAAAATTCTTATCGCGTTGATGGTGGTTTTCTGTACGTTCATATTGAGGTTCTCCTGATATTTATTTATAATTTTTTATTCGTTTGGGGTTTTGCTTGTAACGCCGAATTTCGCGCTCACTTCCTCGATCTTGTTTTTGCGCCATGCCGCGATCGAGTTTTCCAAAGGCGAAAGGTCGAGGAAATCGTATTTGCGCAGGAAATAATATAAGTCTTTCACGATCTTCACCGCGCCGCCTTTCGTTTCGCTTTCTACGTTGATGGGGAGCACGGGATCGTGCAGACTCATACGCATCAACGCCCAACCGTTGCCGTGGTGTTCGTCGTAACGCAAGCGGAAGCCTTCGTGGTTGTCGGGCGCGGGCGTTGCGTAGTAGAGGCTTTGTCCGTACGCCGTAAACTCCTCGATGAGTCGTTGTCCGAGCGTTTTGAAATCGACGCCGGACTTAAAGTTTACGCGAAGCTCCTGCGCTTCGGCAGGCATTTCCAAAGAAGAAATGAGGTCGGTGAGGTTTTTACCCTCTTTGGCGGCGTTCGCCATCGCGATGAGCAGGCGCGTGATAAGATACGCTCCGTCGTCGAGGAAATAATTTTCGTACAGCGCCGCATGACCGCTCGTTTCGATCGCAAGGGGGGCGTATTCGCCCGATTCGTTCAAACGGATCGCTTCGTTGATCACGTTTTTATAGCCGCGCTTAAATCGCAGGTGTTTGCCGCCGCGTGCGGCGACAAACTTCGCAAGCCCGTCGGAGGTTACCGAATCGGTAACGATCGTACCTTTGCGTTCGGATAAAAGGATCGCCGAAATGAGCGCGATCAAACGGTTGCGATTGATCTCCGTGCCGTCCTTGTCCACCGCTCCCGCGCGGTCTACGTCCGTATCGAAAATGATACCGAAATCGGCGTTTGCGGCTTTCACCGCCTCGCAAACGGAATGCATCGCCGCCGCGTTTTCGGGGTTGGGGATATGGTTGGGGAAAGTTCCGTCCGGCTCTAAAAATTGCGAACCCGTCGTGTCCGCGCCGAGGGGAATCAGTACTTTGTCCGCGAAAAATCCGCCTGCGCCGTTGCCTGCATCCACGACGATACGCTTGCCTGCAAGAGGTTTTTCTTCGCCCGTTGCCGTGCGTACCTTTTCCACGAGGGAGGCGGCGTACCGATCGAGATAGGGTGCGTCTATGCGCTCGCCGAGGTTGGCGGTTTCCGCAAAACGGTAGGTGGCGGCAAGCTCCAAGATCTCTTTCACGTCGCTCGCTTCCAAACCGCCGCTATGCGAAAAGAATTTCAAACCGTTGCGGTTAAAGGGCAGATGACTTGCCGTGATCATGATCGAGCCTTGACAATACCGCTCGTTCATTTTCTCCGTGTCTTTGAGCAGAGCGAACATAGAGGGGGTTGTGGAAAGTCCCGTTACGATCGCGTTATGTCCCGTGGTAATTACGCCGCTTACCACCGCCTCGCAAAGTTCGGGGGAGGTAATACGGGAATCGTACCCGATCGCGACGGTAACCTGCGTTTTGCCCGTGTGAGAGATCAGCCAAACGCAAAAAGCTTTCGCCACGTTTTTCGCGATCTCCGCCGTCAGCGTGATCGGCTCGTCTGCGATCCCGTCGCAAGCCACGCCGCGCACGTCCGTTCCGTTTCTTAATTTTAAGTAGCTTTGTAACGTCATTTTTTCGTTCCTTGCACAGCCTTTTATATACTATACATATATTATAGCGGTTTTTCACGATTTTTTCAAGCCTTTTATAAAAAAAACTTGTAAAAATTTATGCATAATCGAAAAAGTTTTTACGAAAATTTTTTTGTCATAAATAAATATGACATTTTTTATAAAAAACCCGTTTTTTCGTTGACGAAGTTAAGTAAATTATGCTATAATATATTCCGACAAAAAGAATTGTCAATCGGAGAAAACATTATGGCATTATTTCACGTTTCGAGCGATTCGACCTGCGATCTGAAAAAGGATTACGTTGAAAAACGGAATATTTGGTTTGTGCCGCTCACTTTTACAATGGAAAAAGACGGGAAGGTGGAGGAAGGGTACGATAATTTTTCCTCTCCCGAAGAGTACGTGGCGTTTTATAATAAAGTTCGCGAGGGATATTTCCCCCGTACGGCGAAACTCAACTATGAAGCGCACATGGAGCATTTTACGAAAATGGCGAAAGCGGGCGTGAAGGACGTGGTGCATTTCACGATTTCTTCGGGGCTTGCCAACACGATCACGATCACGAAGCAAGCGGCGGCGGACGTAAAAGCGCAATACCCCGATTTCAACGTGTATGCGGTCGATCCGCTCACGGCGACGATCGGGCAGGGACTTTTGGTGTGTTTGGCGGCGGATTGTCGCGATAAGGGTATGACCGCAAAAGAAACCTACGATTACGTGATGGGTTTGAGACAGCATATCCAGCATTGCGTCATTCCCGACGATCTGTTCTATCTGAAAAAGGGCGGACGCGTTTCTGCGGTGAGCGCGGCGTTTGGGACGATGCTCAACATCAAGCCGATGATCGCGTTCGATTCCGAGGGAAAACTTTCGGTGATAGAAAAGTGTAAGGGAATGAAGAAAGCGTTCGCACGGGTACTCGACCATATGGCAAAAGCGCCAATGGATGAAAATAAGATCGCGGTGGTCGTACACACGGATAACGAAAAGGGAGCAAGCGAGCTTGCCGAGCTTATAGAGGCGAAAACGGGCGTACGTCCCGAGATCACGATCATGGGGCCCGTGATCGGTTCGCACGTAGGGCCGAATTCCGTTTCTTGCGGTTGGCTTTCCGTGAAAACGAGAGAAGAACTTCTTTCCTCCCTATAAAGATAAAAAGTTTGAAAACGGCAGAAATGCCGTTTCTTTTTTTTGTGCCCGAAACGCTTGCCTTTTTACGGGGCGTGTGCTATAATTTATTTAATTACATACGAACGCGCGGTACGCTTTCTGCGGAAAGCGTTTAATAGGGAAGAGAGAACTTGCTCCACTGCCCCCGCAACCGTAAGAACGCCCGTTTTTATCCACTGCGCAAGTGGGAAGGATAAAAGCCGATAAAAATATCAAAGGCGCTGTAAGTCGGGAGACCTGCCGAGTGTTTTCGAATAAAACGATTTTTCGAGGGGATGCGGAAAGCGGTTGTTTTACGCTTACTTTTTTTTCCGTACGCTCGAAAATCGGGCGGTACGGAATTTTTTTAGGAGGTTTCTTTATGAAACGTAAAATGATATCTTTTGTAACTCTTTTGGTAATGGTTATCTTTTCTGCGTTTTGTCTTGTCGCTTGCGGCGGCGGTACGGCGGCGGCAGAAGTGGTGGAAACGACGGATACGCTTGTCGTCATTCGGGTAGAAAAGACGGACGAGGAGGCGACGTTGTTTGACGTGATGGAAGCGTTGCAGGAGGACAACGCGTTGCAATTCGAGCTTTCCGGTACAATGTTGAAGAGTTTGAACGGTACGGAAAACGCTTCCGATTTTTCTTCTTGTTGGATGCTGTATACTTCGGATAATGCAATGGGCAATAGCGAATGGGGCACGTACGATTATAACGGAACGAGTTGTTTGAGCGCGATTTTAGGCGGCGACGCGTTGACCGTTTCGGCGGGCGCGTATTACGTTTGGGTATATCAAACGTTCTAAAACGAGGCAGGCAGGTATGCGATGAACGACGAAAAGCGACAAAATCCGACAATAGAAAAACGGCGTAAAAAGGCGGCGGCACGTTCGGCAAAGGAGTGCGCCTATCTTGCCGCGTTCGTCGCGCTCGTGATCGCCGTACAACTCGCGCTGTCCGTTATTCCGAGCGTGGAGCTCGTTACGGTTATGTTCGTGGCGTATGCGTTCGCAATGGGCGTGAAAAGGGGAATGATCGCGGCGACGGCGTTTTCCCTTCTCCGTCAGCTCGTGTTCGGCTTTTTCCCGACCGTACTCGTTTTGTATCTCGTTTATTATAACTTGTTGACCTTGTGCTTCGGCTTACTCGGCGGCAAGCTACGGACAACGCCAAAAAATCTGCCTTGGCTCGTTTTGATCGCGTGCGCGTGTACCGTTTGTTTCACGATGATAGACAACGTGCTCACGCCCCTTTGGTACGGCTATTCCGCACGAGCGGCGAAAGCGTACTTTATCAGCTCGTTACCCTTTATGATACCGCAGGTGGTGTGTACGGCAATATCGGTGGCGTGCTTGTTTTTACCGCTGTCGAAAGTATTTTTTATCGTAAAATCGCGCGTATGCGCATATGAGAAAATAAGCACGGAAAAGAGATAGAAAGAATCCCACAAAAAAAGTGAAGAATTTCATTGAGATTTTCACGCCAAAAACTTGCTTTTTAACATAGAATTTGTTACAATAAAAGAAAACGAGGAGTGAGTGATACATTATGACTTACGAACAGGCAAAAACACTTTTGGAACAAAAAGGTCAAACGCAGCTTTTGCGTTACTACGACGAATTGAGCGAGGAAAGCAAGCAAAAGCTTTTGACGGCGATCGAAAATATAAACTGGGACTTCGAGGCTGCGCTTGCCAACCCCGTGGATATGAGCGGTAAGGGCAGAGATATTCGCCCGATTGCAGGTTTACGCCGCGCAGAGATCGTAAAAAAGGAAAAAGAGTTTGAAAATATCGGTACGGCAGCGATCAAGGCAGGAAAAGTCGCGGCGGTGCTTTTGGCAGGCGGTATGGGTACGCGCCTTGGCGTAGACGGCCCGAAAGGCGCTTACGATATCGGCGTAACCAAGCCCTTATACATTTTCGAACAGCAGATGAAAAATCTTGTTCAGGTGAACGAAAAATGCGGCACGATCGTTCCTTTGTACATTATGACGAGCGATAAAAACCACGAGCAAACGACGAGCTTTTGGAAAGCGCATAACTATTTCGGCTATCCGGAAACGGAAGTGAAATTCTTCAAACAGGATATGGCGCCGGCGGTGGATTATAACGGAAAAATTTTCTTGGAAACGAAAGACACGCCCGCGCTTTCGCCCAACGGTAACGGCGGCTGGTTCGGTTCGCTCTGCCGCGCGGGACTTTGCGAGGACTTGCATAAGCGGGGTGTGGAATGGCTGAATATCTACGCGGTGGATAACGTGTTGCAACGCATAGCCGATCCCGTGTTCGTGGGCGCGACGATCGATTCGGGCGTGAACTGCGGCGCAAAGGTCATCTGTAAGACCAACCCCACCGAAAAGGTAGGCGTACTTTGTATGGACGGCGATAAGCCCGACATTATCGAGTATTACGAGCTGACGGACGAAATGGCGAATCAAAAGGACGAAAACGGCGATCTGGCGTATTGCTACGGCGCGATCATGAACTATTTGTTCCGTCTTTCCAAGCTCGAAGAGATCGCAGAACAGAAAATCCCCGTGCATATCGTGGAAAAGAAGATCGAATGTCTTTGCGAGGACGGCGTAACGAGAAAGCCCGAAAAGGAAAACGGTAAGAAATTCGAAACGCTTGCCGTCGATCTGATCAAGCCCATGGCGAGCGTGTTGCCTTTCGAAGTCGTGCGCGAAAAGGAATTTGCGCCCATTAAAAACAAGACGGGCGTAGATAGCGTGGAGTCTGCTCGCGAGCTTTTGAAATTGAACGGAGTGGAACTCTAATGGCTACGGATCTGGTCGGGAACGAAACCCTCCAACGCTTTATTCAGCTTTTATGTGATTTGAACCACGAGGCGGTCGAGCTGCTCAAAACGGGCAACGCGGAGCTTTTATACGCGATGAACGACACGATCGAGGAGATATATAAGATACAGCACGAGGGCACGGAGGAGGCGTATACGGCGATCGAAGAGGACGCACAGATCATTTACAAAAACTTTAACGCGGCGGTAACGATGATGAAAAGTAACGAAAACGCGCTCGCGGATAAAACGACGAGCGAGGCGGTGAAAATTTTCGTGCGGAACATTTTCGACGCAAACGTACGGATCGTACTTGCCTACGGATTGGCATAAAAACGGCGGCGTGCATAGGCACGCCGTTTTCTTTTGTAAAAATTTTACTTTTTTGGCGAGTAAAAACGGTTGCTCGCGCGTCTAATAAACGGAGGGCGTAAAACGGAATGGCGGAACGCGATAAAAAGACAACTGAATCTTTATACCATCGCTTTTTCCGTGGCGATAGGGAGGCGGTCGCCGAGCTTGTAAACGAGCACAGAGTGGGCTTGATCCTGTTTATCAACGGCTACGTGCGTAGGACGGACGTGGCGGAGGATCTGGCAAGCGACGCGTTCGCGGCTTTGCTCGTAAAACGCCCGAAGATCAAGGACGCCGCCCGTTTCAAGACCTATCTGTTTTCCATAGCGAAAAACGGCGCGCTTACTTGGTTACGGAAAAACAAACGCCTGACGGAGCTGGACGAGAATGCGATAGCGCCTGCTGTGGACGATCCCGAATTAGAGCTTATCCGCGAGGAGGAAAAGAGAGTCGTTTTCCGTGCGATCGAAAAACTGACGGAGGAATATCGAAGCGTACTTATATTGCGGTATTACGAGGAGTTGTCCGCCGAGCATATCGCGAAGATTATGAAAAAGAACAAAAAGCAGGTGTATAATCTGTTGCAAAGGGCGAAGTCGGCGATGAAAAATATTTTAGAGGAGGAGGGGCTCGTCTATGAAACCGATTGAAGATTTCACGAAAGACGTTTTGGAAAAATCCAAACGGCAAAAGAAAAGAAAACGTATCGTCCGTTCGTGCGTGGCGCTTTCTCTCGTCGGCTTACTCACGTTCGGCGTACTGTATAGCAACATTATCCCGTTCGGCGAGATATTTCAATCGCGGGCATACGAGCGGTATATGCAGTCGTACGTTTCCTCCGACCAAACGACCCGTTTGAAAATCATCGACGGCGACAATGCGGCGATCACCGTGGGCAACCGCGCGTACGCTTGCGCTTTGAAAGAAGAAAACGCGCAAACGTTTTCCCTGTCCTTGCGTTCAAGTGAGGTGGAAAGCAAAGATTTATCCGTACGCTTTTCAGAGGGCAAAGCCGAGCTTTCGGGAGTTTTGAACGAGGAAACGATCGGCGAAACCTTGAATATCGTGCAGGATATGGAAGTGGAAAGCGGCGCGTGGGTAAATTTTGAAAACAAGCAACACGAGGGCGGCACGCGCGGCGCGATTTTCGATTGGCTTTTAGTGGACGAAAAACAATCCTATTGCGGCAACGAGTCGTATGCGCTCGAATGTGAATTCGTCGCGGTCGGAAATATCGTCTTACAGTACGTCAAGGATCAAGTGAGCGGCATTTATACGGCGCTACTTTTCGAAACGGTGGGGGCGGACGTCTACGGTTTTCCCGTCGTGAGTAATACGGGGTATTTGAACGCGGACGGTTCGGAGTGGATAACGAGTTATTTCAAGCAAACCAACGAGGAAAATAAGCTGGATTTTTCGGGCGGTAAGTTTGAAACGGAATTGGTCGATTACGAGCTACTTTCTGGGCGTTACGCCGATTTGGATATGACGGGCGGTACGGGTTTGGATGGCGGATTTGGGTGGCGACTTGCACCTATTTCCCCGATATCAAAAACGCGCGCGGAGGGGTTAAAACTATCGCTTGAATTGAATGCGGACGGCTCGCTTGCGTTCCGCTCTTCGGGGCATTGGCTTTTGAATACGTCCTGCGGCGGAAAATGGATCGCCTTTGAGGATTTCGTACTCGTGATTTTAGATAAGGAATATCCCTATTTGGGCTTGAAAGCGTTTACGATAGAACAAAACGAGAGCACGTATTTGCAGGGCGACTTTTTGCAAACGGCGATCAGCAATATCAACGCGGCGGGCGTGTATAAGGTGGGGTATCACACGTTTACCTATTATTATTACGAAGCGGCGGCAACCTTATATTGGGGTAGCGAATGGTCGGAGGACACCTTAAAGCCCAAGCTTTTATACGACGTTGCGTATACGTTTGACGGTTGGTTTGAGGATTGGCACGCGGACGGTAGCGAGGGGGAACGCGTGCCGCTTATAGAGGACGACGGCACAGAGCTTATTTTCCGTGAAAACGGGAAATGCGAGGTGTATAGAAACGGCGAGCTCAAACAAACGCTCGGGTATCGCTTTAACGTGATCAACGAAGAACGCTTCTCCGTGAGATTTGACAGTCGGCTGTATGTATATTGCGAGGGACAAAGGTATAGCACGTCTTACCTCAACGTTTATGCAAAGCGTCTGTTCGCGCAAACGGACGAGTATGATTATATAGACGGCGTATTTTCAACGCGTAGCTGGCAGATCGTGTTTCGCACAAAGTAAATAATAAAACGGCGTGCCTATGCACGCCGCTGATTTATTTTTCTTTTTTTCGTTGTCTTAATTCGCCTGCAAATTCCCGATAAGTTTCTTTTAGAAGAAAATTGGGCAGAGAGATAATATCAAGATGTTTCCACTTGTGTGCCGCGTAATCGATAGAATAATTCGTACAACCGCGGTTTGAACCCGACGAAAAAATGACGACCTCGCACGATCGGTCTATCATAGTTTCGAACGTTTCCGCCATACACGTAGCCGTATATTCTTCGGCAATACAAAAGGTCGCGTTAGCGGCTTTTATAATTTTGTCGTATCGTATTCGTTCTTCCTCGTTAAATTTATTAGGACGGGTAGGATAGGGCGCGACGATTTCCAATCGGATTTGCGGATAAAGCTCTCGGTATTTAAGTACGCTTTCGGCAACGTCGAGCGGAGTGCCGTTTTCCCCTGCCACCAAAAAATAAATAAAACCGCGTTCAGCGTATTTCTTTACGAGAAAATCTACGTATTCGAAATACTTTTTTTGAAACGGGTTATTTTTGTTGTAATACTTCCACGGAAAGTTTTCAGGTCTATGTCCTACGAAACAAACGGTTTTTCTGTAATTATCCATTTTTTATCTTTTGTTCCTTACAGTAATTATAAGTATTATAGCACAAAATATGGTTGCACGCAACCATATTTAATTAAAAATTTATATTAAAATATAGTTGCAAATAGCCATATAAAGGTGGTGCGACTATGAATAGTGTAAATAAAGCGGTAGTTTTACGTATAGAAGAATTGTTAGCGGAAAAGAAAATGACAAGATACCGTTTAGCGATGAATAGTGGGGTTACGCACTCCACTTTGAAAAATATTATGCACGAAACGGTAACTGATAGTTTATTGTCTACGACCATTCAAATTGCAGGTGGATTTGATATGACGGTGAGTGAATTTTTGGATAGTCCGCTTTTTGCAGAGGAAAACTTAAATATATGAAACTCGTAGAGGCAGTAGGGAAGAGGGTAGAAACATTATTAAACGAAAGACATATGAAACAAAATCATTTGTCTTTAAGCGGTGGTATACCGCGTTCTACGATTTCGGTTATCGTGGGCGTAAAACGAAAAGCGATAAAGCTAAATACCGTTTATGAAATTTGCGATACGTTAGGTATTACGTTGAAAGATTTTTTTGACGATCCGATTTTTGAACAAGTTACCGATTAAAAGCTATAAAATTATGGAAAACAAATTAAAGTTTGCGGAGAACTTAAAAAACGAAATAGAAAACAGTCCGCTTTCGCAAGAGAAAATAGCGAAAGCGTTGGGCACGACGCAAGCAACGGTCAGTCGTTGGTGCTCGGGGCGTTATCAACCAGATTTTGAAACATTATTTCGTTTATGTAAAATTTTAGATACCACGCCAAACGTATTGCTCGGTTGGGAAGATTAAAAACGGCTCAAACAGAGCCGTTTTTATTTACAAAATATTTTCCAACGAAACGCGGTAGGATTGCGGTATGTTTTCGCACATACCCAAAAGTATTTCGATTTTCGGGATCGCACTGTCGAAATCGCCCACGTATAAATATCCGACCGCCTCGTAAAGCTGGTAATCGATTTCCTGAATGGCGGTGTGCGGCAGCCATATATGCAACGTTTTTTTCTGGTTTTCCCAAAATTTTTCCGCCGCCGTGCCGTCCTCGTACGTTACTTCGCCCGATTCCGTTTTGTCGTATAACACGCGCAATACCGCGTCAAACCGCTCGAAAGTATTTTTCACACGCGCGCCCTCGTAAAAGGAAACGCCGAGAAGTAGTCCAAGCGTTACAAATATACTCGCTATCGTTCGTATCATTTTTTCACCTCACCAAAGCTGCTGTTGCCAGTCTAAATGAAAGACTTCGTATTTTTCGCCTTTTTGTTGAAAGTATACCTTTCCGTTTCCGGCTACGGTCATCACAAGTACCTTTTTCAGTTCCTTGCAACCGTGCATTCGTAAAACGTCCAGATAATATTCCTTATCTTTTTTCGTCAAATCGATATTTTTTTGGTCGAATTTACCCTCGTCGATCAAAATTACGGGCAGAGAAGTCTGTAACGACTCGTAATCGGGCTTGGGTAACGCCGAAAACGTACCCTCCGCCTCGTAGAGCGCGTATTGCACGGCGTCGAGGGAAAAATACCCCTCTACGCGCAAGCTTTCGATCAAGTCGGAAACGTCGAGATTGTTCTTCTTTAACTGCGCGTCGTCGATGCCGTTCTTATTGAGTACGACGCTGGGTATGCCGCTGACGACCGCTTTCGCCGCGTTGAAATTCAGATCGAGCAGACAGATGATCTGGTGTATCAAATAAATGGCGAGAATGGCGACGAGCCCGTATAAAAGGGGAATGGAATTGTCCGCCATCGGTATACAGGCAAGGTCTGCGATAATGAGCGTGATGACGAGTTCGTACGGTTGCATTTCCCCGATCTGCCGTTTGCCCATCAGTCGCATTACGATAAGCGTGGCAATGAATATGATGATCGTTCGGATAAAGATAAGTCCCATACCGTAAGTTTGGTGAAAAACGGCAAAAATATACCCTCCAAACGCTTGCGTTTTTTATGAGAAAAGAGTATAATACGTATATCAAGTTTAGAGTAGCCTTTGGCGCGTGAAGTGTTACCGAACGGGACGTTGTCGGTAAACGAAAGAAAAACGGGAATTTTTCCGATCGTTTTTCTGCGGTGCCAAGGCGCGTCCGCTATAAAACGGGGCATACAGGTATGCGTTGAATGCCTTTTTACCCATGCGCGGACCTCTTTTTAAGGAGGTTTTTTGTTTTATGTTTTGCACCAAAGAAACGTTCAAAAGGGTGTTGTTTTCCCCCACGCTCGCCGATAAGAATCAAAGCCATAAGATCGCGTATATCGCGGTGATGACGGCGTTTATCGTGGCGGCGAATATGTTTTTCGAGTTCAAGCTCGCGGAAACGCAATTTTCCCTCACGCTCGCGATCTCCGCGCTGACGGGCTTGATTATCGGACCGCTGTTTGGGTTCGTCGCTTGCTTTTTAGGGGATCTCGTCGGATTTTTATATAACTCGGCAGGTTTTGCGTATTTGCCGTGGATAGGTATTTCTATGGGTACGGTCGCTTTGATTTCGGGCTTGATCGCGGCAATTCCGCTGAAAATAAAGGGCAGTACGTATATCAAGCTCGCGCTCATTTCCCTGCTTACGTTCGCGCTTTGCACGGTGGCGATCAATACCACGGCGTTTTGGTTGCTCTATTCCAAAGTGCCGTACGGTACGTATTTGATCTCTCGATTATTCGTGCAGGGGCAAATTTGGAACAGTCTATTTAATTACGGGCTTTTGTTTATCTTCGTGCCCGTACTTTCCAAAGTCAAGGCGCTGAAATTGCAATTGTCATAAAATTATGAAATCTTTGAAAAACCGTTGACATAAGTTGACGGTTTTTTCTTTTTATGTTATACTAATAACATAACTGCTATTCATAAAGGAGAAAAGTATGTATCCCCATAAAATATTCGGCTTATTTTATCTGTACGGGTTGATGATCGCCCTCGGACTGTTGGCGGCGTTCGGCATACTCTTTTACTACGGTAAAAAGAAAAAGGTAGAGGAAAAATTTATCGATTTCATCTTCTACAACGGCATTATTTCTATCGCGGTGGGGTTTGGCGCGGCGGCGCTCTTTCAAGCGACGTACGACTATATCGAAAATCCCGAAAACGGCTTTCATTTCAACGGCGGGATCACGTTTATCGGCGGTTTGATCGGCGGCGTGATCTGTTTCCTCGCGATCTACTTTTTACTCCGAAAACGGTATAAAACGCGTTTGACGGATACGCTGTCCATGTTCCCTTGCGCGATCCTGATCGGACACGCGTTCGGACGTATCGGCTGTTTTTTTGCGGGCTGCTGCTACGGCAAGGAAACGGATAGCTTTTTGGGCGTACAGTTTCCGCATTTGTCCTCGCCCGTACATCCCACGCAGCTTTACGAGGCGGCGTTCCTGTTCATTATGTTCGCTATCTGTTTCTATCTTTTGATGAAAAAGGATTTCAAGCATAATTTGAGCCTGTATCTCGTATCCTACGGCATTTTCCGTTTCCTGATCGAATATCTCCGTGCAGACGATCGCGGTCAGTTCGTCGCAGGGATATCCCCCTCGCAGTTTTGGTCGATCTTGATGGTGGTGGCAGGCGTCGCGCTGTTTTTTGCGATACGGTATTTGGAAAAACGAAAGAAATTAAAAGAAAACGATAGGGTGGAAGTGATAGAAACGATAGAAACGGTAGAAGAAACCGTTAAGGAGAACGAAGAATGAGAAATTTAACTTTGCTTACCGATTTATACCAACTGACGATGGGCTACGGCTTTTACCGCCAGAACAAGCACGAAGAAGAGGTCGTTTTCGATCTGTTTTTCCGCAGAAACAAGCTGATCACCTACTCGCTTGCGGCAGGGCTCGAACAGGCGATGGACTATCTGTTGCATTGGCGTTTCGACGACGAGGATATCGCGTATTTGCGCTCGTTGAACCTATTCGACGAGGGATTTTTGGAATACTTGAAAAACATGAAATTCACGGGCGACGTATACGCGGTGAGAGAGGGAGAGCCGGTATTCCCTGGGGAGCCGATCCTCACGGTGAAAGCGCCCTTGATTCAAGCGCAGTTTGCGGAAACGGCGCTACTCAACATTATCAATCACCAAACGCTGATCGCGACGAAATCCTCGAAAATCTGTCGGGCTACGGCAGGCAGGGGCGTGGTTATGGAATTCGGCTTGCGCCGTGCGCAAGGGCCGGACGCAGGTATCAGCGGCGCGCGTGCGGCGATCATCGGCGGTTGTTCGTCTACCTCCAACGTGATCGCAGGTCAGAAATTCGATATCCCCGTGGCTGGTACGATGGCGCATAGCTGGGTTATGGATTATCCCACCGAATACGACGCGTTCAAGGCGTATGCGGAGGCGTATCCTACCAACTGTTTACTCCTCGTGGATACCTACGACACCCTCCGTAGCGGCGTGCCCAACGCGATCAAGGTGTTTAAGGAATTGAAAGCAAAGGGGTATACGCCCAAAGGCATACGTCTGGATAGCGGCGATTTGGCGTATCTTTCCAAAAAAGCAAGAAAAATGCTGGACGAGGCAGGCTTCCCCGAGGCGCTCATCTGCGTTTCGGGCGATCTGGACGAGCGTTCGATCAACTCCCTTATCCAACAGGGCGCGAAGATCGATTCGTGGGGGGTAGGTACGAGATTAATCACCTCCGAGGACCTGCCTGCGCTCGGCGGCGTGTATAAGCTGTCGGCGGTGATCGGCAAGGACGGTTCTATCACGCCGAAGATCAAGCTTTCAGATAACACCGAAAAGATTACCAACCCGTCTTTCAAGAATTTGTACCGTTTGTACGATAAAGAAAACGGTATGGCGATCGCGGACCTTATCACCCTCCGCGACGAAAAGGTGGACGAGAGCAAGCCGCTCACCATCTTCCACCCCATTGAAACTTGGAAAAAGCACGAGGTGGAGAATTTCCGCGCCGAGCCGCTTTTGCATACGATCGTGGAAAAGGGTAAGCTCGTGTATACATTCCCGACCTTGAAAGAGGTGGCGGCGTTCTCGAAAGCGGAGCTTGGCAAGTTCTGGGAAGAATATTTGCGTTTGGACTTGCCGCAACTTTATAAAGTGGACTTGTCCACGAAATTGCACGCTTTGAAGATCTCGATGATCGACGAAATCCACACGCGCGCAAAAAAGGAAAAGACGAATGAATAATACAACCGAAAAAGAAAGGGGGCTGAAAGGCTCGCGGCTTTGGGGGGCGCTGCTGTTTTTGATCCTCGTGATCGTCGATCAGCTCACCAAGCTCGTTGCCGACGCCTACTTTTCCGCCGCGGACGCGCCAAACGAAATCGCGATCGTCGAGGGCTGGCTGTGGCTACGTATCACCTATAATCGCGGCATTTCCTACGGTATGGGCTCGAACGCGCCCACGTGGGCGAAGATCGCCGTGATCGTGGCGACGGGCGTTATGATGCTTGGGCTTGCGATCTTATATTGTAAGGTAGATAAACGCCGCAGTTGGTTGAAAACCGCGCTCGTGTTTATCGTGGCAGGCGGCGTGGGTAATCTCATTGACAGAGTATATTACCGCGTTTGGGATCCGACGACGCTGTATGGCGTACGCGATATGGTGGATTTGAGCAGATTCGGGTTTGCCGTTTGTAATTTTGCCGATTTCTTTATCACGGGCGGCGCGGTCTTGCTCGTGCTTTCGTTATTATTCTTCGATACGGACGCGGCGTTTCCGCAGGGTAAATATAAAGCGTTAGCCAAAGAGGCGGAAGAAAAAGCGGCGGCGAAAAAGGAAAAAAAGAATGGATAAAAGGCTGTTTATCGCAGAACAACCTTATAAACGACTCGACCTGTTTTTGAGCGAGCAAACGGACGAATTTACCCGTTCGCGCTTGAAAAAACTCGTGGAAGAGGGTAACGTTTGCGTGGGCGGTAAGCAGGTGAAAAAAGCCGGTGCGGATATCAAGACGGGCGATTGCGTGGAGCTCACCGTTCCCGAAGCGGTGGAATACGCGGTAAAACCCGAAAATATACCCGTAGAAATCGTGTATCAAGATAGCGATCTTGCCGTGGTGAATAAGCCGCAGGGCATGACGGTACACGTGGGCAACGGCACGACGAGCGGTACGCTCGTAAACGCGTTGCTGTATGCTTTGGATTCTTTGAGTGGCGTCGGCGGCGTGCTCCGCCCTGGGATCGTACACCGAATCGATAAGGATACGACGGGGCTTTTGGTGGTCGCGAAAAACGATAAAGCGCACGTGTCGCTCGCAACGCAGATCGCGGAAAAGACGTGTAAAAGAACGTATTTCGCGCTACTCGAGGGCAACTTGAAAAAGGACGAAGGTAGGATTGTAACGGATATCGGCAGACATCCCACCGATCGGCTGAAAATGGCGGTATTGCCCGAGGGAAAGGGGAAAATCGCGATCACCGATTTTCAAGCGGTCGCCCACTTCGGCACGGAATACACCCTTTGCAAATTCGAGTTGCAAACGGGCAGAACGCACCAGATCCGCGTGCACGCCAAGCACATGGGACATCCCGTGGCAGGGGATATGGTATACGGCTATAAAAAGCAAAAACTCGGCGTGGAGGGGCAACTGTTGCACGCGTGGCAACTCGAGCTCACCCACCCCACGACGGGGGAGAGAATGACGTTCAACGCGCCCCTGCCCCCTACGTTTCAAGAAATTTTGAAAAAATTATGCAAGCGCTACGCCGTCTGCGGAGATTTTGAAAGTCTATGTTGAAAATTGTCAAAGTAAAACGGAATAGTATCGCAAAGGAGCTCGGGCTGGAAGTCGGCGACGAGATTCTTTCCTTTAACGGACTCCCCTGCGAGGACGAGCTCGATTATCTTTACTACGTGGAAACAGACGCTTTCACAATGACCGTCCGCGATCATCGTACGGGAGAAGAAACGTCCGTGGAGGTGGAAAAGGACGAGGGAGAGGACTTGGGGCTTACGTTTGAAAAGAACGAGCGTATCCGCACCTGTCATAACCGTTGCGTGTTTTGTTTCGTCGATCAGATGCCCAAGGGTATGTGCGAAAGCCTGTACGTAAAAGACGACGACTATTCCATGAGTTTTACTTGCGGCAATTTCGTAACGCTGACGAATCTGACGGACGAGGGCTTGGAAAGAATTATCCGCTTAAAGCTTTCTCCGCTGTACGTATCCGTGCATACGATGAACCCCGAGCTTCGCGTGAAGCTGCTACGCAACCGTTTTGCAGGCAAGATCGCCGAGCAGATCGAAAAGCTCGCGGCAGGCGGTATCGAACTGCATTGTCAGGCGGTGATCGTGCCCAACGAGAACGACGGAGAGGAGCTTGCGTATACGGCGAGGGAGCTGTTCAAATATTATCCCACCGTACGCGATCTGGCTTGCGTACCGACGGGTATCACCAAATATCGCGAGGGGTTGACCTTTATTCCCGACGTCGATAGGGCGTACAGCGAAAAACTGCTCGATCTCGTCGATTTGCTCAATCAAGAGTTCGGAGTAAACTTTTTATTGCCCGCGGACGAATATTTCGTCAAGGCAGGGCGAACGGTGAAACCTCCCGAATTTTACGGCGATTTTTCCCAAATCGAAAACGGTATCGGTTTGACGAGTAAATTTTTATCGGAGGCGGAGAGCGCGCTTAACGCTTTGCCTGACGGCTATTCCCTCAAAAAACCGAAAAAAACGCTGTTGATCAGCGGCGTTTCGGCGGCAAAAACGAATAAAAAGCTCGTGGAAGAATGTAACGCCAAGATCGGCGGCTTGCAGGCGGAAATACTCGCCGTGGAAAACGACTTTTTTGGGCATATGGTTACCTGTACGGGATTGCTTACGGGCGTGGATATTGCGACGGCTTTGGAAAAATACCGCGAGCAAAAGGGCGAATTTGACGAAGTGGTGATCGCCAAGGATACCTTGAAAGAGTTTGAGGACGTATTCCTTTGCGGCACGACGTTGAACGCATTGAAAGAAAGATTACAATTTGAAAATATCCGCGTAAATTACGAGGGCGGCGCAGGTTTGATCGCCATTTTAGCGGACGCAAA
Source organism: Clostridia bacterium (assembly GCA_017463025.1). Classification (GTDB taxonomy): domain Bacteria; phylum Bacillota; class Clostridia; order Christensenellales; family Borkfalkiaceae; genus Scatosoma. The sequence continues at coordinate 92,298 of JAFTPZ010000008.1, forward strand.
CAAAAAGAAAGGAACAAGGAGGAGATAAGGTATGGCAAATCCTTTGATCGCGTTGGTCGGCAGACCGAACGTAGGGAAAAGCACGTTTTTCAATAAAGTGGCAGGGCGAAAAATATCCATCACGGAGGATCGCCCGGGGGTTACGCGTGATCGGCTGTATGCCGACGCCACTTGGCGCGGTAAGCATTTTACGATGGTAGACACGGGCGGACTCGAACTCAAATCGGAGGACGTGATGTGGAAAGAGATCGCAAAACAGGCGGACGTCGCTATCGACACCGCCGACGTTATTTTATTTTTTACCGACGGCCGCGACGGCTTGCATCCGTCCGATTACGACGTGGCGGATATTTTGCGCAGGAGTAAAAAGCCGGTTATTTTAGTGGTGAATAAGATCGACAACTATTCCCCCGAAAAGGTGTTTGAGTTTTATGCGCTCGGGCTTGGCGAACCGTATGCCGTTTCCGCCGAACATTCGCAAGGGATCGGCGACGTACTCGACGAGGCGATCACGTACTTCCCCGATACGAACGGGGAAATAGTGCCGTCGTTAAAGATCGCGGTGGTGGGAAAACCCAACGCGGGCAAATCCAGTCTTGTGAATAAGCTTTTGGGAAGCGAAAGAAGTATCGTAACGCCGATGGCAGGTACGACGCGCGACGCGATCGACACGTTGTTTTATCGCGGCGAAAAGGCGTATACGATCATTGACACGGCAGGTATCCGTAAGAAAAAGAACGTGGACGACGACGTGGAATATTACAGCAATATGCGCGCGTTCGACGCGGTGAGAAGGAGCGACGTGTGCTTGCTCGTCGTGGACAGTACGGAGGGGTTGACCGAGCAGGACGTGAAGATCATCGGCTACGTACACGAGCAGGGAAAACCCTCCGTGATCGTGATGAACAAATGGGATCTTGTGGAAAAGGACACGCACACCGTCAACAAATTTGAGGAAAAGCTCAAAGAGGATCTCAAATTTATGGATTATTACAAATCGACGTATATCTCCGCGAAAACGGGGCAACGCGTGGAAAAGATACTTTCGGCGGCGGAAGAAGCGTATGCGCACGCGACTTTCCGCGTACCTACGGGCGAGCTCAACGATCTGATCGGCGACGCGGTGCGCTTGCAAGAGCCCCCCTCGTATTTGGGCAGAAGAATGCGCGTGTTTTTCTCCTCGCAGGTGGGCGTTTGTCCGCCTACGTTCGCGCTGTTCGTCAACGACGAAAGGCTACTGCACTTCTCCTACGAGCGGTATTTGGAAAACACCATTCGTCGGGCGTACGATTTTAGCGGAACGCCTATTCGCATTACCGTTCGAGAGAAAAAAGACGAGGATTGATTATGAAAAATTTTTCTTTTATACAAAATTGGTGGCAATTTTGGGTGATTGCGATCGTATGCTATCTTATCGGGTGTTTTAACTTCGCGCGGTTTATCTCACGCGTGAAAAAGCGGGATATCACGAAGATCGGTAGCGGTAACCCAGGGACGATGAATATGAGCCGCGAGTTCGGCTTGAAGATCGGACTTTTGACTTTTGTTTGCGACGCTTTGAAAGGCGGCGTGCCTGCGATTGTCGGATATTTTATCTACCGCGGCTACGTGTTCGACGGCACGGTGATGCTCGTTTCTGATTTCATACGTTTTTGGTGTGGATTGTTCGTCGTGATCGGGCATATTTTCCCCGTAACGATGAAATTCAAGGGCGGTAAGGGTATCGCCTCCACGCTCGGACTTTTTTGGGCGTGCTTGTCTTGTGAAAATCCTTGGTGGATACTGTTCGCGTTTTTGTGTTTGGTGGGGGTCGTAGTGTTTATATTTTTCACCGAATGGGGCTCGCTTGGCTCGCTCCTCGGCGTTTCGGGGCTTTCGATCATTCAGCTCGTCGTTATCTTCACGCGTTATGCAGGGTTGCAGATCAACGGCTATTTGATCGCCGCGTATCTCGTTATTTTTGCGATCAACGTACTCACGTGGGTGGCGCACAGACAGAATTTGTCGCGCTTGTTTGCGGGGGAGGAGCACCACACCTCCATCAAAAAATTAGCCAAGAAAAAGAGAGGATAAAATATGAAAGTCATTATTATCGGCTGCGGAAAGGTGGGCAGAACGCTCGCGGAAAAACTCAATGCCGACGGTAACGACGTTACCGTCGTGGATATGTCTGCGGAAAAGGTGAAAACGATCACGGAACGTCTGGACGTTATGGGCGTGGTCGGAAACGGCGCAACGCATACGGTACAGCGAGAGGCAGGGATCGGCACGGCGGATCTGTTGATCGCCGTAACCAACTCCGACGAGCTCAATCTTCTTTGCTCGGTGGTGGCGAAAAAGGAAAGTAACTGTCAAACGATCGCGCGCGTTAAAAATCCCGATTACAGCAAGGACGCACCGTATTTGAAAGAACAGCTCGGACTTGCCATGGTCATTAACCCCGAATACGCGGCGGCAGAAGAGATCGCGCGCATACTCCGTTTTCCCTCTGCAATCAAGATCGAGCCGTTTGCCAAGGGCAAAGTGGAGCTGATCAAATTCAAGCTGCCCAAGGAAAGTCCGTTGATCGGTATGACGGTAAAGGAAATGGCGGTGAAATACCGCACGGAATTGCTCGTTTGTACGATCGAACGGGGCGAGGAGGCGTATATTGCCAACGGCGATTCCCGTTTTGAAGAAAAGGACGTGGTTTCTATCGTAGCCTCGCCCAAGAACGCCAACGAGTTTTTCACAAAGATCAAATATAAAGGTCATTCCATTAAAAACGCACTCGTAGTCGGCGGCGGCACGATCACCCGTTATCTTTGCAATATCCTCGAACGTACGCCTATACATTTGAAAATCGTGGAAAAGGATCTCAAATCGTGTGAGGAAATGAGCGCGCAATGGTCCAAATACGATATTATCCACGGCGACGCCGCCGATCACGAGCTTTTGGTGGAGGAGGGACTTTCGCTAGCGGGCGCGTTCGTGGCGCTTTCTAGCCTCGACGAAGAAAATATACTTCTCTCCGTGTTCGCAAAGAGCGCAGGCTGTAATAAATTGATCACGAAGATCAACCGTATCGACTACGATCCCATACTCGGTCAACTCGAACTCGACACCACAATCTGTCCGAAAAACGTAACGGCGGACATTATTTTGCGGTACGTTCGCGCAATGAAAAACACGGTGGGCAGTAACGTGGAAACGATGTATAATATCATTCGGGATAAGGTGGAAGCGTCGGAATTTATCGTCAAAGAAAATTCTCCGATCGCAGGCAAACCGCTTGCCGAGCTCAAATTCAAGGAAAATATCCTGATCGCTTCGATCACGCGCGGTAACGAGGTGATCATTCCTCGCGGTCAAGACGTCATTTTGGCAGGCGACGCGGTGGTGATCGTGTCCAAGCAAATCGGTTTGCAGGACGTGAGCGACGTATTACGGTGAGGTGAAAAAATGAACTATCGCATTATCGTAAGAACGCTAGGCTTTATACTCCTTTTTGAGGCGGTATTCTTTCTCGTTCCCGCTATTACTGCGCTTTGCTATCAAGAGGAGGAAATATTCGATTTTCTTGCGTCTATGCTCCTTTGCGCGGTGTTGGGCGGCGCGTGTATGCTCGTCAAACCCAAAAGCGATTCTATGTACGCCAAAGAGGGATTCGTGATCGTGGCGTTGAGCTGGATCGTAATGAGTCTTTTCGGCGCGTTGCCGTTCTGGTTCTCGCGCGCGATACCCTCGTACGTCGACGCACTTTTCGAAACGGTTTCGGGTTTCACCACCACGGGAGCAACGATCCTGCCCAGCGGCGCGGCGATCGAGGCTTTGCCCAAATCCCTTTTGATGTGGCGTAGTTTTACGCATTGGATCGGCGGTATGGGCGTGCTCGTATTTATTATGGTGTTTTTGCCGTTGTCGGGCGGCCGCAATATCAATCTTTTGAAAGCGGAAAGCACGGGCGCGTCGGTGAGTAAGCTCGTACCGAAAATGCGTTCCACGGCAAGGATATTATATCTGATCTATACGGCGTTGACCGTTTTACAGTTTGTTTTGTTGGTGTTCGATATGCCCGTTTTCGATGCGATCAACACCGCGTTCGGTACGGCAGGTACGGGCGGTTTCGCGATCAAAGGGGATAGCTTTGCAAGCTATTCCGCCTACTCGCAGATCGTCGTAACCGTGTTTATGATACTCTTTTCCATCAATTTCACCTCGTTCTATCTGATCCTTTGCGGTAGATTGAAAGAGGCGTTCAACACGGAGGTGCGTACCTTTCTCGGTATCGTATTTGCGGCGATCGCGCTGATTACTGTGAACTTGTGTTTATCGCAGTACGGCTATTCGATCGGGGAGGCGATCCTGCATTCGGCGTTTTCGGTGGCGTCCGTCATTTCCACGACGGGCTATGCCACGGCGAATTTTGATCTGTGGCCCGCGTTTTCCAAAACCATACTCGTCCTTTTAATGTTTATCGGCGCGTGCGCGGGGAGTACGGGCGGCGGCATGAAAGTTTCGCGCGTGATCGTACTCTTTAAGGGCGCGACGCACGAAATGAAACGTATTTTACACCCCAGACAGGTCAAAAAGATCACGATGGATAAACACGTCGTCGAACACGAGGTCGTGCGTGGGATCAACGGGTATTTCTTCGCGTATATACTTATTTATATCGTATCGCTTTTGATCATTTGTTTGGACGGGTTCGATCTTGTTACGAATTTTACGGGGGTGGCGGCAACGCTGAATAATATCGGTCCGGGGCTTGGCGCGGTAGGGCCGGACGGCAATTTCGCGGCGTTCTCCGATCTTTCCAAGCTTGTGTTCATTTTCGATATGCTCGCAGGGCGTTTGGAGGTATTCCCGATGCTCGTACTGTTTGCCCCGTCCACATGGCGGAAATAAGCGTAAAAAAAACGCCTTTATCAAAAAGGCGTTTTTTTATTATTCTTCCGTAATTTCCACGCGGATCTCGCGCGTTTGCATCGTATCCACTTGGATCACCGTGATCGTGAGTTTATCGTAGGTAAACGAAAATCCTTTTTCGGGAATATCTTCGTGTTTCTCGATGATCCAGCCGTTCACGGTGGAGGATTCGATATTTTCGTCGGGCGGTAGATCGAAATGGTTGAAAAACGTATCGAGCGAAACGTTCGTTTTTACGCGATATACCCGTTCGCTTTCCTTAACGATCCATTCCACCGTTTCGTCCTGCTCGTCCCAAATTTCCCCGACAAGTTCTTCTAAAATGTCTTCCATCGTTACGATACCCGAAGTCAAACCGTACTCGTTGACGATCACGACGATATGCGTACGCGTCTTTTGCATTTCCTTGAACAATACGTCCAAATGCTTCGTTTCGGGGGCGTACACGGCTTCTTTAACGATCTGTTTTAACGTAAAGTCGGGCGCGCCACGTTTCAATAAATAATCGCGCGCGTGCAGGATACCGACGATATTATCGATATCCCCCGAATACACGGGTAGACGGGAATAACCCTCCGTTTCGATGACTTTCATGATCTCCTCGTCGGTGGCGTTTTCCGAAATGCGCACGACGCACATTCTCGGAGTCATAACGTCTTCGGCGGTCATACCGTCCAAACGGAATACGTTTTTGATATACGCGATATCTTCTTTATCGATGGTACCCTCGTCCGCGCCTGCGTCGAGCATAAGCACGATATCTTCTTCGGACACGGTTTCATCGCTTTCCTTGGGGTTTACGCCGAATAGACGGAGTACGCCGTTAGTGGAAACGGTCAATAGCCAGATCACGGGCTTTAACACGACGGTCAAAGCGGAAATAATACCGCAAACGGCGTTTGCGAGTTTTTCCTTGTGTTTCATTGCCACGCGTTTAGGGACGAGCTCGCCCAAAACGAGGGTGAAGAAAGATAAAACGAGGGTGATCGCAACGACGGAAATCGTGTTGATCACGCCCGCGCTTTCCGCGGAAATTTCAAAGGTGGTTACGAGCCAACCCGAAAGCCTTTCCGCAAAGTTGTCTGCCGCGAATGCCGAGCCTAAAAAGCCTGCGAGCGTAATTCCGATCTGAATAGTAGAAAGGAATTTCGTCGGATCTTTGATAATGTTCAGCATTTTTTCGGCTTTTTTATCGCCCTCGTCCGCACGTGCTTTCACTTTCTTTTCATTCAAAGAAATGATCGCGATCTCCGTTGCCGCGAAAAAGGCGTTGAGTAAAATAAGTATCAGTTGTAGCAATAATTGTCCTATCATAATAACGTAATTCTCCTTTTTAGGTTGCGTAATTTTTCGTACTGTTTAGCGCATAGACTAACACCGCAAACGCAAAAAGAGCTTATTGATAGGAAAGTTCCCCTGAACAAAGCTTTTTACACAGCTACTTGGGGGATAATCGTCCATTTTTGTCCTCCTTGAATCGACTTGAATGCATTTATTATATCATACCGTAATGAAAAAATCAAGACATTTCGACGATATATTAAAAAACGCCTCCTAATAAGGGGGCGTTTACGTGTCGTGATTTTGAACCCGATCAAGGTCGCCGAATGAGCTCGACGGGTTTCTTTTTGGATATTTTCACGATCGGAATGGCAGACGACGCGATCGCCGTGAGCAGACTGATTGCCGCAATGATCAAAACTTGTCTGACGCCGAAAAGCGCGAAATGGATAGAAATATTCATAATTTCCACGATATAGGCATTCACGAGCGCGCATCCGATCACGGCGAATACGTTGGCTAAAATGCCGTTGATCACGGAAACGATCAGGCTTTCGCTTAAAAAAGTGATCAGAACGTCTTTTCCGCCTGCGCCGAGTCCGCGGAGCACGCCCACGCTCTGTTTTTTGCTTGCGATACTCGTACTCATATAATTATAAAGCATAAAGACCGAGAATAAGGCAAGCGCGAGGGCGGCGTAGAGAAACAGATCGGCAACCTGACGGATCATCGTTTCGTTGGAACGGATCACGTTGAGAACGGAATTGTTGTACCAATGCAGCGTAAGACCACTTTCGTTCATGAGATAATTCACGATCACGTTCCCACCGATTTGTATGCTCCGCGCGGAAAAGAGCAGCTTGTTGTAATCGCCCTGTTCGGCGAATACGCTCAAATCGCGCATTAGATTTTTATTCATCATCAGCTTGTAGCGAGAGTAGGAGGTGTAGCTGTCGGTGGCGATCCCGAAATACACGCCCACGATCTTTACGTCCTTGTCCAATTTCGCGCCCGTTTCGGTAAAGCGCTGGTGGATAGCGGCTTTGATCGCATCGTCGGATATGTTTACGTTGAGTAGAGTAAGCACCTTCGTCAAAGTGGCGCGGTTACTCTCCACCGTGCCCGTTTGCATACTACCGATCAGGCTTTTCACGTAAGAACGGTCTGTCGAGTCGGTGAGCGCGGTGATATTCGCGGCGAACAAATTTTCAAGATTGAGAGGATGTATCAAAATTTCGTCGTCGGCGAGCGTGATCTTGTTATCCTGCGGATATTCGCCGTCGAACAGCAAAATGTTGTCCGCGTCGTAGTCTTCCGCATTGTAAAGGTATTCCGTAACCTGCTTTCTTGCGCTCACGTTTTCCGCGGAAAGCGTCCAAGTGGCGTTGCCTACGTGGAAAATATCGGCGGAATGGGATTCTTCTTTCGCGATCTGTAAAAAGTCTTTTGCGACGAATAAACATTTTTGCGCGCCCGAATCGATATACGCGTTAAAATCGCTAAGTAGCGCGTTGGTTTTCACGTTATACGGCGTGGATTGACGGAGCAGATCGTATTTTTCGGGAATTTCTCCGCAGTCGATCAAGCCCACGACCGTATACTGTTGTTGATTGACGGTAATGCTCGCGCCAAGCATATCCTCGTAGGAGAGGATTTGTTTTTCATGCAAAGGAGAGCCGTTGAGATAATAGATAATAGAATCGGCAAGATACGTCGAGATCGCGATCTGATACGCGCTTTCGCGGACGAGAACACCGTTCTCATAAAGGAGCTCGGGATACTCGCCGTAGACGAGTTTGTAGTCGAAGTCGGTAAATTTACCGTTTTCCGAAATTTCCTTGCCCTTTTCGAATTCGATAAAACCGTTCACGGTGTTAGCGTAATACTTTTTCCCCACGACCACGTCGGAAGAAAGTAGCTCGGAGATGGATAAGGACTGCTGCACGCTGCCCGTCGTATTGTCGCGGAGATCGAAAATACCTTTGACCGTGCCGCCCGTTTTGCTTTGGAGCTCGGCGACGGTGTTTTCGGACACCTTTACGGTGTACCGATCGCCCGCGTCGTAGTCTACGACGTAATCGGAATAGGCGACGAGCGTGGAGGAAAGGGAGGTTTTCAGTTGATTTTTAAGTACGTTGGGGGTGCTGAAATTTGCGATCGTGTCGAATAAGGCGAACACGGCGAATGCAAGCGCCGAGATGAGTATGGTAAGGATCAGACGTACGGGCTTCACGGCGAGCGATTTCACCCCCAGATACGCCGCGCTTTTGAGTTTCATTTGGCTGTTGCGCAAGGACACAGGTTTATCCGTGCTATGCGTAACGTTTCCCGTCGGTTCTTTATCCCTGTAACAAAGATTTTCGATTACCTCGATCTTTTTACGCTCTTTTACGGCTTTTGCCAAAGCGTCCTTTTCACTTTCGGTCAGTTCCGCGCCCTCGCGCACGACGAGCGTATTTTCCTGCTCGCTGACGTTGGAGACGATTTCCTTTTCGGTGAACGTAACGTCTTGGGCGACTTTCCCGTCCACGAGGTGAATGATACGGTCGGCGTACCTTTCCGCGAATTCCCGATCGTGGGAAACGACGATCACCAGTTTATCTTTGGAAAGCTTTTTTAAGGTGTCGAGGACTTGAATTCCCGTGCCCGAATCGAGCGCGCCCGTCGGTTCGTCCGCCATAATGATCCGCGGCTGTTTCACGAGCGCACGGGCGATCGCCACGCGTTGGCGTTGTCCGCCCGAAAGCTCGGAGGGATTGCGGACTTTGAGTTCGTCGATCTCCACGTCTTTAAGGAGCTTTTCAAATTCCGCGTCGTCCGCTTTTCGCCCTTGCAATTCCATAGCGATCTTGATGTTCTTTTCCACGGTGAATTCGGGAAGTAGATTGTATTCTTGGAAAATAAACCCGATAAAGGTATTGCGGTAGCTGTCGTATTCGGTGGCGGAAAAGGTGGAGAATTTCTTGTCCTGTACGAGAATTTCCCCCTCGTCAATACCGTCGAGTCCGCCGATCACGTTGAGTAGGGTGGTCTTACCGCATCCGCTTTTGCCCGTGATGAACACCAAGCCCGAAGAGGGGAAGGTGAGGGAAACGCCGTCCAAGGCGTTGACGATTCCTGCTTTCGTCTTATACGTTTTTCTAACGTTTTGAAGTTGTAACATACAATGCCTCGCGTTGTAAAAATTTATGACTATTATAACATAAAAGAAAACGCTTGTAAAGAAAAAACGCCCGTAAAGGACGTTTTGTGCGTGTGGTGGAGCGAGTGTAAATCGAACGGATTTCATTATTGGATTTTTTCAAATACTGCCACATAGCTCTCGTCTGTCTCTCCCATCACAAATGTATAGGTACTATTTGTAGACACAATTATTCCTCCAAATCCGTGTATCCAACCAACAAACCTATATCCATTTTTACCAATCGCAGTAAGGGTAATTGTTTCTCCAACTTGAACTTTTGCGCTTTCATAGAAACTAACATCTCCAAGATCATCAGTATAGTATATTAGATATGTACTTGGATCGTAAGCACAAACATCCAAAGTGTAATACGTGTATCTTGCCACTAACGAGACGCTTGCGTTCGTCATTGTATACGTGTATTCATAATCAGTGCTAATACAAATGCCATCAAGATACCATCCTTCAAAGGTATATCCGTTGCAAACGGTTGCCTTTAATTTCACTGTATCACCGCTTGTGATTTTTTGATTGTCGTATGAAGTGCAAGTGCCGATCGTGTTTTCAATAGGGGTATCATAAAGCCACCCCGACTTCGCAACAATGCCATACGAAGAAAAAGTATAATATGAATATTCTACTCTAATAGTTTTATTTGATTTTTCCATTACAAACTGATATGTAAGCTCCGAGCTGACACAAACACCGTCAATATCCCACCCTTCAAAATTATATCCGTCTGCCACCGTTGCATTAAGCGTTACAGTTTCGCCTGCGCTTACTTTTTCATCGGATTTTTTTGTAAATGTTCCTGCCGTACCTTGTTCATCTGTATAAGATTTAACAGTAACAGTATAATAACTCCATCTCGCTTCTAAATCAACGTTTTTGTCTTTCATTGTAAAAGAATATGTCAAATCCCCGTTAACGCATACATTGTTAATATACCAACCCTCAAAATTATATCCTGCGTGTAAAGTAGCTTTAACCGTCACTTGCTCACCTACGGATATTTTTTTGTTTTTAAGTTCCGTATATGTTCCTGCTTTTTCATAATCATCGGAATAGGATGAAGTGGAAACGGTGTAATAATTGTATCTCGCTTCAATTGTAATATTACTTGATTTCATTGTGAAAATATAGTTCAAATCTTCACTTACGCAAGTGTCATTAATAAACCAACCGACAAAATTATAACCCGATTTTACCGTTGCAGCAAGCTCCACGATATCACCCGCATTATATTGGGAATTGACTTCAGTATATGTTCCTGCGTTTCCGTATTCATCAGTCGAGCTATAAGTTTTTAATGTATATGACGCAGATTGACTGCTTTCACTTGACTCAAAAGTTGAATCGGAAACTATGCTATTATTACTGTAATCAGCATTATTTGATGCGACGCCACACGCCACCAATAAGAAAAGCGAAATCATAGTAAAAATTAGTAGTAAAAATTTTTTCATTTTTTATCACCTCAAAAAGTATATTTATAAATATATTATATCACTCAATATATTGAGTGTCAAGCGTTTTTACTAAATTTATTGAGTATAATATAAATATGAAAATATTTGCGGAAAGACTATTAGAATTAAGAAAGGAAACGGGGATTAGTCAAGCGGCTCTTGCGAAACAGTTGGAAGTGAGTTATGCCGTTGTTTGCTATTGGGAAACAAATCGAAGCGAACCGACTGCTCCCAATTTAGTCAAAATAGCCGATTATTTTGATGTGTCAATAGATTACTTGTTAGGAAGAAAAGAATATTAAAGAACGCGAAAAGTTTTCGCGTTCTTTAATCTAATTGAGAATATTCCTTAAAATTTCCTTGATAGATAATAGATAAAAGAGAAAAGATAATAAAGAATAATACAAAAGCGGCATAACGATTTATTCGGTTTCTTATTTATTCAATATTATCTCTTATCTTGGGCGTACGCGCAGTACGCCGCTTTTGGTGGAGGTGGTGAGAGTCAAACTCACGTCTTACTCGGCTGCCAAAGAACTTTCTACATACTTATTTTATCTATTATTTCTTAACGCTATAACGCGGGTAAACACGCTTTATAACGCGCAGAAAGCTGAATGATCTTTTCAAAACACTTTCCGATCTTGAAAAGATTTTTCCGTCTAATTGACGCCGCACTCCCGACCGACGGATAAATCGGGCGCGACGATCGTTTTATAAAAACGAGTTACGCTGCAAGAGCGTAGTTTGCATTTCTATCTGCATTTAAGTTTAGGTGGAATGTTTTATCGCAGGCACTCCGTCTGCGGTATGCTTATTCTTTCGCTCACCGGCAATCGAAATCGGTGCACCCCCATATAAGGCTGCTATATTATTATACACACATTTCCTCCAAAAGTAAACGGATTTGATGAAAAAATCGAAAAAAATCGCGCTATTTCCCCCAAAAAGAGGGGAAATAGCGCGCCGTCAGCCGTCGTTAAATCGCGGTGTAGCCGCCGTCTACGGGCAGAATTACGCCCGTAACGTAGGAAGACTCGTCCGCTGCAAGGAAGATCGCCGCGGAATTGAGCTCGCCCTCTTTACCGTAACGCCCTACGGGTACGGTCGCTTTCATATACTGCGTGAACGCGTCGGTGTTGAGCGTGTCCACGGTAAGCTCGGTCGCAAAATATCCGGGGCAGATCGCGTTGCAGGTGATGTTGTATTTTGCAAGCTCCGCTGCTACCGCTCTCGTGAAGTTGACCACGCCGCCCTTGGACGCGTGATAAGCAACGGTATCGATCGCAGGGTTACCTACCAAACCGTACATAGAAGCGATATTGATAATACGTCCGTAATTGTTCTTTTTCATAATGTTCGCGAACGCACGCGTTACGTAAAATACGCTCGTCATATCGGTATTGATCGTGAAATCCCATTCGTCGTTGGTCATTGCAAGTACGCCTGCGTTCTTTGCCGAACCTGCGCAGTTAACGAGAACGTCTACTTTCCCGAATTCCTTTTCTACCGTCGCCGCAACCTCGTCAACCATTTTGGAATCGGTAACGTCGCACTTCAAGGGCAAGCATTTCACGCCCATTGCGCGGAGCTCCGCCGCCAACGATTCTAATTTCTCCAACCGTCTTGCAGTGATCACGAGATCTGCGCCCTGCGCGGCGTAACCGCGCGCCATTTGTGCACCCAAACCCGACGACGCGCCGGATACGACTACCACTCTGCCTTTCAAACTAAACATAAATTTTCTCCTTTTTTTTCGGGACTTTACGATTATTTTTCTCATTTATACTATCATATCAAAAAATAAAAAGCAAGCGAATTTCGACGTATTTTTATGATTGGATAAAAGTTTATCGATTTAGCGATAAAAAAGAGAGAAAAGCTTGAAATTCGAGTTGACATTTTATGAAAAGCAAGGTATAATGTGAAAGGATAAAACGGGGTACGCCCCAAAATAAAAGTACAAGGAGAGAAAGATTATGGCAAACGTATGCGTCATTACGGGCGGCGGCAGCGGTATGGGATTAGAGGCTGCTAAATTTATGCCCAAGGACAAAATTATCGTAATTTCGGGCAGAACGATGAGTAAGCTCGAAAAGGGTGTGGAGGAGCTGAAAGCGCTTGGTTACACGGCTTACGCAAAAACCTGCGACACGTCTTCGCGCGAGAGTGTGAAAGAGCTCGTGGCATTTGCGGCGGAGCTTGGCGAGGTGAAGAACGTGATCAATTCGGCAGGGGTTTCGCCTGCTATGAAAGGTACGCAGGAGGGAATACTCCGTATCAACGCGCTGGGCACGGTGTATATCAATCAAGAATTTTCCAAGGTTATGAACGCAGGTAGCGTGATCGTGGACGTTTCGTCTAACTCGGCGTATATTCTGCCGTCGATGATCATTCCCAAGAAAGCGTACGCGCTTGCGGAAACGGACGAAGAGCTGTTCTTGAAAAAGCTGATCAAGAGAAGTAATCTTGCCAAAGGCGAATATCAGCGCAAAGGCTTTGCGTATTCGCTGTCCAAGAACTTCGTGGTGTGGTACGCGAAAAAATGCGCGTTCGAATACGGCAAAAAGGGTATCCGCGTGGTATCGTTGAGCCCTGGGCTTATCGCAACGGATATGGGCAATTTGGAGAAAGAGGATGGCGGTATGCTCATTCCTTTCTCTGCGGAAGAGAGAATGGGTAAACCCGAAGAGCTGGGCTTTGCGCTTGCAACGGTCGCGGACGAAAGAAACGGCTACCTTGCCGGCGTGGACGTACTTTGCGACGGCGGCTCGACCAACGGTATAAAAGAATTCAAAAAGAAGAAATAAATACAAATTTTAACGGCGGTTTGCAATTCAGCAAACCGCCGTTTTTATCACGCTTGATTTTGTTTTTCCAAGGCTTTCTTTTTCGCGTGCTCGTGTCGCGCACTGCTCCAACCCTCGGGATCGATATCGCCCGCTTTGAGGAGCGCCATTTTCGTCAGCGCAGGACCGACCAGCTCGTATATGAGTACGGCAAATAACGTGATGTTCGCGATCAACATACCCTCCGCGCCAAGCTCCACCGAGCTCATCGCCATATTCGCCATACCCAGCGCCACGCCTGCTTGCGGCAATAACGTAATGCCGAGATATTTCACGATATTATCGTCGCATTTCGCCGCTTTCGAGCTCAAATACGCGCCCGTGTATTTTCCTGCCGAACGGCTGATAATATACACGAGTCCGACCACCACGATCATCAGATCGGCAAATACCGACAGCTCCAACTCCGCGCCGCTGATAACGAAGAAAATAACGAATAGGGGCGCAGTCCAACGATCCACGCGCTCCATAAGCTCCTCGGAAAAGTCGCAGATATTGCAGAAGATCGTACCGAGCATCATGCAAACGAGCAAAGACGAAAATCCGATATGTACGCCGCCGATATTGAATTTAAGCATAGAAAGCCCGATCGTCAACAGCACGAACCCAACGGACACGGCAAGTCGTTTGGAACGGGAATGGAAAAACCGCTCGCAAAGACTGAATAAAAATCCCATTGCCGCACCAAGCCCCAAGGACAACACGATTTCAAGAAGCGGTTCGACGAGTATGGAAACGATAGAAGGTACGCCCGATTTGAGCGCTTTCGCCACGCCGAAAGAGATCGCGAACAACACCAAGCCCACCGCGTCGTCGAGCGCGACAACGGGGAGTAAAATGTCGGTTACGGGTCCTTTCGCTTTATACTGTTTCACGACCATAAGCGTTGCCGCAGGCGCGGTTGCAGACGCGATCGCTCCGAGTACGAGCGCCGCCGAAAGGGAGAGTTTGTCGGGCATGGCAAAGTGCACGAGTATCAAAGCGACGTCCACGACAATGGTGGTAACGACCGCTTGAAACACGCCGACGATCGTCGCTTGCTTACCGATTTTTTTCAGTTGGGGAAGACGGAACTCGTTTCCGATCGAAAACGCGATAAATCCGAGCGCCACGTCGGCGAGAATGGACACCGATTCGATATCTGCTTTGGAAGTGAACCCGAGCCCTGAAACACCGAACGCGCCAAGACAATACGGGCCGACCAAAATACCTGCCACCAAATATGCCGTAACGGCAGGGAGCTTTGCGAGTTTGGCAAGACGGGACAAAAGAAGCCCTGCCAAAAGCGCGAGAGATAAAGAGAGTAAAGCTTGCATAATAACGCCTCTTTTGTTTAATTCGACAAACATTATACACCTTTCATTTATGAAAAGCAAACGAAATCGGGCAAAAAATGAAAATCGTGTGAAAAAATTTATTTGCTAAATTTTTATCGATTGAACGATTAAAAATGAGGTGAAACGCAAGCATAAGGTTTGACAATTTTTGCGTTGCGTTGTATAATAGAATGTGGAAGTATTTATATAAGGAGAAAACAGCAATAATGTATCAGATTGTCAGCAAAAAAGCGCTCAATCCCACGGTAACGCAGATGGAAATTCTCGCGCCGTACGTGGCGAAAAAGGCGCTTGCAGGTCAGTTTATCATTCTGCGCGTGGATGAGGACGGCGAAAGAATACCTCTCACCATTGCAGGTTACGACAGGGAAAAAGGCACGATTACGATCATTTTCCAGATCGTCGGCGGCTCGACGGAGCGTTTGAACCATAAAAACGCAGGCGATTATATTCCCGATTTCGTAGGCCCTTTGGGCAGACCTACCCACGTGGAGGGCTTGAAAAAGGTGTGCGTCGTTGGCGGCGGCGTAGGTTGTGCGATCGCACTTCCCGTGGCGCAAGCGCTCAAAGCGCAGGGCGCGGAAGTAACCTCGATTATCGGTTTCCGTTCGCGCGATCTCGTGATTTTGGAAGACGAGTTCAAGGCGGTTTCCAAAGCTTTCTATATGATGACGGACGACGGCAGCTACGGCAGACAAGGGAACGTTTGCGTGCCGTTAAAAGAAATGCTTGAAAAGGGCGAAACGTTCGACGAGGTCATCACGATCGGACCGCTTATTATGATGAAATTCGTCTGCGCGCTGACGAAAGAATACGGCGTGAAAACGGTGGCGAGTATGAACCCGATTATGATCGACGGTACGGGTATGTGCGGCGGTTGTCGCTTGACGGTAGGCGGACAAATGAAATTCGCTTGCGTGGACGGCCCCGAATTCGACGGA
>JAFTPZ010000046.1 GCA_017463025.1 Clostridia bacterium
AAAATTAAAAATTGATAAAACCTATTATGCAAACGGGCTTTGCCATAACCCGACTTATAATTTTTTCTATCAACTACTATTTTACAATATATTTCACAAAATGTCAATTGTTTGACTTAAAATACTTTTCAATATCCGTAAATTATTTCATAAAAAAAGCAAGAGGTTGATTTCCTCTTGCTTGATCTTTTATTCTTCGTCCGTTTCCGCCGTCGTTTCTTCGCTTACATTGCCCTTTGCCGCATCGCGGATCTTTTGTTCGATCTCCGCACGAATCTCGGGATTTTCTTTCAAATAAATACGCGCCTTTTCGCGACCTTGCGCAATTTTATTGCCGTTGTAGCTGAAAAATGCGCCGCTCTTGGTAATAATATCAAATTGTACGCCCATATCGAGAATACATCCCTCTTGCGAAATACCTTCGCCGAACACAATGTCGAATTCCGCCTGTTTGAACGGGGGCGCGAGCTTGTTTTTCACTACTTTCGCTTTCGTTCTGTTACCCATTGCACCGTCCGCGTCTTTGAGCGTATCCATTCTGCGAATATCCAAACGCATACTTGCGTAGAATTTGAGTGCTTTACCGCCGGGGGTAGTTTCGGGATTACCGAACATGATACCCACTTTTTCACGGAGCTGGTTAATGAAAATGACGCAGGTTTTCGATTTATTGACGATTGCCGTAAGCTTACGAAGCGCCTGCGACATCAATCTTGCTTGCAAACCAACGTGCGTGTCGCCCATATCCCCCTCGATTTCCGCTTTCGGCGTGAGCGCGGCAACCGAGTCGATGACGATGATATCCACCGCCGAGCTTCTCACGAGCGCGTCCGTGATATCGAGCGCCTGCTCCCCCGTATCCGGCTGGGATACGTACAAATCGTCGAGGTTGACTCCAAGCTTCTTCGCATATACGGGATCGAGCGCGTGCTCCGCGTCGATAAATGCCGCAACGCCGCCCATTTTTTGCGCTTCCGCGATCGCGTGCAACGCTACCGTGGTCTTACCCGAGGATTCGGGACCGTAGATCTCGATAATTCTACCGCGCGGGAAACCGCCGATCCCAAGCGCCAGATCGAGCGTTAAACAGCCCGAGGGAATGACGTCGATCTCCGTTTTGCCTGCCTCGTCGCCAAGGCGCATGATCGAACCTTTGCCGTATTGCTTTTCGATCTGCAATAAAACGGCGTCGAGCGCTTTCATCTTTTCCGTGTTCTTTTCATTACTCATTTTATTTCTCCTGTTTTTTATTTATACATTATATATTTTACATATTTTTCAGCTGTTTATACGCCAAAAACAAGGCGTAATGAATTGCCGTTTCCGTGATCTCCTCGCGCGTACCGTCGAATTTATAGCGGTATACAAACACTCTTTCTTTCGTACCGACCGCGATATAGCAAAGCCCAACGGGCTGTCCCGATCTATCCGTGTTCGGACCTGCAATTCCCGTGGTGGCGATAGAGATATCACAATCCCCTGTGTTGATCAGCCCGATCGCCATTTCGTAAGCCGTCTGATCGGACACCGCACCCACTGTTTTGAGCGTATATTCCGAAACGCCTAACCGCTTGATCTTCGAAAGCTCGTTATACGTGTTCAAGCCCTCGAAAAACACTTCGCTCGCACCCGAAACGGACGTGAGCGCTTTGGAAACGCCACCGCCCGTAAACGATTCCGCTACGCTAACCGTTTTACCTCGCAATTTCAATAAATGTACGAGCTGACAGGCAAGCGGCGTATCGTCGAGCGCGTAAATACTATCCGACAAGCCGTCTGCAAACACGCGCAAAACGTCCTCTGCCAAACGCTTGGAAATGTCCTCGGCGTATATCATTTCAATAATGTCTTCGCCGTATTTGCGCGTATGGCGATATTCGATTTGACCGCCGTCGAACGATTGCGCGCGCGCAATCAACACTTTGATTTGCGTTTCTCCTGCGCCTACGCACCGGACTACCGTTTTATCCGTATTCATTTTCTCAATCCTTTTTATCCTGCAATACCTGCTTATTCTTTACCACGTAGGAAATGCCCGACCAAACGGTGAGTATCGTCGCCACAGCGAACAGCGCAAAACCGATCCACGCTACGACTACGCCTGCCGTATCGGGAATATCCGCCGCTAATATCAATACGAAGATCGACGCATCTTGAAAGGTAGTCTTATATTTGCCCAGCTTATCAGCCGCCATTACCACGCCGTTTGCCGCCGCGATCTGACGGAACGCGCTGATGATCAGCTCACGCGCCAAGATCACGCTGATCGAGATCGCAGTTCCGATATATATCGCCGTCTGCATTTCACCGAGCATTGCGAACAAACTATCTTGCATCGTCAAAATCACGATCATTGCCGTTGCTACGAGTACCTTATCCGCAATCGGATCGAGGAATTTTCCGAGGTTGGTTACGAGCCCTCTCGAACGGGCAATATAACCGTCGATAAAATCCGTGCAAGCCGCAATCGCGAAGATAACGGCGGCGATTGCGTAATTGAACGGCAATATTCCGTCCAAGAAAAAGGCAAGCACGAATACGGGTATCATACAAATTCTCGTAATCGAAATTTTATTGGGCAAATTCATTCTTCGTAGTCCTCCGTTTTTCCGTACAGATCATAACTGTCCGCTCTTTCTATTTTCACGACGTAGCTTTCGCCTTGCATAGCCTCCGCTGCGTTGAAATATACCTTGCCGTCGATATCGGGAGCGTTGAAATACGCTCTGCCGACGAAACAGTTTTTATCGTAGTCGATACCGTCGCAAACGACTTCGATTTCTTGACCGACAAAGCCTTGCAATATCTTTGCGGAAATAGCTTTCTGGGTTTCGTACAATGCGCGTACACGACGGTTTTTCGTTGCGCCGTGCACCTGCGGTTTCATTCTGTACGCCGCCGTGTCCGGCTCTCTTGAATAGGCGAAAAAGCCGCAATTAAACAGGTTCGCCTCTTGTAAAAACGCTTTCATTCCCTCAAATTCCTCTTCCGTTTCGGTGGGAAAACCGCTGATAAACGTGGAACGAATGGCGATTTGCGGTATTTTTTCGCGCAACTTTTGAAGCAAGTCAAGATATTTTTCGCGAGTTCCCTTTCTGTTCATCAGCTTTAACACGCGGTTTTCGCTGTGTTGCAGGGGAATATCGATATATTTGAGTATCTTGTCGTTCGTAGCGATCTCCTCGATCAATTCGTCGCCGATCACGTCGGGATAGCAATACAAAAGTCGTATCTTTCGCACGTTGTCAAGCTTTGAAAGTCGTTGCAATAACTCGACGAATCGGTTCTCGCCATATATATCCTCGCCGTAACGCGTCGTGTCCTGCGCGACGATTACAAGTTCGGAAATTTCCCCAAGCTCCTCTGCCTCTTTGACAAGATTTTCCAGCGGATACGAGCGGTATTTTCCGCGAATTTTGGGAATCAGACAATAGGTACAATGATTATAACAACCGTCTGCAATTTTCAAATACGCCACGTGTTCATCCGTGGTCAGAATACGCGAATAGGAATATCCGTCCTTGCCCTGTCCCACAAAATTTTGCCGTTCGTCGTTTTTATAAGACTTTTCAAGCGCTTCGAATATTTTTTCGTAGTCGGTTATTCCCAAAAACACGTCCGCCTCGTGGAGTTCGCCGAAAAGCTCCCCGACGAATTTTTGCGGTAAACAGCCCGTTACGACTATTTTTTCCAAATTACCGCTCTTATAACCTGCACATTCCAGCACCGTTTCGATCGATTCTTTTCGGGCGGATTGTAAAAACGCGCAGGTGTTGATCACCACGATCTGCGCTTTGGATAAATCGTCCGTCAGCGCGCAACCCCTTTCTTTTAACAATCCGATCAGCTTTTCCGTGTCTACGCGGTTTTTATCGCAGCCGAGCGAAATCACTCCGAATAACTTTTCCGACAACATTCTCTTGCGTTCCTTTGCATACAGTATAACACAATAAATATGACAACTGTACGCCTGATTTTGAAAATTTTTCCAATTTTTTTATGAATTTCAAAGCGTTCCGTATTTGCTTTCAAACTCTTCTTTGGTGATAAGCACCTTACGGGCTTTTGCTCCGTCGAAACTGGATATATAGCCCATATCCTCCATCCATTCGACGATTTTACCTGCTTTATTATAGCCGACCGAGCATTTACGCTGGATCATAGAAATAGACGCGCTTTCACTTAAAATTACGTAGCGCAACGCCTCGATATACACAGGCTCGACCTCGTCTCCGCCCCCCATCGAATCGCCGCCAGCGCCGCTACGGGCGTTATTGATAAACGCAGTAGCGCTTTCGTCGTAGTACGCCTCGTTATTCGCTTTGAGGAAATTAACGACTTTTTGCGAATCCTCCGCGGAAATGAACGCGCTCTGCACGCGAACGGGTGTGTTAATGCCCTGCATTGTGTACAGGAAATCGCCCTTACCGAGCAGCTTTTGCGCCCCCGTCTGATCGAGGATAACGCGCGAATCGACGTCGGTTGCCACCGCGAACGCAATTCTCGTGGGCAGGTTACTCTTGATAACGCCCGTGATAACGTCCGTGGACGGACGTTGCGTGGCGACCACGAGGTGAATACCTGCGGCACGCGCCTTTTGCGTGAGGTTTTGTATTCTGTCCTCTATGTCCTTTTTCGCCGCGAGCATTAAATCGGCAAGCTCGTCGATAATAATAACGATTTTAGGCAAACGCTCGTTTTTATCCAAGTGCTTATTATAATCGTCGAGGTTGACCACGTACGTACCTGCGCGGCTCATTTGCTCGAACAGACCGTAACGACGGTTCATTTTCCCGATCGCCCAATTCAAACTCTGCACCGCCTTGTTCACGTCGGTGATGATCTCGTTGATCATAAGGTGCGGCAGATTGTTATACAGCACAAACTCCGTCTTTTTCGGATCGATCAAAATCAGTCGCAATTCCTCGGGGGAATATTTATGGATCAAGCTGATAATAAGCGAACCGAGGAACACGCTCTTACCCGATCCCGACGAACCCGCCACAAGCAGGTGGATCATTTTGGATATGTCGCCGTATACCTTTCTATTCGCCACGTCCTTACCCATCGTAAACATGAGCGAGGAAGGTCTTGCATTCACGTAGGTATCCCCCGTGAGCATACAACCGAGTTGCACGAACTGTCTGTCTTTGTTCGGCACTTCGATACTCACCACGCCGTCCTCGTAGTTGGGGTAGATATTCACACCGCTCGAATGCAGACTGATCGCGATCGATTGATCGAGCGCAACTACCTTTCGAGGGGAAATATTACGCGGTATCGTTACGTTATAGCGCGTTACCGTAGGACCGAACGTAACCGACGCGATCGACGCGCCCGTAACCTTGAAATCGTCGAGTGTGGCGATAATATTCGCTTTTGTTTCTTCCACCTCTTCCGCGTTCGACGTAGGCTCTACGTCTCGACAGTCGAAATCGTCGATCGGCATACGTACGTACGGTCTGATCACGCGAGGTTTGGGAGGAGGCGGAGGGGTAGGTTCGGGCTTGGGTTCGGGTACTCGAACGGGCTCGATCTCTACCGTCGGCGCTTCTATATCTTCCTCTATAAATCTGTCTCTGCCGCGCGATACGGTTTCATCTCGGAGGGTGTAAGGATCATCCGACTCTTCCACTTCATCGGGTTCGTCGAAAATATCGATCCCCCTGCCGCGAGGCTCGTCCACCTCTCGCACGATCTCGATTTCCTCCGGCTCGTCGCGACGGGAAAACGTTTCTTCCGCGATACCCCTATCTGCCTCGGAATTACCGAATATATTCGGGTTGGAGGGCGAGAAAAGATCCATATATTCGTGTCTGGACGGGGCGGGCGTTTCTTCTACCCGTTCGATCGGCTCTTCGATTTGCGTATACGAAGGATACGAAACGGGCTCGGGCGAAGGCAAAGGCTTGTCCTCGATCGGTTGTATCGGTGCGATCGGTTCGCGTTCATACGCACGTTGCGTATTTTCTTCCGTGCGGTCGGTGAATATCTTCATCGGTCTTGCTCCATCGTCGTTCACCGCGCTCTGATACGCGTCCGTATACGAAGAGTATCCCTCGCGAACGACGGGCGTGGGAGCAGGCGTAGGCTCTGCCGGCGCGCGTTTATTCACGTTCGCATTGGGATCGAAGATCAAATTCCGTTTATAATTTTCCGCAGGCGTAGATCCGAAAAGAAATTCACGGCTGTTTTGATAAGAAGATGCAAGAGAATCCGTGTCGGACTGACGCATAGTTTGCGCCGTACCGAAAGGCGAAAACGCATTGTGCGTAGGTTTATTTTCCTCTCCTTTATTCGTTTCGTCCGAAAGCGTGAAAGCTGGGCGTTGCGGCGCGTTTACCGAAAAACGGTCGCCGTAAGGATTTTGCGCATACGCCGTCGCCGTCTCGCGCTCGGCTTGTCCTTGCGTAGTTTGTGAAAGGGGTATTTCCACCGCCTGCACGGGAGTACGTCCCGTTTGCGGTTCTTCTGCCGTTGTTTCGTCCGACGCATTCGAAACTTGCGTTTTCGTTCCTTTTACAAAATAACGTTTCAGCGAAAGAAAGGCGAGATAGCCGAAAAAGATCGCAAGCGCGGAAAATACGATGATCGCGCCCAACTTCGTCGTCGCCGCCGAAACGGCGTAGACAAGCAACGCGCCCGTCCAACCTGCAACGGTTGCGGCAGGAAATTCTTTGCCTGCGTTAAAACATTTTGCAATATAACCTTCAAGCTCCCACGAATAGGTAGTAGCCGTATGTACAATCAGCGTCGCGCATATTACGGCGAGCGCGATACAAAAGCCCGATTTACGGTCTTTTACGAAACGCTTACCGATCAAACCTGCGACGGAAAGATATAAAACGCCCAACGTTACGGGATACGCCAAATATCCGAAAAGTCCCGTTAAAAAGGCGTGAACGGTCGCGCCGATTTCCCCGAAAATCAGCGAGCGCGTACATAATACCAAGAGCGCCACCAACGAAAACAAAGCGCATACCGCGCAAAGGCTTTCTTTGGTTACGAGATCGGACTCTTTTTTATTATCTTTCGTTTTTGTGTTGTTTTCTCTTTTTTTCAAGGGAACTTCCTCCTGTCTATACCCTTTTATTATACCATTTTTTTTTACATTTATCAATAGTTTCAAACGAAAAAAATCGACGAAAAGGCGAGTTTTTTTGATTTTCTCACACTTTCGTCGATTTTTTCTTCTTATCGCAAGTCTTTTATTAAATATTGTGCGGCGTAGTAGATATCCCCTGCGCCCAAAAACAATACCATATCCCCCTCTCGCAAAGTCTTTTTCAGCCACGTTTTGAGCACGTAAACGTTCTCCGAATACAAACAATTTCCAAGCCTTGTCGCGAGCGTTTCCGCGCTCCCTTCTCCATCGAATTTCTCGCGAGCAGGAAATGTTTTATATATCATCAGATTCTCTATTTGACGCAAGACCGTTTCAAATTCCGCCATCAACAGTTTCGTCCGCGAATACGTATGCGGTTGAAATACCACGAACAGCCGACCTTTACAGATTCCTTTTGCCGTCGCGACTGTCGCGGCGATCTCTTTGGGGTGGTGCGCATAGTCGCATATAAAGCTCGCCCCGTGATACGCTCCTATCCGTTCGAATCTACGCTTCACCGCCTCGAACGACTCCACGCCGCGACGGATCTCCTTTTCGTTGAATCCGAACGAACGCATCACCGCAAACGCCGCGAGCGCGTTATATACGTTACATTTCCCGATCGCTTTGAGCCGTATTCGACAAAGCGCTTTGCCGTATTCCTCTACCGTGAACGAATACCGCTCGCCAACGGCGCGCAGCTCGATGGCGCGGTAATCCGCAAGAGAATTTCGTATACCGAACGTGGCAAAATCCCCAAGATTTACACATTTTTCGTCGTCGGCGCAAACGAACGCCGTTTTGGCGGATCGTGCGTACAAACGAAAACAATCGAGCAGATCCTCTTCGTCTTGATAACATTCCATATGGTCGCGGTCAATATTGAGCAATACCGCCGCTTCCGCTTGTATTTTCAAGAGATTCCTTTTATATTCGCAAGCCTCCGTCACGAAATATTCCCTGCCCGTGGAATAGAAGTTCCCAAACGCGGAGTCTTCGCCGCCGATATGCGCAGTAAACGGTACGCCCACCGATTTAAGCACGTGCGCACACATAGACGTACAAGTCGTTTTTCCGTGGCTCCCTGCCACCGCCACCGTATGCGGAAAAGATTTACACACAATTTCCAGAAGGTCAGGGCGCGAAAACAGTTTCTTTTTTAGCGACCTCGTGCGCAAAAGCTCCGCGTGATCGGGCGGTATCGCGTCCGTATACACGACCGCGTCCGCGGAAAATATATCCTTTCTGTCTCCGTCCGTGCCGATATACGTCTTTACCCCGTAAAATGCAAGCGACTCCGTTTCCTCATTCTTTTGCGCGTCGCTACCCGAAACGACGTATCCACACGTGGAAAGAAATTTTGCAAGCGCGCTCATACTCACGCCGCCGATACCGATAAAATAGACCTTTTTAATTTTTTCCAGACCTTTCAAAAACATAAAATATATATATTCGGGAAAGGGTGTCGTTTATGCATGATCCTATATAAAAAACGGCATTTTATAACGCCGTTTTTATTCGTTTATTTATCGTTGTTATTACGTTTCATAAAATAATCCACAAATCTGGGACGGTGCTTACGATCCGTCGTTTCGCCCGTTTGGTTTTTCGTCGGTTCGGGAATGGGATCGTCCGGTTCAAACGCGCCGTTTTGCACGGGCGCAACGGGCTGTTGCGGCTGTTGCACGGGCTGTGCGTACGCAGGCGCATAGCCGCCTTGTTGAGGCTGCGGCGCATACGTAGGATAGCCGTACGGTTGCGTAGGCATGGGTTGTGCATAGCCTACGTTTTGCGGCTGCGTGGGATAGAATGGCTCTTCTTGTGCGAGCGTTCTGTCGTTATACGCGTAATCGATTTTTTTGGAAAGCAACGACGCCTGACGGAGCGCCGATTCTTGCGCTTCGGGGCTGATGCCGCTTTGTTGATCGTTAAAGCCCGTAGCAATAATAACCACTTCTACTTCGTCCGACATACTCTCGTCGATACAAGCGCCGAAAATGACGTTTGCGGAATAGTCGATCACGCCCTTTACGAGGTCAGCCGCCATAACCACTTCGTCGAGAGAAAGGTCTTTACCACCGATAATATTCAAAATCACCGAGCTTGCGCCCTCGATCGTAGTATTGAGCAAAGGACTGCAAACGGCGCAGCGCACTGCGTCGGAAATTCTCTTTTCTCCCTTGGCAACGCCGATACCCATATGTGCCAGTCCACGACCTTTGAGCGTGGCTTTTACGTCCGCAAAGTCGAGGTTGATGAGCGAAGGTTTCACAATGAGTTCCGCAATGCCGCGGATACCTTGACGGAGCACTTCGTCCGCCACTTTAAGCGAATCGGAGAAAGAAGTTCCTTTCGGCACGACCTGACGTATCTTATCGTTGGGAATGGTAATGATCGAATCCACCGATTTACGGAGTTCTTCAATACCCGCAAGCGCGTTGTCCATTCTGCGTTTCGCCTCGAAGTTGAACGGAAGCGTAACCACAGCTACCGTGAGGATCTTCATATCCTTTGCGATCTTTGCGATCACGGGCGCAGCGCCCGTACCCGTACCGCCGCCCATACCTGCGGTAATGAACAGAAGGTCGGTATCTTTCAAATATTCTTGGATTGCGTCTTTATTTTCTTCCGCCGCCGCTTTACCCACCGAGGGATCTGCCCCTGCGCCAAGACCTTTCGTGAGTTTTACGCCGATTTGGATACGGTTGGTCGCTTTGGAACGCGCAAGCGCTTGATTATCCGTGTTTACCACGATATATTCCGCACTCTTTAAGCCCGATTCGATCAATCTGTCCACCGCGTTGTTACCGGCGCCGCCCACGCCGATCACTTTAATTTTCGCAACGCCGGAAAGATTATTTCCGACCTCTCTTTCTGCCGCCGCAGGCGCGGACGGTTCGGAATAAGCGGAATAACCGTAGCCTCCGTAATTTTCTCTTTCATCATAATTGTTCGTCATTTCTTTTTTCCTCCGAAATTGTTAAAAATTCTGTAAAACCAACCGCGTTTTTTACGATCGGAAAGCGCCATATGCAATAGCGCCATTCTCGACGAAAAAACGGGCTTATCGTAGTAAGGTAAATCGGGCGATACGATTTCCGTCAAACGGTTAATGCGTTTGGAAATATGTTCCGCCGCACCGGCGATCCCTCCGATCCCCTCGCCCGTTACGCTGATGGGATTGACCGCTAAAACCGTCGCCGCCTTTTCTCGGTAATTTTCCGCAAAAAATTTCTCCACGTTCTCGCACAGCACGTCTAAACCGCATTTGACGATCTCGTTGATCTGCCATACGGGAAAAGACGCTTCGCCTCGTTCGCTTGTCCAAACGAGCTCTTTGGGCACGCTACCGCCCGAAACGTTCGCCGCCGCAAGGATCTCTTCCGCCAACGCGTAGTCGATATTCAACTCCTCCATCAAAGAAACGAGGATCGTCCCCAAGCCGCAATCGAAAGATTTTTCGTGCACGATACCGTTGCCGTATACGATGGAAACGGAACTCGTCAAAAATCCGACGTCGAGTAAAAACGCGTAACCCTCCCGTTTTTTCTCGGGCAATAAATACAACGATTGCGCGAGCGTAGACGGTAAAAACGCAGGTTCGTCAAACCCCAGATCTTTCAGTACCGCCGCCGTTGCTTTATAGAACGCGTCGGAAACAAAATAATAACAAAGCGCGCCTTTCAAAAGGGTAGTCGGCACACCGTAGAGATCGTCGGGGGAAAAATATTTACGGTTGTCGCCAAGCGTGAAATACATATCCGAGCGACGTACGCAACGCCCCTTTTCGAGAAGTTCGTTCAGTCCGCTTTCGTATAACGCGTCCACGTCCTGCGCGGAAATTTTCCGTTTGGAGGGAAAGGAAATGGTATGTCCTTTTGTTCGCACGGACACGAACGCCGCAGGCACGCCCACGTATATCTCCCCGATCACGCCCTCGTAATTTTGCCGAACGGACGTAACGGCGGCAACGACGGCGCGACGGAAAGATTCCTCGTCGAAAAATCCCTCCGTGGAAAAGCCCTCGTATTTCTCCGTATGAGAGCCGTAAAAGACGAACGTATCGTTTACCCCTTTCGAGCCGAGGAAAAACACTACCTCGTACGACCGTACGTCCAAAATGGCGACGCTTTCGTTTCTCATATATTTCTTCCGCTCCGTGTCAGTCGATCAAAAAATAAATCTTGTTACTATTATACACTATTTATAAAGACTTGTCAATGAATTGAGAAAAAAAACCTTAAAAAAACACGCCGTTAAGCGTGTTTTCAACATTTTTACGGATCGATCTCGTCCGTTTGGTTGTAATCGTAGATCACTTCGCCCGACGAATCGGAAATCAAAAGCATACCTTTGAGCCTTTGTTCGGTGGTCATAGACAGGTATTCACTCACCGCCGTTTCCGCTTTTTGCTCGGTCAACGCCGACGGATTGCGCACGTAAATATGCACTCCCTCCAACGTGTTGAGCTTGAATACCGTTTCTTCTGCCGACGACGCAAGCCGCAAGACCTCTACAGACGCGATATTGCGGCGTATCCCCTCTAAAAGCGAGGATACTTTTGCCAGAAAAGGAAACAGCGTGGGGATACAATCGTCCCCCGCTATCGGCGCGCCCTTTGCCCCCGTAACCTGCAACCCCGTGATCAGTAGGTTATCCGCGTTATCCGAACGGTTTTTATAATCGGAACGAATACCCAACACCGTGCCTTTTTCGCTGACGATATAATAGGAAGTATTCGTTTCGTCTACGGAAAGCGCGTAGACTTCCGCCTCCTCCGTTACTTCCACAACGAGAAGGTTGGGATATTTCTTTTCAAAGCCCGTAACGTTAAAATACGGAAATTTTTCCACGATCTCTTTCGCAAGCGAATCGTCTGCGGAAAATATACTCTGCTTATCGTAAGCCGCCGTTAAAAGCGTTTGCAATTCCTCTGCTTCCGCGTTCGCCTCATCCGAAACCACGCTTGCGCGGACGGATACGGAGTTCACCCGATACACCGTCGATACGCCAAGCACAACGGCAGATAAAAGCAGAAGTACCGTCAGTACGATCACCAAAACGTTTTTTTTGCGCATTGTTCCTTTCCTCATTCGTAATTTGTTTTATTTTCGGCGTTTATATCCGTACCCGACGAATTTTTGCACCGAGCTTTTTCAGTTTATATTCGAAATCGGCATAACCGCGATCGACGTGCGAAAGATCGATCACCGTACTTTGCCCCTCCGCGCCCAGCGCCGCCAAAACAAGCGCCGCACCGCCGCGAAGATCCCCTGCGGTGATACGAGCCCCATGCAATTTCTCCACGCCGCGAATGACCGCCGTACGACCACGCACCGTAACGTCCGCGCCCATACGTTTGATTTCCATTGCGTATTTATAACGGGTTTCGAATAAATTTTCCACGACGAGCGTCGTACCCTTTGCCGTGCAACAAAGCGCGGAATATTGCGCTTGCAGATCGGTGGGAAACCCAGGGAAAGGCATCGTTTCCACCAGATCGACGGATTTCAGTCTGCCGCTACTCGCTAAAATTATTTTATCATTTTTCGTATGTATTTTGCAACCGTTTTCACGCAATTTATGCAAAAGTGCCGCAATATTTTCGGGCGGAACGCCGTTTACTTCGATTTCACCGCCGCAAATCGCCGCGCCGATCAAGTACGTTCCCGCCTCGATACGATCGCCTATCGGCGTATACTCCACGCCGTGCAAACGTTTAACCCCCTCGATCACGACCGTGCCGCCGCCTGCGCCTCGCACGTTCGCGCCCATGGCGTTCAAAAAATTTTGCAGATCGACGATCTCCGGCTCTTTCGCCGCATTACGTATCACGGTGATCCCCTCCGCTTTCACGGCGGCGAGAATAATATTTTCCGTCGCGCCTACGCTCGGAAAATCGAGCAATATTTCCGCGCCCACGAGCCGATCCGCTTCACATTCTATGTAGCCCCCTTCTTCGCTGATCTTCACGCCCAAGCGTTTCAAGCCCGAAAGGTGCAGATCAATGGGACGAAGTCCTATATCGCAACCGCCGGGGTAGGATATTTTCGCCCGACGGAATCTCGTCAAAACGGAACCGAGCATAAAAACGGAAGAACGCAGTTCCTTCGTAAGCCGCGGTGGGATCTCGTGGGAAACTGCGTTGGAGCTGTCGATGACGGCGCAATCCTTTTGCCTTTTTATATTGCAACCGACCTCGCTTAATATGCGAATCATATTTTCCGCGTCGGTGATCGTCGGCACTCCTCTGATTTTTACTTGTTCATCGGTTAGAACGGATGCGGCAAGCAGGGGCAACACCGCGTTTTTCGCAGCTTGCGCCTTAACTTTGCCGTATAGTTTTTCACCGCCGTCTATGATAAATGTATCCATACGTTAAAGCTCCTTATGCTTTATTGTATGAAATAAACTCCCGTTTTTGTGCCCTACCGTTTTTTCGGGAAATGGAATACAAAACGCCCATCGACGCCATCGTAATAATCAGCGAGGTATTCCCCGAACTCACGAGCGGCAACGGTAAGCCCGTGGGCGGTATACTGCCGCTGACGACAAGCGCGTTGATCACCGTCTGTATGCCGTACACGAGAGTGATCCCCGACGCCATTAAAAAGGAAAAAAAGTCGTTTGCCTCGCGCGCCGCTTTGATGCCCCGAAACACGAGCAACGTACAGATCGTAAAAAGTACGAGTATCCCGATAAAACCAAGCTCTTCGCCTATGATCGATAAAATAAAATCGCTTTCGGCAAAAGGCAGGAAACGGTACTTTTGGCGTGAGTTGAACAGTCCCGTACCGAACCAACCGCCGTTGCCGAGGGCGTAGAGCGACTGAATGAGCTGATACCCCTCTCCTCTCGGATTTTCCCAAGGATCGAGAAAGGCGCTCAATCTCGAAAGCCGATAGGGTTCTATCAAGATCAAAACGGGTACGACGAGCAACGCCGGCACGAAGATCACGAGAAAATGTTTGATTTTCATACCGCCGAGGAAAAGCATGGCAAGCATTAAAAGCCCCACGCACATCGTTACCGACATATTCGGCTCGATAATGATAAGTACGCAGATCGCGCCGCCTGCCGCAAGAACGGGAAGTACCCCCTTAAACGTACGCATTTCTCCCATATGTTCCGATATGTACGCGGAGGCGAAAACTACGAAACCGTATTTGGCGAGCTCGGAGGGTTGTACGGTTACGCCGCCTATCCCTATCCAACGAGTCGCGCCGTAATTACTTTTCCCGATCCCCGGGACAAATACGAGCGCAAGCAATATCATAGGCAAAATCAGCGCCACCCAGCGCACCTTTTTACCTTTCAGTTTATGATAATCAAATCTGCCGCAAAGCAACATCAGGGCAAAGCCCAACACGAACCCGATCGCCTGTTTTTTTACGAAATACAATTCGTCGCCGTACTGCGTTTTCGCCACGTATCTGCTCGCCGAATACACCGCTATCACGCCAAGCGCCGCCAAAAGCGTCGTAAGAATGAGTATGGATATATCGCCACGCGGCTTATTCGATCTCTTCCTCTTCCCCTCCGACGGGCTCGACAACGTCTTGACCGTCGATATCGTCGTTACTTTCATCACCGTCGGTTGCGACGGATTGTTCTTTGGATTGCTTTTTTTGGGAGTTTTGCGCTTCCCCGAGCGCTTGGACGATTCGGACAAACGTATCACCTCTCTCTTCATAACTTGCAAATTCGTCAAAGCTTGCGCTTGCAGGACTTAACAGCACCGTTTGACCGCTCGTCGCGATCATGGCGGCAACGCGAACGGCAAACTCAAACCGATCGCAAAGGGTAATCTTCTCAAACGATTGCGCCCGTGCGCATTTATACAATTCGTGGCGATTTTCCCCGTATAATACGGCGTGGACGACGTTGGAGGCGGAAAGTTCGGCAAAAAGCGCCGAATAATCGTAGCCTTTATTTTTACCGCCGAGGAGCAACACCGTTTCCGTTTTCATGCAACGCACCGCTTTCACCGTCGCGTCTACGTTCGTGCCTTTGGAATCGTCGATATATACG
Source organism: Clostridia bacterium (assembly GCA_017463025.1). Classification (GTDB taxonomy): domain Bacteria; phylum Bacillota; class Clostridia; order Christensenellales; family Borkfalkiaceae; genus Scatosoma. The sequence goes on from JAFTPZ010000046.1 coordinate 15,137, forward strand.
ACGCCGTTGACCTCGCCCACCCTTTCGATTCGGTGCTTTACGCCCTTAAAGGAAGAAAGCGCTCTCGCGATATCCGAGGTTTTTAAGCCCAGTATTTTCGCCGCGGCAACAGCCGAAAGCGCGTTTTGAATATTATGTAAACCGTGGATAAACAGCTCGCTTGCAGGGCATATTTTTTCGCCGTTATAATACAGCTCGCCGTTTTCGTAATACGCGCCGTTCACCCGTTCGCGCACGGAAAACCAAACGATCTTCGCTTTCGTTTTTTCCGCAAAACCGCGTACGATTCGATCGTCGTAGTTGAGCACGGCGTACTCCGCTTCCGACATATTTTTGAGTAGCTTGGCTTTGAGGAAAATGTAATTTTCCATATTATAGTGCCGATTTAAGTGATCCTCCGTAACGTTCAGCACGATCGCCACGTGCGGACAAAGGGAATTGAGCGTTTCAAGCTGAAAGCTGGAAATTTCCGCCACCGCCACGCTCTTTTCGTCCAACTCACGAAAATCCAACATCGGCGTACCTACGTTGCCGCAGGCTTGAGCATTCCAACCGCCCGAGCGGAGTATTTCCGTAAGCAAAGAAACGGTGGTCGTTTTTCCGTTCGTACCCGTGATCGCCACCATTTGGCAGCGCATATACCGCGCCGCAAGCTCCGTTTCCCCCACGACCGCTTTGCCGTTGCGTTTGAACGCCACCGCAAGCGGATGATCGATAGGTATCCCAGGGCTTAACACGAGCACGTCGCAAACCTCCGCCGTTTTCATCAGCAGTTCCTTGGACACCCGTTTCGCGCCCTTTTCTTCTAACTCTTGCATAGTCGTTTCTACGCGCTCGCTCGATACGTCGTCGTAAATATACGTTTTCGCGCCCTGACTTAACAGAAATTCAGCGCTTGCGCGCCCCGAGCGGGATAAGCCGAGCACGAAAAAGATTTGTTGTTTGGGATACATAGTTCTCCTCCTAATATTTATATAGCCGCGGCAATACAAGCCGCTCCTGCCAACAACGTTATTATAAAATACGCATACGAAATCTTCGTTTCCGAATATCCTTTTTCTTGAAAATGATGATGCACGGGTGCCATCAAAAATACGCGCTTACCGCCCGTCGCCTTAAAATACGCTACTTGAACGATAACGGAAACCACGGAAAACACGAACGCGATGCCCACGATCGCGATATACAACGCGTTGCCCGTAAACACGCCTATACACGCGGCAAAACCGCCGAGAGCAAGCGAACCCGTATCCCCCATAAACACCGACGCAGGCGAAACGTTGAACAGCAGATACGCAAGCAACGCTCCCGTCAGACAAAAACACAGCGTGGGAATCGCCTTCCCGTCGCTTTGCATGGCAATCAATATGCCCAACGCCGTAAAAAAGGGAACGCTTGTTCCCGCCGCCAGACCGTCCAAGCCGTCCGTGAGGTTTACGGCGTTGACCGTGGCGAGAAATACGAATACGGCAAGCGGCAATATCCACCAACCGATCTCAATGGTGATATTCCAAAACGGAATATTTAATTTCGTCAAGCCCGTACGCAGACAATAGATTCCTGCAAAAACGGCGATGCTCGTCTGAAATGCAAATTTTTGCCACGCGCGAAGCCCCATATTTTCTTTATGCTTGCGTTTGAGAAAGTCGTCGAATAGCCCCACCGACATATACGCAAGCCCGATAACCGCCGTGAGCACGAACGTACGCTCGGCTTTTTTGACGAACAGAAACGCCGCAAGCAACGCCGCCGCCACAAATGCAAGTCCGCCCATCGTCGGCGTACCGCTTTTACTTTTATGTTCTTTTACGTAAACGAGGATATTTTGCCCTGCCTTAAACCTCCGCAAAAGCGGAATGAGCACAAAACAAAAAAGCAGAGATATGAAAAATGCGGCAAGTGCGGCGAGTATATACGTTTTCATCAAGTTCTAATCAGGAGAGTTTCCTTTTTTCCTTTATTATTTTTTCGATTATATCATTGTCGTTGAAAGAATATTTTATACCCATAATTTCTTGATACTCCTCGCCGCCTTTGCCCGCAACGAGCAATACGTCCCCCTTTTGCAAGGTATCGATCGCGTATTCGATCGCTTTTTTTCGATCGGGAACGACCACGTATTTCATAGAAAACCTACGATATCCCTTTTCAATATCCGAAATGATATCGAGCGGATCTTCATAGCGCGGATTATCCGAAGTCAGCACGCAAAAATCGCTGTTTTTCGCCGCCGTTTCCCCCATGATCGGGCGTTTGCTTTTATCGCGGTTTCCTCCGCAACCGAACAGACACACAAGCCGTCCCCGACAATGCGTACGCAACGCAGCAAGCGATTTTTCCAAGCCGTCGGGCGTGTGCGCAAAATCCACGAACACTTCTCCGCCGTAGCTTGCCGTACATTCCAACCTGCCGCTCACCCCTTTCAACGCCGAAAGTCCTTTCGACACCGCCTCCGTATCCACGCCGAGTTCCGTCGCGCAAGTCGCCGCAGCGAGCGCGTTATACACGTTATGCCGCCCCGTAAGCGAAAGGGAAACGCGACAAAGTTTATCGTTGATATTCAGCATACACTCGCTACCGTGCAACGTTTCGTTCGTGATCACCGCAAACACGTCTACGGGCGTATTCATTCCATAATATACCGTTTTAAGCCCTTTACCATTCTCCCGTCGTTTACCCAACTCCCTGGCCGTTTCTTCGTCGCCGTTGAGCACCGCGATCGGACAGATTTCGCTTTCAAACAAACGGCTTTTCGCGGCTTTGTATTCCGACATCGTATGAAAAAAGTCGAGATGATCCTGTGTAAAATTCGTAAACACGCAAGCGCGGAAACGTACGCCTGCTACCTTATTATAATATAATGCGTGCGCGGAAACTTCCATCACGGCGTATTCTACACCGTTCGCGCACATCTGCGCAAGCGTCTTTTGCAATTCGATCGGATCGGGCGTCGTGAGTGTGGGAGCAAACTTTTTATCTCCGTAGCGTACGCCGAGCGTACCGATAATCCCCACCGACTTCCCGTCCGCTTCCAAAATGGAGGCAAGCATATGCGCCGTGGTGGTCTTTCCGTTCGTACCTGTGATCCCGATCACTTTCATTCGCTCGGCGGGATAGCCGTAAAACGCCGCCGCCGCGAGCGCAAGTGCTATGCGAGTGTTATCGACAAATAATTGCGGAACTTTTACCTCTAACTTCCGTTCGGTTACGATTGCGACCGCGCCGTTTGCGATCGCCTCATTGACGAAAGCGTGCGCGTCCTTTTCACCGCCCGTAAGACAAAAGAACAAGCCGCCGCGACGAACGGTGCGACTATCCGTAGAAAGACATTCTATTTCTCTTTCCCAAGCCCCCTCGAAAACAATTTCCGCGCCGTTTACGCTTTCTTTGAGTTTTGACAATCGCATAATTTTCTTTCCTCCCCTCTCTAAAATCCCGATAGTTTATTCTATTCGCTCGTCCGCGGTTGTATGTTTTTCAAAGAGATAATTCCTTCGAAAATTTCTCTTGCGCACGGCGCGGCGACGACGCTCCCATAATACGCGCCCTGCGGTTCGTCCACGACCACAAGCGCAAGATATTTAGGCGCGTCGGCAGGGAAAAAGCCCACGAACGACGAAACGTATTTTCCTGCCGCGATCCGACCGTTTTCGAATTTTTGCGCCGTTCCCGTCTTACCGCCGATCCGATACCCGTCGATATACGCTTTTTTACCGCTACCCTCCGACACCACGCCTTCGAGCATTTGCGCCAAAATCCCCGACGCCTCTTCGCTGATCGTACGGTTTTTCACTTCGCTTTGCATTTCTTCAAGCACGTACCCGTCGTTTGCGTACACACGCTTGACGAGCCGCGGCGTATAATAATAACCGCCGTTGATCGCCGACGCCGTCGCGCAGGCAAGCTGTACGCCCGAAACGGCGATCGTCTGACCGAAACCGATACGCGCAAGATCGCAATTACGCACCGCCGCTTGCGGCATCAAAAGTCCGTACGCCTCGCCGCCGTAATCGATCCCCGTACGTTTCCCGAATCCGAACGCAGAAAGATATTCGTAAAAGGTTTGTTTGCCGAGCGAAAGCGCCATATCCGTAAAGCACGGGTTACAGCTGTTATTGAGCGCCTCGGCAAGCGTTTGATTACAATGCTTGCCGTTTGCGTGGTTGCTCCAACATTTTACCGTCGTTCCATCCACCGCACGCGTACGCGAGCTGGGAAAAACATAGTTCGTCGAAAACGCTTTTTTATTGCCTTGCAGATATTCCTCTATATTCGCCGCCGAGGTTACGATCTTGAACGTCGACCCTGGTTCGTAGATATCGCATACGAGCGCGTTTCGGGAAAGCTTATTCAATACCGCCGCGTCGTTTCGGGGGATATCGTTCAAATCGTAGGACGGGCAATTCGCAAGCGCAAGGATTTCAAACGTGTTTACGTCGAGTACGATACAAGACGCGGACGAGGGCGAATATTCCGCCGACGTTTTCGAAAGCGCGCTTTCTACGATCTCCTGAATACCGTAATCGATCGTCAGTTCGATATTGTAACCGTTCTCGGCAGGCAGATAGGTCGCCACGCTCCCCTCGATCTCCACGCCCACGAGGTCCGTTTCGTATAACAACTCCCCGTTTTTACCCGACAGATATTCGTCGTAATACTTCTCCACGCCCGTCGTACCTACGCCGTCTATGGAGGTAAAGCCGAGCACCTGACAGAGCGCCGCGTTTTTAGGGTACGTACGCACGTTATCGCGCGAATAGTACACACCGTCGAGCGAAGTCGCCGCCAACGCCTCGACGGAAGCTTTATCTACCCGTTTCGCGATCGTAACCTCCGACGCTTTCTTTTTCGTCAATTTTTCATAGACCGCGTCGGAATTGAGCCCCAGCGTTTGCGCCAAGACCGCCGAGGTCGCCGTTTTATCCGATACGGCGTTGGAACGGGCAAACACCGTGTACGCCGTGGTGTTATCGGCAAGCACCACGCCGTTACGGTCGGTGATCCTGCCACGCTCGGCGACGATGGGGATTTCACGCGTCCATTGATCGAGCGCGCGATAGTTGAGTTCCTCCTGCCAAATGACCTGCACGTAGAAAAAGCGTGCCGTCAAAAAACAAAAAAGAAAGGTTACCGCCAAACTGATGGCGAGTAACCTCTTTCGTAAAACCGATATTGAAAAATCTCTATGTACGTTTTTGATAACGGAATACCTCGTAAAACAAGCTTTTATATATTCTATTACCGTTATCTCTCAATCATTCCTGACACGCTTAACCGAGTTTGATTTCCGCGTTGCCGTTTTCGTGATATACGATCCTATCCCCACTTTTTTGAACACTGTCCTGATAAGCGAGAAATTCCTCTTTCGAGGCAAACGGCGCTTTATAATTTTCGACGATCGTCTTTGCCCGTTCCGCCCCGTTTCCAAGCAACAGTTCGAGCATCGCCAACTGCCATTTCGCGCTCGTAACGCATGCCGTTTCCGCGTCGCAAATTTGATAATCGTTGCCATGCCCCTTACCGCACGCGCCATTTATATACGGGTGCACGACGGGCATAATACAAGACAGATCGCCCATATCCGTACTACCCGTGCTGTAAACCTGTTCGATCTTAAAATCAAAATCGGGAATTATCAGCTCCACCGCCTCTTTGGCCACGAGCAGCATTTGCTCATCGTTTTTCAAGGGCGCATACCCAGGTTCGTCCACGATTTCCACGTTTACGCCCATTGAAAGCGCCGCGCCGATCAACGCTTGGTCTATCTTTTTATTCGCCTGTTGGATTGCCTCAAAGCTTACGCCTCGCACGTAGCTTTCGATCGTAACCGTTTCGGGAATGGCGTTCACCATATCTCCACCGTGCGTAACGATCGGATGCCACCGAATCAAATCTTTTTCACGGAACGTTTCTCTCAAAGCGTTGGCGGCGTTCAAACCGCAAGTAGCCGCATACAACGCGTTCTTTCCGTCCCAAGGCGAACCGCCTGCGTGCGCCGCAACCCCTTTATATATGATTTTTTTCGCAACGATACCTACGCCGCCCAACCACGCAAAGCAACGGGTATTCGTATGTACCATAAAAGCCAGATCCACGCCGTCGAAATAGCCGCGAGAAAGAAATTCGCTTTTACCGCCGAAATATTTGATTTTACCCTCTTTCATCAGTTGCAATCTATATTCGATTTCAAGCAATTCCTCCGCAGGTACGGCGCAAAGCCTGATCTTGCCGCAAAGTCCGTCTAAAATATGCGGTTCTTTGAGTGCCGCCGCAATACCGAGAAGCGCCGCGCATTGCGCGTTATGTCCGCAAGAATGTACCGCGCCCGTTTTCGGATCAGCGTCTTTATGCGTAGGACAAATCACGGAATCCAACTCCGCCAAGATCAAGACCTCCGGCCCCGCTCTGCCCGTGTCGATCTGCGTATAAAAGCCCGTGATCCCCTCTGCAAGCGTGAGCGTATACCCCAGCTTTTCAAACTGCTCTTGCATATATTTAGAGGTTTTCACTTCCTTATAGCCCGTTTCGGGGTGCTGCCAAATATACCTTTCCGCCGCTAAAATAAGCTCTCTGTGTTTTTCTACCGCATTCGTAATGTTTTGCATCTTTTATCTCCTTTTTTATATAAAAGAAAGGCTACCGCCTATTTTCGGCGAATAACCTTTATATTTTCGTTATCTTTCGATCATGCCTTGCGACAAAGCATATTCTTTGATCGTTTCTTCCGATCTTGCCTCGTCGATACGGCGTTGAATTTCCGCGTTCTGCTCCATAAGCTCCGCTCTCTGCTCTTCCAAATTGCGAAGTTGCATCGTTTTTTGGTTGATGATCTGCGTATTGATACAAATGACGGTAAGCATCATCACGACCACCGCCGCAAACGCCGCCATTACCATTTTCGCCATACGGCTCAACGAATACTGTGTTTCCTGTGAAACGGAAACCGCCATTGTGGGCGCTTGCCCTGCAAACGGGATCTCCACGGGAGCTTGCATGGTCTGCGCCGTCGCGACTTCTTCTTGCACTCCGTTGAATTTATCCGTGGTGAAAACGGGCGATTCGATACGTTCGCGTACGAATTCCGTTACTTGGGGAGTTTGTTCCACCTTGGGAACGTCTTCAAACGAAGGGCTCGTGAAAACGGGTCTTTCGGGTGCAAGTACGGATGCGCGGACGGTATAATCCGTTGCGTTTTGCGTCGTATCTTCGCCAAACTGACGCTCTTCCGCGGCAGCAAGACGGCGATAGCGTTCTTTAATCTGCGCGTTATGTAATTCCGCTTCTTTCGTTAAAAGCGTTTCTTGCGTTCTTTCGTTTTCCAACAACGTAGCCATTTCCTTGTTCCTCCGTTTCTTCGTTTTTCCCCGTTTTTTCCCTATCGTCCTTATCTTTCGTTATTTATCTTATTCTTTCCGCAATACGCAGTTTCGCGCATTTACTTCTTGTGTTTTCTTGAAGCTCCTCTTCGCTTGCCGTGATCGGTTTTTTCGTAATGATTTTTATTTCCGGTTGCTTTCCGCATACGCATACGGGAAAGCTACTTGGACAAGTACAAGGCGATTCCAAATACTTAAACGCCTCTTTCACGATCCGATCCTCCAAGGATTGAAAGGTGAGAATAACCATTCGTCCGCCCTTTTTGAGCCGTCGCGTTAAAGAGAGCACAAGCTCGTATAATCCGTCGAGCTCGCCGTTTACTTCGATGCGCAACGCCTGAAAGCTTTTCCGCTCACAGGGTGCGCCAAACCGGAATTTCGCAGGAATACTTTTTTGAATGATCTCCGCAAATTCCCCCGAAGTTTTCAAGGGCTTGTCCGCCCTGTACTTCACAACGTTTCTTGCGATCTGTTTCGCAAAGGTCTCTTCGCCGTACGTTTTGAGTATCCGCGCAAGCTTGTCCTCGGGATAGGTGTTGAGCACGATCTCCGCCGTGAGCGGCGCGCTCTGATCCATACGCATATCCAAAGGCGCGTCTGCCTGCCGATAGGAAAATCCTCTGTCGGCGTCGTCTATTTGATGGGAGGAAATACCGAAATCAAGGATCGCTCCGTCGATCTTATCGATACCTGCCTCCGCAAACACGCGTTCGTAGTCTTTATAATTGGATTTATAAATGGAAAACCTGCCTGCAAACGCACTCAACCGTTTCGTTGCCGCCGCGATCGCCTCGTCGTCAAGGTCGGTGGCGATCAATCTGCCGCTCGGAGCGGTACGTTTGAGAATTTCGTAGGAATGTCCGCCGCCGCCCACCGTGCCGTCGAACCAGACGCCCCCCTCTTTTAAGGCAAGCCCCTGCATACATTCTTCTTTCATCACGGGTTTGTGTGAAAATTCCAACATTACGTTTCCCTCGGATCGTTTAGTATTAAATACCCAGCTTTTTCAATTCGGCGTCGTAGTCGATGCCTTCCAAATACTCGTAGTAACGTTCCGCCGCCCAGATTTCAAGGCGTTTGCCTCTGCCAAGCGTTACGACGTCCTTTTTGATGCCTGCCATCTTACGGAGCGCCGCAGGAAGTACCACTCTGCCCTGTCCGTCCTCTTCCGCGGAAAAGATACTCCCGAAGAATAACGTGGACGCGGGACTCGATTCGGAAATTCCCTCTTCGGACAGCGACGTGATCGTGTCGTCTAAAAGATCGTCCGCCATGACGCAAATACATTTATTCATGCCGCGAAAAAAACTGTACGTCTTTTCACCGTGCTCACCCGTGAGCTCCTTTCTGAACTTGGAGGGTATGCGCAATCTGTTTTTATCGTCTAATTGATGTTCGAATACGCCTTTGAACATTTCGCACTTCCTCCTTTCAAAATTTTGTCTATGCGACACTCTGACGATTACGTGTTTCTATTATACAACCACTTTTGCCCCCTTGTCAACCATTTGAAACCACTTTTTAGAAAAATTTTTGAAAATTTTGGGATTTTCGACCACCTGAACCCCTTTTATTTCCTGCATTTGACGAACATTTGTTCGAAAACGTGTTTATTGACCGTTTTTTGACTACCGAGGAAGTAAACGGGCTGCTTTTTGGGGATAACTTCCAACTCGTCCAGGTGGTTACGGGTGGTTGCGCCGAGTTTTCCACAATTCAATCCGTTATACGGATTAGGTAAGTTATCCACAAAAGAACGCAATCTGTTTGCCATACCCGTATTCCCGTCGTACGTTTCACATCCGTAAAAATTTTTTATTTGCTCTGCGATATACACGTAATGTGTGCAACCGAGCACGACGGCGTTGGGATAGCCTTTGGGCAATAACGCGGAAAAATCGTAATTTTGATCGAGCAGGTGATCTTCTATCTCGCCGGCAAGCCGCTCACACGGGAACGGCAATAAACGCGCCGACGGATATTTTTCCGCCGCGCGACGACAAAGCTCTCGAAATCTTACGCTTTCTCAAGTGGCTTTCGTGGCGAGCACGTAAATTTCTCCTCCTCTCTTTGCGGCGGCAAACACGGCAGGTTCTGCCCCGACGATCGGAAAAGAATATATTTTTCGCAGCTTTTCCACGCAAACCGCCGTTGCCGTGTTACAGGCAACGACTGCGGCTTGGGGAGCAAGTTCTCGTAATCTTTCAAACGCGGTAAGGACGTATTTTTCGATCGTTTCTTTTTTACGATTGCCATACGGCGCGTTTTCGTTATCGCCGTAATAATAAAATAAACGGTCGGGCAAAAATTTTTTACACTCGGCAAGAACGGTAAGACCGCCGATCCCACTATCAAAAAACGCCACGCCGCCGCTTGGAATACCCATTTTTCCTCCTAAAACACAAAAAAAATAAAAAATTTATCGATTTTCGAAAATTTTCATTGTAAAACAGTTTACAATAAAAAAAATTTATGTTAA
>JAFTPZ010000047.1 GCA_017463025.1 Clostridia bacterium
GGAATGATCCAAGACGATTATAACGCGATGGCGAAATATATTCTCGATTTCACGGAAAAGTACAATATGTCTTTCCCCGGCTGGGAGCCCGAGCGTATGGCAAAGCTCGACGAGCTGTTCAAGGCGTACGAGGGGATCGACCACGAAAAGCTGTGGGCGAACTTGAAATATTTCTTGGAGGCGATCATGCCGACTTGTCGCGAATGCGATATTAAAATGGCGATCCATATGGACGATCCTCCTTGGGATATTTTCGGACTGCCGCGCCTTTTGGTGGACGAGCCGAGTATCGACAGATTTTTGAAGATGGTAGACGATCCTTACAACTGCTTAACGCTTTGCTCGGGTAGCTTGAACGCAAACCCGAATAATAACGTGGCGGAGATCGTGAGAAAACATTGCGATCGTATCGCGTTTGCGCATATCAGAAACGTAAAACACTTCGAAAACGGGGATTTCTCCGAGGCAAGTCATCGCGATTGCGACGGGGATACGGGTATTTTGGATATACTCAAAGCGTACCACGATTGCGGTTTCAAAGGGTATATTCGTCCCGACCACGGTAGACACCTTTGGGACGAAAAGGCAGGCACGGTACGCCCTGGGTACGGCTTGTACGATCGCGCGCTCGGGATTATGTATATGCTCGGCGTATGGGATATGTTAGAAAAATTAAACGGTGAGGTAAAATAAAATGAATAAAAACGTATTGAACACAGATTTGACGGGAAAAGTAGCGGTTGTAACGGGCGCAGGCGGCGTACTTTGTAGCTATTTTGCAAAGGTTTTGGCGCGTGCAGGTGCAAAAGTGGCGCTCCTCGATTTGAACGAACAGGCGGCGCAAGGCTTTGCCGACGAGATCGTGGCGGAGGGCGGCGTGGCGAAAGCATACGCTTGTAACGTACTCGATAAGGAGATCTGCTATGCCGTTGCCGAACAGGTGGAGAAAGATCTTGGTAAGTGTGATATTTTGATCAACGGCGCAGGCGGTAATAACCCCAAGGCGACGACGGATAAAGAGTATTTCGAGATCGGCGATATCGACGCGGACACGAAGAGCTTTTTCGATTTGGACGCAGGCGGCGTAGGGTTCGTGTTCAATCTGAACTTTCTCGGTACGCTCATTCCCACGCAGGCGTTTGCAAGACAAATGGTGGGCAGAAAGGGCTGCAATATTTTGAATATTTCTTCGATGAACGCGTACACGCCCCTCACGAAGATTCCTGCATACAGCGGCGCAAAGGCGGCGATTTCCAACTTCACGCAATGGCTTGCGGTGCATTTTAGCAAAGTGGGAATCCGCGTGAATGCGATCGCCCCTGGGTTCTTCTCGACCAAACAGAACGCAAAGCTTTTGTGGAACGACGACGGTACGCCCACGGCGAGAACGGGTAAAATATTAGCGGCGACGCCTATGGGCAGATTTGGCGAAAGCGAAGAGCTTGAAGGCGGCTTGTTGTTCCTTATCAACGACAAGGCGGCAGGCTTTATCACGGGCGTGGTTTTGCCGATCGACGGCGGTTTCTCGGCGTATAGCGGCGTATAAACGAAAAGAAGTAAATCGGGCGGCGTTTGTAGAATACGAACGCCGCCTAATTTGAACGAAAACTTGAAAACGCAACCGTCGGTTGACAAAATTATAAGCAAAGTTGGTGGTCGCAACCGCCGAAAAATGCTATAATAAAACCGCAAAACGAAATTGCGGAGGTACATTATGAAGTTAGAAGAAAAGATTGCGTATTTGCGTAAAAAGAACGGTTGGTCGCAAGAAGAACTCGCATTCCGTCTGGACGTTTCACGCCAAGCGGTGTCCAAATGGGAGATGGGCGCGTCGTTGCCCGATCTCGACAACGTTCTGAAAATGAGCGAAATCTTCGGTTGTTCCACCGATTATCTACTCAAAGACGACGGAGCGGAAAAAACCGTTGAGGAAAAGCCCGAGCAACCTCCACAAAGCTCAAAACCCAAAAAGACGGTGTTGAAACTCGTTGAAGACTTGTTTTGGCTTGTGATGACGCTCGTCTATCTTCTTTGGAGTTTCCTTTCTGGGGATTGGCATATCACTTGGCTGTTATGGCCGGTGGCAGGGATTGCGTTTGCTATGATGGAGCTCGTCGTAAAGATTTTTGAAGTTGCCAAAGAAAACAAACGAAAAAAATGAAACGTAAAACGGACGGTGAAGACCGTCCGTTGTTATATTCAAAATAATCCGCCTGTGCCGCACCTCGGCAAAAAGATGAACCCCGCATTTTCGCAAGGTGGGTGCCGCATCTTGACGCCTCGGACTTTCCGCAAAAATTGCAGACCTTGCCTATCGCCACGAATAACTTGCTCCCGATTTCATATTGTGGATTCCGTTTACTGCCGAACTCCGTACACCGCAGATCTGTTTATATTATAACGCATTTCAACGCCGTTTGTCAACGGAATGAAGGTATATTTTTTAAGTGTTCAGCTTTTGTAAAAAGGTAAATATTTCCGCCTCGAAGTTAAGCCCGTAGCGTTTGTCGGGTACTTCCGTTGCCGAACGTCGTATGGCGGCGGTGGTGAAATCGGCGGCAAGCCCGACGGCCTCCCTTTCCGACTTGCCGCGCGTCAACGCGCCGACGAACGCAGAGGCGAACACGTCGCCTGCGCCGCAGAAAAAGCCTGCTATATTTTCGGAGGAATACGTTTGCAGATCGCCGTTTTCGTCCAAGTAAGACACAAGGATATCATTATTCTGATGAATACCTGTAACGATCGGACGGGGACAAAGCTCGGCTAATTTTTGCGCCGTTTCTTGCATATACTCGGCGTAGGGTATGCCTAAAAGATAGCAAGCCTCGGTAACGTTGGGCAGGATATAATCCGCCTCGCGGCAAAGTCCGCGCATTTTTTCCACGTACGCTTTGGTGAACCCTGCGTATAATTTCCCATTGTCGCCCATTACGGGATCGACGATCAATTTACCGCCCTCCGCTAAAAATTCTTTTTTGATTGCGGAAACGAGGTCGATCTGTTCCATACTGCCCAAATATCCGCTGTAAATAAAATCGAATTTAACGCCGAGCGTTTTCCAATGGGCCAAGATAGACGGAATATCGTCCGTCAGATCGCGGAAGGTGTAGCCCTCGAAACCGCCCGTATGCGTAGAAAGAATGGCGGTGGGGATTACGTCGCAGGTTACGCCGCACGCGGAGATGATGGGCAGGGAAACGCTCAAAGAGCATTTTCCTATGCAAGATATATCGTTGATCGCCAGAACGCGCATAATTTGCCGACTCCTTACGCTGAAAATTTTAATAAATCTATTATAAAACACTTGCTTTTTTTTGTCAATCGCATTAAAATAGTGTAAATGAGATTTTTTTCAAAAGAGGTTAAATTTTTATGGCAATCACAGGTGAAATTCAAAAAAATACCGTATCGTTCGCAGATTTCGAAAAATACGAGAACGAGATCGTAACGATCAAAGGTACGATCCATAATATCCGAATGATGTCCGATTTCGCGTTCGTTATTTTACGTACGGCGCGCGAAACCGTGCAATGCGTATACGCGGAAAGCTTTTCTTCTTACAGAATGAGCGAGGACGTGAAAGAGGAATGTGCGGCGAAAATTACGGGTAAAGTCGTGGCAGGCGAAACGCGGGACGGCAGCAAACGTTACGAATTGCAAATTCATAATATCGAGCTTTTGTCCCACCCTGCGGAAATTCCGCCCGTGGTCATCACAAAAAAGCAGGTGAACTGCGATCTTTCGACGAACCTTGATTACCGTCCCGTAACCCTGCGCAACCCCAAGGAACGCGCTATTTTCAAATTGCAGGAGGGTATTCAACGCGGATTTAGAGAATACCTCACGAAAGAGGGCTTTACCGAAATTCATTCCCCGAAAATCAACTTCGCCGGCGCGGAGGGGGGTACGAACGTATTCAAGCTCGACTATTTCGGTAAACAGGTATACCTCGCGCAATCGCCGCAGCTTTATAAGCAAGCCCTCGTGGCGGTGTACGAACGCGTGTTCGAGGTTGCGCCCGTGTTCAGAGCGGAGCACCACGATACCAGCCGTCATTTGAACGAGTATATTTCTATGGACTTCGAAATGGGCTTTATCGAAAGCTTTGAAGATATTATGCAGATGGAAACGGGCGTGCTCAAATATATTATGAATCTGCTCAAAACGGAGTATAAAAACGAGATCGAGTTGTTGCATATCGAAGTGCCCGAAATCAAGGAAATTCCCACGCTCAAATTTATGGAAGCGAAAGAAATACTTATGAAGAAATTCAAGTATCAGCCGACGGATATGAAAGACTTCGATCCCGAGGAAGAACAACTCCTTGGCAAGTACGCGAAAAAGCAGTTCAATTCCGATTTCATTTTCATTACGCATTATCCCTCGAAAAAACGTCCGTTCTATACCATGGACGACCCCGAAGATCCCGAATACACGCTTTCGTTCGATTTACTGTTCCGCGGTTTGGAGATTACCTCGGGCGGTCAACGTGTGCACGATTATAACGAGCAGGTAGAGAAGATGAAAAAGCTGGGTATGAACCCCGACGAGTTTGCGACGTATTTGATGCTCCATAAATACGGCGCGCCTCCCCACGGTGGTTTGGGGATCGGACTGGAAAGATTGACGATGCATCTGCTTGGCGCAAAGAACGTGCGCGAGGCGACCATGTTCCCGAGAGATATTAACCGCGTGAGCCCGTAAAGCTAAAATTCAAAAATACCGTGAATTCGCTTTACAAAAACGGAAAAATCCGTTATAATATATAAAAATGAAATAGAAAAGCGTTAAAAGAGGACAACGTTTCCGTTTGTTGCCGCCGCACAGAGAAATTCCGTTATCGGTGAAAGGAAGAAGGGGCACACGGAAAATATCACCTCGTCAGCTGACCTTGCGAAATGGAAAGAGTAGCAGGGTACGGGCTCGCGATCCGTTATCACTCGCGACAAATGATAGTTTGTTTTGGTGGTTAAAGAAAGCCGTTGTGTTTTTTCCAAAGCATGACGGCGTTTATTTTTTGTTGTAGGGGAAACTGTATGTGTAAAGCGGAAAAAACGGAGCTTATCGTCAACTGTGTTTTGGGTATATTGTCAATCGCATTTGCCGTGTTTATCTTTGACTATGAAAATTATGCAATGACGCAATACGCCAAGACCCTGCCGCAAGAAGCTCCGATGGGGTATTGGGTTGTCGGAATTATAATGATGGTATTTCTTTACCTGCCTTTGGCGTGTGGTGCAGGAATACTTGCATTATCCCTGTTTGGACTAACTTGGAAAATGTACCGCGCGGACGGAAAAGTGCAATCTGATTTTATTGCGGATAAGAAAACGAAAGCGGTCAAAATAAAAAACCGTTGTCTAATTACGCTGATTATTTTGAAATCGCTTGCGACGGCAGGCGCGTTATTGCTCGTTTATATGTCGTTTGCAAGCGCGCACGACACCGCGCTTTCCAAAACGGTCTATTGCGTAGCGTTCGCCGTCTACGCCGCCTCGCTCGTTTTGACAATCGTCAACCGCAAGAAAATTACGGCGCAAACGGCAAATCAATTACATACAGAAAATAACCTTTAAAAAAGGAGAAAAATATATGGCTATGTACAAGAAAGTAGACACTTCGCTCAATTTCGTCGAAAGAGAAAAGAAGATCGTCGAATATTGGAACGAAAACAAAATTTTCGAGGAAAGTATGAAAGCGACCGAGGGCAAGGAGGAATTTTCTTTCTACGACGGTCCTCCCACGGCAAACGGTAAACCGCATATCGGACATATCTTAACGCGCGTTATGAAAGATATCGTACCCCGTTATCAGACGATGAAAGGCAAGCACGTTTTAAGAAAAGCGGGCTGGGATACGCACGGTCTGCCCGTCGAGCTCGAAGTGGAGAAAAAACTCGGCTTGGAAAGTAAAACGGGTATCGAAAAATACGGTATCGAGCCGTTTATCAAGGAATGTAAAAAATCCGTATTCAAATATACGAGCGAATGGAAAGAGATGTCCGATCGCGTAGGGTATTGGTGCGATATGGACAATCCTTACGTAACCTATCACGATAATTATATCGAATCGGAATGGTGGGCGCTCAAAGAGATCCATAAAAAGGGCTTGCTGTATAAAGGACACAAGATCGTGCCCTATTGCCCCCGTTGCGGCACGGCGCTTTCCTCGCACGAGGTGGCGCAGGGGTATAAGGACGTAAAACAGACGACGGCATTTGTCAAATTCAAGGTCAAGGGCGAAGAGAATCAATATATCCTCGCTTGGACGACTACCCCTTGGACGCTCCCCTCCAACGTCGCGCTCTGTATGCACCCCGACTACGACTACGTGGAAGTGGAAATGGAAGAAAGCGGCGAGAAATATATCCTTGCCGAGGGACTTTTGAAATCGGTGCTCGGTGAAGAGGGATATAAGGTTCTTTCCACGAAAAAGGGTACGGCGTACGAGTATACCGAATACGAGCCTCTGTATCCGTTCGGCAAAGAAATTTTCAAATACCGTGAAAAGTCGCATTTCGTAACCTGCGACACCTACGTAACGCTGTCCGACGGTACGGGCGTCGTGCATATCGCGCCCGCGTTCGGTGAGGACGACTATAAAGTGGGTAAACGCTATAATTTGCCCGTCGTGCAGCTTATCAACGAGGAGGGGAAATTTCCCCAAGGCTGCGGCGAGTTTACGGGCGTAGGGGCGCAAGCCGCCGATCCTGCGGTGATCAAGGACTTGAAAACGCGCGGCTTACTCTTAAAGCCGTTGGAAGTTACGCATAGCTATCCTTTCTGTTGGCGTTGCGATACCGCGCTTATCTACTACGCGCGTTCGAGCTGGTTTATCAAAGTAACGGCGATCAAGGATCGCCTGATCGCGGCAAACCGTTCGGTCAACTGGATGCCCGATACGATCAAAGAGGGGCGTATGGGCAACTTCCTCGAAAACGTGATCGACTGGGGACTTTCCCGTGATCGGTATTGGGGTACGCCTCTGCCTGTTTGGGTATGTCCCGATTGCGGCGAGATCGAAGTGATCGGCTCGCGTGCCGAGCTTGTGGAAAAATGCGGCGCGCCGAAAGATATCGAATTGCACCGCCCGTATTTGGACGAGCTGACCTGCAAGTGCGCAAAGTGCGGCGGTAAAATGAAACGTACGCCCGAGGTTATCGATTGTTGGTTCGATTCGGGGTCGATGCCGTTTGCGCAGTATCATTATCCGTTTGAGAATAAGGACGTATTCGAACAGACCTTCCCTGCCGACTTCATTTCCGAGGCGGTCGATCAGACGCGCGGCTGGTTCTATACCCTGCTCGTGATCTCGACCTTGCTGTTCGATAAAGCGCCGTTCAAAAATTGTATCGTGCTCGGCCACGTGAACGATAAGAACGGTATTAAGATGTCCAAGCATAAAGGCAACGTCGTCGATCCTTGGTCGGTGCTCGATAAACAGGGCGCAGACGCCGTGCGTTGGTATTTCTATACCTCGTCCGCACCGTGGTTGCCCTCCCGTTTCTATCCCGAGGCGGTGAGCGAGGCGCAAAGGAAGTATATGGGTACGCTTTGGAACACCTACGCGTTCTTCTGCCTGTATGCGGATATCGACAACTATAATCCCGCCGACTACGATTTGAAAAAATGCAAGCTCTCGCTGATGGATAAGTGGATACTTTCCAAGCTCAACACGCTAATCGATCAGGTAGATAAAAATCTTGCCGTATATAATATTATAGACAGCGCGCGCGCGTTACAGGACTTCACGGATATTTTGTCGAATTGGTATGTGCGTCGCGGCAGAGATCGTTACTGGGGCAGCGAAATGACGGAGGATAAAGCGGCGGCGTACACGGTGCTTTGGCACGTGCTCGTAACCTTTGCCAAGCTCACCGCGCCCTACACGCCGTTTATCGCGGAAGAGATGTATCTCAACCTCGTGCCGTCGTTTATCAAGGACGCGCCGAAATCGGTACACCTTTGCGATTTCCCCGTATACGATCAAGCACTCGTGGATACGGAGTTGGAAAAAGGTATGGACGTAGTACTCGACGTCGTCAACCTCGGCAGAGCGGCGAGAAACACGGGCAACGTGAAAAACCGTCAACCGCTTTCGGAGATGTACGTGGTAACGGCGAAAGAGGGGACTCTTTCCGAAGGTTTGAAAGCGATCGCGCTCGACGAGCTGAATATTAAGGAATATAAATCGGCGGCGGATGCGAACGAGTTTATTTCGTATAAACTCAAACCGCAGCTTAAAACGCTCGGTCCGAAGTACGGCAAAAAATTAGGCGCGATCACCGCATTCCTAACGACGTGCGACGCGAAGAAAGTCGTTGACGCCGTTCGCGACGGTGGGGAGTACGTGCTCGACGCCGATACGGAAGTCGTTTTGAAAGAAGAGGACTTGCAGATTTTTACGGAGAGCAAGGCAGGGTTTATCTCTGCGAGCGATAAAGGCGTAACGGTTGCGCTCAACACCGCGCTCACGGAAGAACTGATCGTCGAGGGTATCGAGAGAGAACTTGTTTCCAAGGTACAGACAATGCGTAAAGAGGCAGGCTTTGAGATCACCGACCGTATATCTATATATTATATAGCGGAAGGAAAGGCGAAGTCGGTGCTGCAAACGGGCGCGTTCAAGGAGGACGTTTTGGCGCTTTCCGTTGACGAGGGTAAAACCGAGGGGTATACCAAAGAAGTGGATATCAACGGTGAAAAGGTCGTTTTGACGCTTGTCAAAGCAGTAAAATAAATTTTTTCCAAAAAAAGTCGAAAAAGGTATAAAAAACGTTTGACAAGGAAAGAATAAAGTGGTAATATAGACAAGCTGTCATCGCGGAGGGCGTAGAAATACCCCGAAAATGTCAACTTAAAAAAATTTTTCAAAAAAAGTTAAAAAAAAGATGAAAAAACAGTTGACAAAGATAAAAGGTTTGTGGTATTATATACAAGCTGTCGCCGCGAGGGGGCAGATACGAGCCGGAAAGCTCGTAAAAAGCAGATTAAAAACAGA
>JAFTPZ010000048.1 GCA_017463025.1 Clostridia bacterium
ATCACTTGGAAATTACCGAAAAAGCCGATCAGCCCGTCTTTGAGCCAGATCAGACGCTCCATCGCAGTCAAAAGCCGTATTCCCATATATTCCTCCGTTTTTCTTTCCCGACCGTTTTTCTTTTGTTTACGAGCGGAAATGAAATTTCTCTACTATATATTATATAAAATATTCCGCAAAAAATAAAGTGTTTCTCCGCCCTTTTTCAGGAATTTCCGAAAAATAAACGCGCCGTAACCGCTTTGACCGCGGATGGCGGCGTCATTTTACCGCATTTCACGTCGCTAATGGCGTTATATACGCCTTCGTATACGCGGAAAAGCTCGCCTTTTTGGAATTTTGCCGCCTGTTCGCGGTTCTTTTTCGCCACGAATTCTTTCACGCCGAGCGCCGCCGCCACTTCCCCGTCGCTACCGCGCATTTGCGAAACCTCGTATAGGCCCTTGAAATAACTCGCAAGCGTGGACAAAAGGAAAATCTCGTTAAAGCCTTTCACGGACAGTTCGTTTAATATTTTCATAAACGCCGAATAATTTTTCCGTGCCAAGGCGTTGGTGAGTTCGTAAATTTTATATTCCGCGTCGGGATATACGAGCGCGTCCACCGTTTCGTCCGTCAGTCTTGAAACGCCCTCTGCCGCGCAATAGCAAAGCAATTTTTCCGTTTCCTTCGAAATGCGCGACATATCGTAATTGCAATACGCCGCAAATTTCCCGCAAGTTACGCTATCGGCTAAAATCCCCGACTTTTTACAGGTGAGGTATATCCATTTTTTGATCGTTTCCTCGTCCGACTTACCGCAATCCACGTACGTTACGTTAGGTTTTTTCGCAAAAGCCGCGCCGCCTGACTTGGCTTTCTCACAGTTAACGATCATCAAAAGCCCGTCCGCAGGCGGATTTTCGAAAGTACTTTTCAAATACGTTTCGTATTCTTTCTCCGTGGGATAAAACTCGGTTACGCGCACCACGCGCTTTTCGCTGACGAACGGAAAGCTGTTGAGCGCCTCTACGAGCGCGATCATTTTTTCGCCTTTAAGCGAACTGCCGTCGAAAGAGATATAGTCGAGGGTAGGTTCTTGCAAAAAACGGGCTTTGAGCATTGCCTCGCCCTTTTCCCGAAAGTACGCCTCCTCTCCCTCGAAAAGATAGACGGGCTTTGCGCCGTTCTCGTCCGTGAACTTCTTGAAATCGACGTATTTCACTCTCTATCTCCCTCCTTCGCGGATTTTCCTTACCATTATAGCATATTTCCCACGAAAAAGCAAGAAAAACGCGTAAGCTTTTTCCTCACCGTTAGAGGTTAATCACCCACACGGCGACGACAAACGCAAGCAACGCCAACGCCGCCATCGTCCGTCGCGTTGACTTTTCCAAATTGAATTTATCCGATAAAAAAGCGATCGCGATATAATAGCAGATCAAACCGCTCGTTCCCACCGTGAATCCCGAAATCGCAAAAGCGGAAAGATCGACCGTTTGGAAAAACAGTAGCAACGCCGACCAAGACACCGACGGTGCGTATAACACCCAACCACTCCACGCGATCGGCAAAAGCGCGGCGACCGCCACGAACGCAAGCAGCAAGGCAAACCCTACGCTGATAAGCGGCACGAACAGGACGTTCAACAAAAACGCCCAGCCCGAAAGATACCCGAACGCCGCAAGGGATACGGGCGCGGTCGCGATCTGCGCCGCCGTGGAAAGGGAAAGAAAGGAAACGCAGGAACGCTGTACGCGCTGTCGCACCGTCGGCGGATGCTCGTTTCTCGATTTTCTCGGCACAGCCTCGGGATCTCTGCCCGTCAAAAGAAATTCGATCTTCGCGCAAACGTGTTCGAGTCCTTTCCTTATCGGGCGTTCTAGCAACGCGATTCCCAAACACGCGGCAAAGGAAAGCTGAAAACCGACCTCGAACGCCGCGACGGGCGAACGAACCAAAACGACGATCGCCGCCAAACCGAGCGCGTCGAGAAAATCGTCGGTAAACCCGATCAGTCTTGCCGCGTATAAACACAAACACATCGTGATCGCGCGTACGACGGAAGCGGAATAGCCGCAGATCGCGCCGTAAAAGAGCACCACCGCCGCCGAAAATAAAAAGCGTACCCATTTGGACGTTTTTCGTAGTCCCGTTTTTTCCGCTATCCACGTTGTAAATGCGAACAGTACGCCGATATGTAATCCCGAAACGGCAAACACGTGCGCAATACCGCCGCGGCGTATATTTTCGAGCAATCCCTCTCCGATCCCCGAATCGTCGCCCGTAAGCAGGGCGAGCGTAACGGCGGCGGAGGTTTTGTCCATACCTGCATATACGACCTCTTTCACGCGCATTCTTATCGTTGCGATCAGCGAAAAAGGCTTTGCACGCACCGTGCAATCCTCCGCTTGCATCGTATAACGGATATCGTCGCCGACTGTGCTTGCACGAAAACCGTACTCGTCAAAAAGTTCCGTTTGCGTCTGCACCTTGCCTTTGAGTAAAACCACTTCGGAAAGCCGTAACTGCTCGGCAAACGAGGCAGGCAGGTATGCGACGAGTTTTCCGTCCTCCTTGGTACTGCCGATCGTAAGGTCGGTCAAGACCACCCTGTAACCCCAACTCGTTTCGCCGATAGAAACGATCTGCCCTGCCACGGGATATTCTTCGCTCGCATACGTTTGCGTATCCGTATACCGTTCGATCTGCCGAGAAAAGGAATAAAAGCCGATAAAAAAGGCAAGCAACAGCAAGCCCACCGCAAGAAAGGCGCGTTTACGACGACGGAAGAAAAGAGGCGAGATCGCGAGCGGCAACGTAAGCGACAGCCACCACGGGGAAAGGTCTTCAAAAAATATCCCGTAGGCAAAAAAGACTCCCAGACACAGGAAAACCGCCGCAAAAGCGGCGGGACGAAAATTAAATATTTTTTCGCTTGCGTTTTCCATATGTTTTTTCTCTTTTGCGTATGCCTATTAAGCGAGCGATATACGGTCAGACACCGAACGCACGAACAGTCCTCGGTCTTCACCGAGCGATACGCAATCGTTCACGTACGCCGTGAATTTGTCGCTCTGCCTTGCCATTCTGAATACGGACGCCACGATCGTTTGTATCTCGTCCATATACAACGCCACTTTGTCTTCGAGCGCACCGCGCACGATCGCAACGATCTCGTACGGCGTGTAATCCGTTTCGTTTTTGCGCAAAGGTTCGTCCGTTTCCACACGGTATTTATCAAAGCCCAACACCTTATCCGTCTTATGATAATACGCCGTGCCCAAAATACGTTCGTACTTAAATCCGCAAAGCGCGACGAGCGCTTGCATACGGTTTTCCACTTTCGAGCCGTATTTGACGATTCCAAGGCTTGCCAAACACCTACGCACGAGGAAATCGTGCGAAATAGGCTCTTCCGCCGCCACGATCGCTTTCAAACGCGCAAGGAGCTCTTTATCGTTTTCGCCCGAAGTTACGTAGGTCGCGTTTTCGTAAAGCTGTTCAAGTTTGGCGACCTTATAATTCTTTTTACCGCGATTGAGCTCCGCGCCGCCCTTTTTATCCGCGCCGGTCAATTTATCGAGCAGATCTTTGATCTTCTTGATTTCCCGTTTGGGGTTGTTGTAATAATTCACGGCAAACACACGCAAAACGTTCCAGTTGTTACGTTTGAGCGTTTGTACCTGCAACACGTTACGATCCTTGATCGAAAAACGGTTGGGCGTATCGCACAAGATCGCCAGAATAAACTTATGTCTGTTTTTGGGATCGATAACCGCCACGTCGATCTTAAAGCCCGAAGCCCCCACGTCGTAACGGCATTCATAGCCGTAAGCGGACAATTCCTTGGCAATGTACTTGCCCAGTCCCTCCTTTTTCGTCAACAGCGTGCTTGACGAGATTGCAAGATTCGTTCTGCCCTTTTCGGCAAAATCGAGGAACGCTTTCAAGCCGGCCACTCCTTTGGAGTTGGTTTTGGAAAGATCGATCATTGCGCCCGTCATTGACGAGAACACCACCATTTCCTCTCTCGCGCGCGAAACCGCCACGTTCAGTCGCCGCCACCCGCCTGCCTGATTGAGCGGCCCGAAATTGAGCGAAATACGTCCCATACGGTCAGGACCGTAACAGATAGAGAACAGGATCGCGTCGCGCTCGTCTCCCTGCACGTTTTCAAGGTTTTTCACGAACAACGGTTCTTCCCTCTCGTACGCCTCGCGCTCCAACCGCTTTTCCGCGATCGCCGCCGACAACTTGCGCTCGATATATTCCTTTTGCACGTTACTGAACGTAACGACGCCGATACTCGATTTTTTCAGCACAGGATCGCTCAACCTACGCAACACTTCCTCCACCAGCGCGTCCCCTTCGGCTTTGTTTTTCTTGGTGAAACCACGGTCGTACGTACCGTCCTCCACGAACACGAACTTGACTTTACTGTTCAGCGCGTCGGGCGAGGGGAAGGTACAGAGCCTGTTTTCGTAATACGCGTTATTCGAGAATGCGATCAAGCTTTCGTGCTTGCTCCGATAATGCCACGTGAGGTGGCGTTGAGGCATATTGATAGCAAGGCAATCGTCGAGCACGCTTTCCATATCCTCGTTTTCGAGGTTTTCCTCGTCCACGTAATTTGCGTGGAAGAAAGAGGTGGGCGGCAGTTGCTTGGGATCGCCCACGACGATCGCGCTCTTGCCGCGCGCGAGAGTACAGATCGCCTCCGCCGTCGGAATTTGCGAAGCCTCGTCGAAAATCACCATGTCCACGAGCCCGTTCTCCGCTTGTAAATACTGCGAAACGGTGATCGGACTCATCAAAAGACAGGGTGCGATACGTTTAATGAGTTCGGGTATTTCCTCAAAGAGTTTGCGAAGTCCCGTACCGCGTAAGTTGGCTTTGGAGAGCCGTGCAAAATTCGCCACTTCGAGGCTTAAACTACCCTCGGTAGACGCGGTGGGCAAACGGGAAATGAGCTTTGCGCGAATCGCCTCTTTGGTAAGGCGCGCAAAATCGTCCATAGCGAGGCGCAAACTTTCCGATTTCTCCTCCGAAACCGCCGCGGAAAAGCGCGCCAACACGGGATCGAGAGGAATATTCGTCTGCAAGAAATTCTTATATACGTTCTTTTCAAAGCTATCGACGATATTTTCGCCCGTTACCGAACCGTCTTCGAGCGCGTCGGTAATAAAGGTCAAGCCTGCCTCGTCGAGCGCTTTCGCCGTCTTTTTATACATACACCACGGCGCGAGCATATCGATATTTTCAATGAGCGCGCCTGCTTTTGCCACGTAGTAATCGAGTACGTCCTCGTCGGGCGTTTTTGCCTTATCCGCCGCCGTAACGCATAAAAAGCTTTCTTCCGCCGCACGGAAACTTTCCAAAGAACTGATCAACCCTTTGAGCACGGGCGTGGCGTAGCCGCTGGCGGCGCGGATACACATACTGTTAAAGCTGTCGGCGTTGTAATCCATAAACACCGACGCGCAAAGTTCGTGCAACCGATACAGATCGTCAAGAAAATGCAAGCGCGCGTCGAAAAAGTCCACCCTACCGAACGCGAACGTGAAATAATTCGAAAGTTTGGTGGAAGATTTAACGCGCTCCATCGCCTCGTAGATCGCGTACAGCGTTTCTATTTGCGGTAAAATTTCGTCCTCTTCCGTCGGCGCGAGCGCCACTTTGGAAAGCCGTTTCATCACCGTTTTTACCGCCTTGTTGTTTTCGGGCTCAACGCCGCCCCCGTCCAGCCATTTGCCTATTTCCTCGTATTCCTTGGAAATATCCACGAGTTTTTTATGCGTTTTGAAGTACTTTTCAAGACAAGAATCCAATCGCTTGTTGGCGTTGAAAAATGCGTAAAACTCCTCCTCGTTTTCCTTGAAATATTTATTCAGCTTACCGCTTGCAAGCATTTGCGCGATCTGAAAAAGCCCGTCGAGTTTCTTTCTTGTAAGCGTACTCATCTTCTGACGGTAAATATCCAAAAACAGCGCCATATAGTTTTTCAAGTGCTTGATCTCCGCGATCACCACTTCCGAAGCGCAATAGAGCGAATCGCGCGTGGGCAGATCGTACTCGGTCAGATTGACGTTGGAAAAGGGGGAATTATACACGCCGCCGCACTCTTTCGCCGCAGCCGCTGCCTGTATCATCATGCGCTCGTACGCGTCGATCTTTTCTTTGGTCAACCCGTCGTAGAACGAGCTTTCGATATTCATAATATCGGGTGCGTTTTTGTTTTTCAGACACACGAGCAACGCCTCGTACACCGAAACGCCCAGTCGCCGTTTTTTATGGAGGGCTGCAAGCGGCTCGGCAAGGTCCTCTTTAAGCTTTATTATCGAACTCGATTTTTCCGAAAGCCCGACCTTTTCCTCCGCGCCGGCAAGAGAAAGCGTGGCGTTCAGCTTTTGCAGAACGTCCGATTTGTTCGTTTTATTCGAATGTAATTCCAAGCAGAAATCGCCCAAACCAAGACTATCCAAACGCTTTTTAACGACGGAGAGCGCCGCTTGTTTTTCCGCACCGAACAGCACGCGTTTGCCCTCGTACAAGGCGTTTGCAATCATATTCGTGATCGTCTGCGATTTACCCGTCCCTGGTGGACCGTGCAAAACGAAACTCTTACCCGTTTGCGAAAGCGCGATCGCCGCCCATTGCGACGAATCGGCAGGCAGAGGCGTGAGAGTGGTTTCGGGACGACCGTCGTCCTCTTTGATTCGTTCCTCCTCCGCGGAAAACGTGCCCGTCATCACCGAATTGTCCAAAAATGCTTTCACGATCTCATTCTTGGAAAACTCGCCTATATTCTGGCGCAGATCGTACCACATTTGATAGCGCGCAAACGAGAACGCGGCGATATACGCGTCGTCGAACACCTCCCATTTGCGCATACCGACCACTTCCATACGCACCATTGCAAGGATCTCCGATATCTTCAACCCCTGCACCGCGCCATCGAGTCCGCGCATATCGATATTAAATTCCTGTTTGAGATATTCAAGCAGGGTAAAGTTGACGGAGATATCCTCGTCGGTGAGCGCCACGGCATACCCTGCGCCGCCCTTGCTCTTTTTGAGTACGACGGGCTGCAACACGAGGGGGGCGTAATGTTCCGCGCCGTCCTCACGGGTATACCATTTGAGAAAGCCGAGCGCCAAATACAAAATTTTCGTACCTGACTCCTCGTCCGCCTCTTTACTTTTCTTGATGAGTCTGTTCACCGTTTCGGAAAGCGTTTTTTCGTCCGAATACGTGCGCAAGATCCCCGAACGGTTTTCCAATCCGATCAGCTCGCGCATACCTTTCACTTCGCCGCTAGCGCCGAAACGTACGCCCCGTTTTGCGACCTCCGCCACGTCCGCCGTAGCAGGCGCAAGCAACAGCTCGCCCGACTGCGAAATTGCGTCGAGCGTGGAATCGGCGTCTACGGACACGAGGTGCGTCGCCGTTTTTGCGGCTTGGAAATGCAACAGCCCGTTTTTCATGGAAAGATCGAGCAATCTACGCTCCCATTGTTTATCTTTCGTCTGCTCGCTATCGAGAGAAAGCTTTTGCGTGGGTTTGAGATCGAGCGGCAAGCTTTCGGGCGAGGTATCCTCCTCCGACAAAACCTCGTACCCTTTCAGATTCCGCGCGCGCAAGGGCATCGGCAGAATATGCGAAATACGGCAACGGCGAATATCGATATACCGCTCGTACCGTCCAACCTCCCACTTTTCCCTAAAATGCGTTTCGGAAGTCGAATACGCGGCGTTCTTATCCGAGAAAATATCCTCGATATCGAAACAGCTCAAATTATTGATCCCGTCGGAAATATACGCGCCGAGCCGCCCCATATCGTCGGAAACGGTATCGAGGAAACAGCTGTCGTACAGCCACACGCCGCAGGTAATTTCCCTTTCCCCAAGCACGAGCACGGGGTGCAAGCCCATACTTTCCAAGCAACCGCAAGCAAACAGCGACATTTCGAGCGGACTTGCCATGCGTCCCGACACGATCTTTACACCTGCGCCTGCCTCCACGGGACGGGAAATATCCGCCTCCTTTTTGGAAACGCCTAACCTACGGAGCGCGGCGTACAGCGCGGCGATCGTGCGGCGAACGGCGTTTTTATCGTTGGCGATATAGCCGCCGAGCTCATGATCGGCATTCCATTTTTTCAGCTGCGCGGAAACCTCCGTTTGCATTTTCGCGCAATCGGCAAGCCGCGGGCGGACAAACGACGCCAAAAGCTCCAAATCCCCCTCCGTGCCCTGCCAGAAATCAAACGGTAGCGTAGTAACGGTAAATTCCGCGCTCGCCACTATGCGTTTATCCTTGCGCAACGTTACTTCGATACGCTCCTGCTTGACTTCTTCCGTACTCGAAAAATAAAGGGGCGAAAGGATATTGCCCAGCGCGATTTCTACCGCACTCTCAAAAGGAATTTCTTCCAGCGTCTTTTCGCAGGAAATGAGCATACCGTTTTCATTCGTAACGGACAGCACGAGATCGTGCGCCGCCTCGTCGCTTGCGTTTTTGATCTGTAAGGATGAAAAAAGCGGTCGACGCGCGAAATAATCGGCGTATGAGATCACCCGCGCCGTTTCACCGCTTATATTTAACCATTCTTCCCATTTTTTCGCTTTCTGTGCCATACACACCTCGCGCCGCTTTTTTCTTATATTATACACGTATTTACCAAAAAAATCAACCTCCGCAACCGCCTTTTTCGGCGTTTTTTTCCAAGCGATCTACCGTCGAGAAAAATTTTTATTTTTTCGACGAAATTCGCTTGACAAACAATACTATGCATTGTATAATATTATGCAAAAAGGAGTATGCAATGGACGCACAATTAAAAAAGGGACTTTTAGACGTTTGCGTACTCTCGGCGATACGACGGGAAGAATCGTACGGCTATAAGATCATCTCCGATTTAGAGCCGTATATCGAAATTTCGGAATCGACGCTCTATCCCATTTTACGGCGATTAGAACAAAGCGGCGCGGTGAAAACACGGTGCGCCGAACACAACGGACGATTACGAAGGTATTTCCGTATTACGCCGAGCGGACTGCAAAAGATCGAGGATTTCGTGGAAACGATCGATCAATTCAAGAAAATCAGCGAATTTATTTTGCAAGGAGAACGGGAATGACGAAAAAAACTTGGGAAAAACAACTGATTCAACAGCTAAAACCGTTGCCGAAAGAGGAAAGAAAAAAGATCCTCGATTATTACAAAGAGATTTACGGCGACAAACTCGAAGAAGGCGTTTCGGAATCGGAAATACTTGCGGAATTCGGTTCGCCGGAAGAATGTGCCGCGCGTATCCTTGCGGAAGAGGGAATCGAATGGGAAACCGTAGAACGAAAAACGGGTAACGGCGCATCTGTTGCCGAGCTCGTAGGCTTGTTCTTTTTATCCCTGATCTTGATTCTCCCTCTTGCGATCACGGCGGCGGCTTTGATCATATCTTTTGCCGCGGTATCGATCGCAGGCATTGCCGTCAGCGTTGCAGGAATCTTCTACGCCTTGCTCTCCCATTTCTTCATGACGTCCTCCTCTGGCGCAGCTATTTTTATAAACGTGATTATCGGCTTGGTGCTTGTGGGCGTAGGCTTGGTGCTCTTCGTCGGCTTTTACTTATCGTCCAAATATCTGGCGATCGGTTCGGCAAAAGCGCTTACGTGGATTTATACTCGGAGGTACATTAAATGAATAAAACCTTAAAAATACTCTTACTTACGGGCTTACTTCTGATCCTCGGCGGCGGTATCGTATTATTGATCGTATTCGTCGCGTCGGGCGGCAATATGGATTTTCTTTCGACCGTAAAATTGGAAGAAAAACGCTTTGACGAAAGCGCGGAAAACCCGATCGACGACATCACAATCGATTTCGAAAACGCGGCGATCGAAGTACGGATCGACGATCATATCGCCAATCTTGCGATCGAATATCCGCAAGCGCAAAATAACGTCGGGGAAAATATCAGCGAGATCACGCTCACCGAAA
The DNA here is from genome assembly GCA_017463025.1 of Clostridia bacterium. Classification (GTDB taxonomy): domain Bacteria; phylum Bacillota; class Clostridia; order Christensenellales; family Borkfalkiaceae; genus Scatosoma. The sequence goes on from JAFTPZ010000048.1 coordinate 9,982, forward strand.
CGGACGGCGCGCTGTCGATCATCGAAAAACGGAAATGGCAATTCAACCTCATTTCTTGGAATTTTACTTCCCCGAAAGTCGTTTTGCATTTGCCGAGCCATCGGACGTACGATCTGTCTTTAACGACGAAAAACGGTAAAATTTCTTTCGACGGCCCAAGCTTACAGGCAAAGAACGTATTCCTTTTCACCGACAACGGTGCGATCGAAACGGAAACGACGGAAATCGCCTGCTCGGAGGCGTTTTTGTGTGAAACGGACAACGGCGCCGTCAAACTCGGCTTTATCACGGCTGGGCATTTAACCGCCCAAACGGACAACGGCGCAGTCGAACTCAACGGTTGCAACGTATCGGCAAAAGCGTATCTGGAAACGGATAACGGCAAGATTACGTTGGTCGGCAATATCACGGCGAACGAATTGATCGCGGAAACGGATAATGGCGGAATCCAAGCGCAAAGCGCGATCATCTACGCACAGAAGATCACTCTTTCCACCAACCTCGGCGATATCCGCGCCAAACTTGCCGGTAAGCACGCCGATTACACGACAACGATCGAGCACGATCTGGGCAATACGAATATTTATTCGTCGACAGGCGGCGAAAAAAGTCTTTCCGTCAATTCGGACGTGGGCGATATACAAATCGATTTCACCGAGTGATACAACAAAAATGATAAGGGCAGGTACGCGTTCATCGCATACCTGCCCCTTTCTTTTTTATTCAAGATACTGTGATACTGCGTAGGATAACCGATCGATCACTTCTTCGATATCCCCGAACAGCATACACCCTGCCGCGCGGATATGTCCGCCGCCGCCGAACGTACCGGCGATCTTGTTCACGTCTGCGTATTCTTTGGAACGCAGGGAAATTTTATACTGCCGATACTTGATCTCCATGATCGACGCGGCGACCTCCACTCCGTCCACGTTGAGCAGAAAATCAACGAACCCCTCCGTCATACCGTGATCCGCTTTACATTTTTTCATCGCGTCCTGCGAGATCGTGATAAGCGCGAACCGATCGTCAAAGAAATAGCGTATGCCGCTCATCACCTGCGCAAACAAAGCCGCGCGCGCTTTGGGTTGTTTTTTGAACAGTTGATAATTGTAAAGGCGCACGTCCACGCCTGCCGCCGCCAGCTTTGCCGCGAGCGCGAACGTTTCCTCGTTCACGTCGTCGTGCGCAAAATTCCCCGAATCGGTGAGTAGTCCGATAAAGAGGTACTCCGCCGTTTGCTTTGTGAGCGGCGCGCCAAGTCGTTCGATCAACGCCGCCATATTCATACAATTCGCCGAACACTCACGCACGTAATCGTATTTGGCAAACCGCGCGTTGGAAATATGATGATCGATATTCACCGTATCGATTTTTTTTCTCGTTGCGATCACAAATTCGTCGGAAAGCGCGCCAAGACGCTGTATATCGCTGCAATCCACCGTAACGAGCAGATCAAATTCCCCCTCGGGCGTTTTACGTACCCTTTCTATCCCTTGGATAAACGCAAGGTTGGAGGGAATATCCGACTCCACGCAAACTTGGTTTTGAATACCCAAATCGCCTAATGCAGAAGAAAGCGAAAGCGCGCTCCCGAACGCGTCGCCGTCGGGGCGCATATGCGTGAATATAACCACGCTCTTTGCCTGTTTTATTCGCTGTGCAATTTGTTGTAAAGTTGCGTTCATTTTAGTCTTTTTTAATCTTCTTAAAAAGCTCGTCCATTTTCGAGCCGTACTCCATACTCCCGTCCATACGGAACGTGAGCGCGGGCACGGTACGCATACGCATTACCTGCGAAAGCTCGTGTCTTATAAAGCCCGCGTTTTCCTGCAAAAGCGCAAACGAGCGTTTGGTTTCCTCCGCGGTTACGCCGTAAATACTCACGTATACGATCGCCGTTTTCAGATCGGGCGCAACGTCCGCCTCGGTAACGGAAATCAAGCCTTTCAGCTCGGGATTTCTGTCTTTAACGAGGCGTAAAATCTCGCTAATCTCTTTTTGATACTCGCCGTTTAATCTCGAAGTTCTCGAAACTTTCATTACGCCTTAATTTCCTCCGTAATGTAACATTCGATAATATCGCCAACGCGAATCTCGTTAAAGCCGTCGATCGCGCAACCGCATTCGTAACCGTAGTTGACTTCTTTCACATCGTCTTTGAAGCGTTTGAGCTATTTCACGCCGCCCTCGCAGATCATAATATCCTCGCGATAAATACGCAATTTGCCGCCGCGTACGATCTTACCGTCCGTTACGTAGCAACCTGCAACCGTACCCACGCCCGTGATATTGAACGTCTGACGGACTTCGCATTTACCCGTAAGCACTTCTTTCAGCTTGGGTGCAAGCATACCTTTAAGTGCCGCTTCCATATCGTCGAGCAACTCGTAAATGATACGATAACTTCTCACGTCCACTTTCGACGTTTCCGCAAGCTTTTTCGCCTTGGTGTCGGGACGTACGTTAAAGCCGATAATCATCGCGTTCGCGCTGTCGGCGAGCATAACGTCGCCCTCGTTGATCGCACCTGCCGCCGCGTGAATGACTTTCACGCGCACTTCTTCGTTCGTCAGTTTTTCGAGCGACTGTTTGACCGCTTCCACACTACCCTGCACGTCGCCCTTGACGATAAGGTTGAGCGTTTGGATCTTGCCCTCTTCCACTTGCGCGAAGATATCGTCAAGCGAAACGCGGCTCTGTTCTTTGATCATGCTTTCGCGCTGCTTGTTCTTTCTTTCTTCCTGTACCTGTTTCATCAGCGCCTGATCGACCGCCATAATGCTGTCGCCTGCGTTGGGTACGTCCTCCAAGCCCAGAATGGATACCGCCATCGACGGTCCTGCCGCTTTCACAGGCTTGCCTTTATCGTCGAACATTGCGCGCACGCGTCCCATCGTCGTACCCGACAGGATATTGTCGCCCGTACGGAGCGTACCCGTCTGCACGATAATGCTTGCCACGGGACCTTTCCCCTTGTCGAGCTTCGCCTCGATGATCGTACCTTTCGCCGCACGGTCGGGGTTGGCTTTGAGCTCTTGCATTTCCGCAACGAGGTTAACGGAATCGAGCAGATCGTCGATACCCATACCCGTAAGCGCGGACACGGGAACGACCATCGTATCGCCGCCCCATTCCTCGGGCACGAGCTCGTGTTCGATCAGTTCCTGTTTCACGCGGTCGGGATTGACCTCGTATTTATCCATTTTATTCATTGCAACGATGATAGGCACGTTCGCCGCTTTCGCGTGATTGATCGCCTCCACCGTCTGCGGCATGATACCGTCGTCCGCCGCCACGACGAGGATAACGATATCCGTTACCTGCGCGCCGCGCGCACGCATAGCCGTGAACGCCGCGTGGCCGGGGGTATCGATAAACGTGATCTGTTTACCTTTCGCCGTTACCGTATACGCACCGATACTCTGCGTGATACCGCCTGCTTCGCCGCTCGTAACCGACGTTGCGCGGATCTTATCGAGTAGCGAGGTCTTACCGTGATCGACGTGTCCCATGACCGTAACGACGGGAGCGCGGAGCACGAGCTTGCTTTCGTCCTCGACTGCGGTCGTATCCATCAACACTTCTTCCGCCGTTTTCTCGGGCTTGTATTCAAGATCGATACCCATATCCGCCGCCATAAGCGCCGCGTTATCATAGTCGATCGAGTCGTTGATACCCTTCATAATGCCTTCCTTGAACAGGCGTTTGGTGATCTCCACCGCCGAAACGCCGAGCTTTTCGGAAAGCACTTTCAAAGGAATATCCTGCGTAGTAACCACGGCGTGTTCGATCTTGATCGTGGGAATCTCTTGGCGTTTCTGCTTTTTGGGCGAACGTACCTTTCTGTATCCCGACTTATCTTCGTCGAAATCCTCCACCGTCATACCGCGCTGCCGTTCCAGATCACGCTTGGAAAGCCCTTTCTTTTCGGTGTAAGTCTTTTCAAATTTCTTTTTTGCCGGTGCAGAGAACGATTTCGTATCCCTCGACGGCATGATGGGCGCGGCGATAGGCGCGCTACCAACCGTACGAGTCGGACGAGTACCGCTCGGTCTACCGCTCGTAAACGTTCTTTCGCCCGTAGGACGAGCAGGTCTGTCGCCTTGCGGACGGGGACGGTACGTCGAACCGTAAGACGAGCTTGCGTTCGTATCCACCCCTGGTTTCGCCACGTATACGCCCTGTTCCTGTCCATTGCGGAAATACCGCGGCGCACGCGGTGCGCTCGGCTCTGCTTTGGGCACGAACGTTTTGGGCGCGACGGGCTTTGCCTCCGCGACCTTTTCCGTTTTTACCTCTTCTTTTGGCGTTTCCAAAGCCACGGGCGGTTCTTCCGCTTTCGGCGCTTCCGTTTCCGCCTTTTTCTTCGTAGTCCGCTTTTTGGGTTTCTCCTCCGCCTGCGGTTCTACGGGCGTTTCTTCCGGTTCGGGAGCGGCTTTCTTTTTCGCCTTTTTCTTTTCTGCCTCTGCCGCGGCTTTCTCCGCTTCCAAAGCGGCGGCTTTTGCCGCTTCTGCTGCAAGACGAGCCTCTTCCTCCGCTCTCGCGGCGGCTTCGGCTGCCTCACGCTCCGCTTTTTCCGTTTCCAAAGCAGTCAGATTTCTGATGATCTCCGAAAGCGTTTTTTCCGTGGAGGAAAGACGTTTCTGCACGCCGCCGAGTTTATCGTCCTCCAAGACCTCCAAAATTTTCTCCACGTTTTCATATCTTGCCATAGGTTGAATTCGTTCCTCCCGAATATAATTTGAATTGCGGCTCGCCGTTTGCGACAGAAAGTATCGCAAGGGCAAGGTTCTTATCTTTGACCGCCGCCGCTTTCACGGCAGGCTTATGCAAAAGCGCACCGAGCGCGCCCTCCTCCGTCGTCAACAGCGGACAGGCAAATTTTTCTTGCGCTTTATAAAGCGTTTTGAGCGTATTTTGGCTTATTCCGCCGTCGCATACGATCAAAAACACGCTTTTTTTCTGTTTTTCGATCTCGTCCGCGCCAAGCGCGATCTTTCGCGCTCGCACGCAAAAACCCAGATACGTTTCTATCTTACTTTTTACCAAGCTTTTCCTCCTCTACACCCCGATACACGTTTTCGGGTACTTCCGTCGAGAAAGCCTTATGCAGAAGTTTTTTATCGCCGAGTTTTTTCAAACACGCCTCCGCCGAACAGATATACGCGCCTCTCCCTGCGGCTTTACCCGTAGGATCGGTAAATATCTCGCCGTCCGCGTTTTTCACCACGCGGAGCATTTCCTTTTTCGGTTTCATTTCACGGCAGGCTATGCACGTTCTCATCGGCACGCGTTTTTGTATCATTATTCCGTCTCCACGACCTCTTCCACGGCGTCAAGATCGGTCTCTGCCGCTTCCGCCTCCTCACGCTCCATTTCCGCGAGCACTTCTGCCGCTTCGGGCGAGGACGCGCTCTTCACGTCGATCTTCCAACCCGTAAGCCTTGCCGCCAAACGCGCGTTTTGACCGTCCCTACCGATCGCGAGCGAAAGCTTTTCGTCGGGTACGATCGCCATCGCGCTCTTTTCCCCTTTCGCCGTTACCGAAAGCACCACCGCAGGGGACAACGCTTTGTAAATGAACGCAAGCGGATCTTCGTTCCAAAGGATAATATCGATCTTCTCGCCGCCGAGCTCTTCCACTACGGCGTTAACTCTCGCGCCGCGGTTACCAACGCAAGCGCCTACCGCGTCCACGCGCGCGTCGTTGGAAACGATCGCCATCTTCGTACGATGACCTGCCTCACGCGCGATCTCTTTGATCTCCACGATCCCTTGCGCAATTTCGGGTACTTGCTCCTCAAACAGCTTTTTCACAAGCCCTGCCGCCGAACGCGATACCAAGATCTGTGAATTTCTGCCGCTGTTTCTCACGCGCTTTACGAACACCTTAATACGGTCGCCTACTACGTATTTTTCACTGGCAACGCGGTCTTGCGACGGCATTACGCCCTCCATTTTCTTGTCGCCGAGTTCTACGTATACGTTGCGCTCGTCGATCTTGCGGATCACGCCCTCCATCAGCTCGCCCTCTTTATCCGAGAACGCCGAGAACGTGTTGTCGCGTTCGGTTTCGTGCAGTTTTTGCAAGATGACCTGCTTTGCCGTCTGCGCCGCAATACGCCCGAAATCTTTGGGGATAAACGTTCTTTCGATCACGTCGCCCACCTGCAATTCGGGATTGAGCTCCTGTGCGTCCTCCAAGGAAATTTCCTTGTCTTTGTCAACGACTTCTTCCACTACGTAGCGCGCCGCCTTAAAATCGATCGTACCCTTTTCCGCGTCGAGGGAAACGGTAATCTCCGCGCCGCCGTCATATTGCTTTTTATAAGCCGACGCAAGCGCGTTTGCAAGCGTTTCGATAAACGCGTCCTCGCTGATCCCCTTTTCTCTTACCAAATCGGTAAGCGCCGCAAAAAACTCCTTGTTTTCCATTGTTACAAATCTCCTGTTTGTTTTTTCGTGATTATTTTTCTTGATTTATTCCAAACCGCTGAAATCGATCGCACGGCATATCTTCGCGATCTTCGCCTTTTCCAACTTCAACGTTTCTTTTCCGTCCTGTATTTCCACGCAGTTTTCATCGTAGCTTACGAGCACGCCCTCGAAAAACTTCTTACCCTTTAAGGGTGCGTATAACTTGACTTCCACCTTCTCGCCCATACACTTTTCATAGTCCCGTTTGGTTTTGAGCGGACGATCGAGTCCCGGGCTGGACACGTTGAGCGTGTACGCTTGCCCGAACGTGGGATCGAGCTCGTCTAAAACGGGATCGATCGCGCGGTGAAATTTCTCGCAGGTATTGAGGTCGACGCCGCCTTCGATATCGATATACGCGGTGAGCGCAGGTTCTTTGCCCTGTTTGAACTCGATCTCCACGATCTCGATACCCATTTCGTCTGCGATCGGTTGCAGCGCGGCGGTGATCTCTTCGATGGTTTTGACTTTCATTGCTTCTCCCTTTTTTACAAAATATTGAGAGAGGCAAGAACCTCTCTCAATAACACGACCGTACTATTAAGTATCCTTATTATACCATTATCTTCCGCAAAACGCAAGCGTTTTACAAAGGTTTTCCTAAAATTTTATTAACTTCGGCTTTCTTATAAATTATAAAATTACCTTTGACGTATCGGGAAAAGAAATATTTACGTAGAAATCCGAAATGTAAAGGTCATAGTAGTTATCCCCTTCTTCGGAATATACGCCAACATAAATTTTATTTCCAAACAAATCAAGCGTGCCACTATTCGTACAATCAATATATTCTTCTGCTGTTAAAATAAAGAAAGACTCTAACAATACATTTGCTTCACTCGCAATCGGAGATTTATAAAAATATAAGAAATATTCTCTCGGGTTTGTTAAACTTGCAAATCTACCTTTCAATTTTACATTAAAAACCACTTTCAGCGTGCCTTCAAAATCCGCATCTAAAAACGAAGAACAATCAATGGTTAAATCTTCTTTTAAAAAATCTTGATTTGTAAACTTATACATCTTACTTTCCCCAGCTTTTACCACAACCACCGTTTCCGTTCGGACTTGATACCAACCCGCTTTTAATACAAGGCTTTCACTCGGCATTGCCGTTGACGCGTATTCCGTTTCACCTATGTACCAACCGGCAAAAATATATCCGCTACGCGTAGGTTCGGGCAAGCTCACGCTCTCGCCTTTGGGCTTGGAAATATCGACCACTTCCGTACCGCCGTTTTCGTCAAACACGAGCTTTGCTTGCCAAATCGCTTTTAATTCCATGCTATCGGACGGCATTACCGTTGCCGTATATTCGTTTCCGTTTTTATCCTGCCATTTCACGAACTGATAGTTTTCTCTTTCAGGCGTAGGCAACACCACCCTTTCGCCTTCCCTTGCCACGATAGATGGAAGTTCTTCCCCACCGTTTGCGTTAAAATCAAGCACAGGCGCGTATTCCGTGGCATACAGTTCCAAATCGCTTTTAATCTTACCCGAAGCCAAGTGCGATTTATCTTCGTCGTTTTCTTGCGTAGACCAAGCGATTACCCCTTTTCCGTTCACGCGCGTTTCGTAGATCAATTCGGAGATTTTCGTGTCGTGTTCAACGGAAAGTTCTTCCGTCTGCCCGTTTTCAAAATGCAACACGACGTCGTAGATCGCACCTTGAAACCCTGCGTAAAGACAAATATTTCCGTCCGTATCGCTAAGATCGAAATTCTTTTCATTGAGTTTGTTTTTCAAGGGCAACACGCCGTGTTTATCGGCGATCTGCGTCCCCTTTCTTTCAGGCTCGGTATACCAACCCGTAAATTCTTTTGCTTCCATGCTTAAATTCGTCGGCAACGTAGGCAATGCCTCCCCGTAAGACACCGTATAAGAACGATTCCCCGTCATTTCCGCTCCTTGAGAATCGAGAACGAGCGTATATTCCTTTGCTTCGAATTGCGGATAAAGCGTAAGATTAACGCCGTCTTGAAACGCAGTCGTAGACAACCCGTTCGCCCCGACGTATTGCACGCCTCCATTTTCCATACTGTACAAGCCTTTGAACTCGTAGCCGTAGCGAGTAGGAATACTCTCCAAAGAATACACTGCGCCTTCTTCCACCGTCAAAGTATGCGCACCCTTATCGTCCGTATACTGAATGGTATATGTTTTGGGGGCTTTTTCCTCGCTCCCTTCGCTTACACCACCGCAAGAAATAAGTGCAAACGAACAAGACAAAATGCTCGCCAACACAACGCCTATCTTTCCAAATTTTCTGTTCATACGATACAACCCTCCTAAAATTTTCTTTTCTTGTGTTACTAATATTTTAGTATATAGATATTATAAATGATAATTTTTGGTTTGTCAAACATTTTATACTAAAAATATGGTAAAATAATCAAAATAATAGTACGAGAGGAAGTTATGCAAAACAGGATTAGGGATTTACGGGAAGATATGGACATGCGGCAAAGCGATCTTGCGGAAAAAACGGGTATCGACCAACGTACGATCTCCAATTATGAAACGGGAAAGACCTCGCCCGACGCATACGCCTTGATCAAGCTTGCGGATTTTTTCGACGTTTCCATCGATTATCTTATCGGCAGAGTCAAGCACGATTATTCCACAAGCGATAAAAAGAACCGTATTATAGACAACATTCAAAAACAGTTGGAAGAATTGAAAAAATATTAAAACGAACAGCCCCGCAAGTCGTTTGACTTGCGGGGCTGTTCGTTTCTTTATTCGATCTTATCCGCCGCCGCTTTTATTTCGGCGTTGATCTTCGCCATTTCTTCGATCGGTACTTTGATCACCTTTCGATCGTACGTTATCAATCCGTTTATCTCCTCTTCCACGTCGGAGACCTGCGTGTAAATACAGCCGCAAAGTCCTTTTTCGATCAGAGGTTTGAGCTTTTTCAAATACAATTTCCGCAACGCCGCCACGAGCGATTCCTGCGTTTTGAATTTCTTGTAACCAAACTCCTTTTCCTCGTCGAACACGTGCCCGTCGATCTTCATAGAATAGCCGCCGAACTCGCTCAAAACGACCGCGCGGCTATCCTTGGGCACGCGCAAAGGCGTGGAATAGGTCTGCAAGCTTTTCAGCTCCGTTTTCCCTACGCCTTGGTCGTGCCAACCGCTCACCGAATCAATAATACGCGAACTATCCTTGCCTCGGATATATTCCGTCCACTGCGCCGAATCGAACTGTCCCCAGCCCTCATTGAACGGCACCCACACGCCGATACAGGTACAGTTGTACAGCTGTGCAAGCGTTTCGTCTACCATTTGCGCAAACTCCGCTCTGCCGCGCTCGTCCTCGCGCGCGAAATACCTATAATCGTCGTCGCGGTGTTTTGCACCGAGAAAGGGAAACGCCGCGATATGCTTAAACTTATAATCGCCGCCGCCGTTGACGAAATCCTGCCATACGATCAGTCCCAACCGATCGCAATGATAATACCACCGCATCGGCTCGATCTTGATATGCTTACGCACGGTGTTAAAGCCCATACTTTTCAGCATTTTCAATTCCTTATACGCCGCCTCGTCGCTCGGATAGGTCAGCATACCGTCCGACCAGTAGCCCTGATCGAGCACGCCGTTGAAAAAGTAAGGTTTGCCGTTGAGCGTAAGCCGCATTTTTCCATTTTTATCGCGCGCCTTTCCAAACGAGCGCACGCCGAAATACGACCATAATTTATCCCCCGCCCCGTTCGTGATCTCGAAATCGTACAGCTTGGGATGTTCGGGCGACCAAAGCTCGAAATCGTAGGAAAGCGTGATCTCCTTGCAATATTTTTCGCGCAAGATCTCTTTGCCCCGATCGTATACCACGATCTCTCTTTCCTCGTCCCTTTCCCCGACGATCTTCACCGTTTTCGTAGACGCGTCCGGCAGAATTTTCGGCGTTTCGATATATTGCACGGGCATACTCTCCATCCACACCGTCTGCCAAATACCGCTTTGCGGCGTATACCAGATACCGCCGCGGTTTTTATTTTGCTTACCGCGCGCACCGCCGTTATACAGCGCCTTGTCCGCACATACGACTTTTATTTCGTTCTCGCCCTCTTTCAAAAAATCCTGTATATCGAAGAAAAAAGCCGTAAAGCCGCCGCAATGCGCGCCTACCTTTTGCCCGTTGACGAATACTTCGCACTCGCTGTCCACCGCGCCGAAATGCAGACGGGTGATACCGAGGCGCAAATCCTCGGAAAGCTCGATTTTTCGGGTATAGACGAGCTTTTCGTCAACGCCGAGCGTAAAGCCCTCCGCCACGCCGCTGTTGAGCGTTTCGGGTGAAAAGGGCACGAGGATTTTTCCCTCAAACGACCGTTCGCCGTTTTTATCGAGCTTATAAAAATCCCACTTACCATTCAAAAAACAGCCGGTTTCCCTGTGCGCCTGCGGCATGGGGTGTTCACTATGCGGTATCTTTCCGATCTCGTAATCGGTTTTTAAGCGTGTCATTTCTTTCCCTCCGTACTCTTTTTAGTCGTGACAAGGAACGGGATTACCGCAAACATAAGCGCCGCCGTGATCGCGCCTGCAAGAAAAATTTCAGGTGCCGGAATATACTGCGTAGTCATAACGTCTGCGCTGCCAAGATCAGGCAGAGGGATCGCCGCCGCCTTATTGATGGCGTTACCGATCATTGGTCCAAAAATCATCGGAATAAGTACGCTAAAAATCATGCGTACCCCCTGCAACTTCCCCGCGTCGTTTTCCGGCGTATAATCTCGCACGAGCGCGCCACACAGCGCGGAAACGAGTATGTAGCCCGTAATCATTACGAATCCCGATATCCCGAACGACAGGAGCGTCGCCGCCTTACTGTCAAAATGACAAAAGTACATTCCGAACAGCCCCACCGCCAAAATACCTGCCGCCATATACAGTAGTTTCATTTTGTCCATACAGTCGGTCTTGCCGCCCAGCAATACGTTGATTACCGCGCCAAGTACAATCGCCAAGCCGAATACGATACTGTATTCCAAAACGGTAAAGGAAAGATACGTTTTCATATAAATAATGAGATAGGGCATAAATATCTGACATGCGACGCCGTAAACACCCATGATCACAAGGGTAAGATAAAGCGTGGGATTCCCCTTTATAACGCTCGGTTTGAATCCGTAAAGCACGTCTTTGAGCGTACCTTTCTTTTCGAGCAGAGGGCTGTCTTTAATCGTGAACACGCCGCCTATACCGCAAAGGGTGATCACCGCGCCAAGCGAGAAAAAAAGTCCCGTGTATCCGATGAACTCCACCAACATACCGAACCCGCCCGCCACGATAAGCATTGCCACGAGCGGCAACACGGAGAGTACGCCCTCCACCTTACCGCGAAACTCCTCGCGCGTGTTATCCGTTACCCAAGCGTTAAACGCGGCGTCGTTTGCAGTGGACCCGAACACGGTCATCACGCAATCGAGCGCCACCACGGCACACAACGCAACGCCGATCGCCGTCGCCTCGTCGGTATGTATGATCGCAACTATATTTTCGGTGGAAAGAAATCCGAACAACGCCACCGTTACGCCCCAAATAATATAACCGTAGGAAATAAAACGCCTGCGATTGCCCGTTTTATCGGATAACGTACCGGCAATCAAAGTGGTAACGGTCGCGGTTACGCCCGAAAGCTGTACCATCAGAGTTACTGCGTCGAGGTTGGGCGCGATCGTTTCGAATACGAACAAATTGAAATACATATTCTCCACAGACCAAGCGATCTGCCCGATCAAGCCGAAAACGAGCAACACCCACCAATTTTGTTTTCCGAACGACGTCTTTTGCATTCCTTTCTTCTCCCTTTATAAAGGCAGTTTGCCCCGCTTTTTCATAAATTCGATAAATATTTTCGCCGTAACGCACGCGTCGTCGAACGCACGGTGGTGATTAAACGTAAAGCCGTAGTGATCGGCAACGGTATTCAATTTATAATTCGCAATTTCGCCTCGCAACAGCTCCTGCGCCAAGGTGAGCGTATCAAATTGTTTATTATCGATCATAAATCCGTTTTGTTCGGCGTAGTAACGCACGAAATTATAGTCGAAATGTACGTTATGCCCCACGAGGAACGCGCCGTCGATAAACTTGAAGAAATCGGCGATCGCCTTATCGATCGTAGGCGCGCCGATAAGATCGGAATCGTGTATGCCCGTAAGCGCGACGATCTCTTTGGATAACCGCTCCTCGCACGCCACGAACGTGGAGAATTTTTCTTTGATCTCACCGCCGATAAGCTTCACCGCGCCGATCTCGATGATCTTATCCATCTTTCCCATTGCAGGGTTGTTATTCAAGCCCGTCGTTTCCAAATCAAACACCACGAACACGTTATTTTTCAGATCGTCCGGCTTTTCCAACGTATCGAATAACCCCGCTTGCGTGTAATCGATATATTCCTCGGGAAACACCGTGTGATAAAATTTCGGTACGGGCTTCCCCTTTCTTGCCACGGGCACGAAATTGTCAGGCGGCGCACCGAAATTCAGCCTCGCCGCCTTGAATGAGCGGTAACCGTTGAACTCCTCGTTTTGCCCGATGATCACGACTTTATCCCCTATTTTCAGCTCGCGTACCTTTTCTACCGTCGCCTTTTTGGGGAAATAAGTCGTGCGGAGCGTACCCGAACCGTCGGAGAGCGCCAACGCAAAACGCGTTTTTTGCACTTCCTCGCCCGTCTTTTCGTTACGTTTGGTATACTCTTTTTCTTCGATATAGGTCAACGTACCGCAAACGGCGAACACGCCCTCTTCGCTCAAAAAATCGGCGATATACGTCGCCTGCTTGGGCGTTTGTTCCGCACCGTCGATCTTCACGAAATCGCAAATTTCAAAACGGCGTATTTCCGTGGGCGCGTCCTCCTCTTTACTTTCGGGAATTTCGTCGAGTAGCGACGCGTCAGGTTCTTCCTTTTCCACGATACGCACGTTCCCGTAGAACGTACCGCAAAAACCGCTTTGCAAATACGCGCTCACCTCGTCGAGAATTTTCCCCGAAGTAAACAGCGACTGCTCGCCCGAAGCGATATCAAAGCAAAAATTCGCGCCGCTTTGCAGCATATCCACGTGGATATGCTCCTCGTTTAAAAACGCCGCGGCGGCAGGAAAACTCGCGTTTACGTATTCGTATATTTTTCTTTTAAGTATGTCTTTATCGGGGACGCGTTTGACGATCTTCGTTTTCGCCGTGAACCCCGTAGGCAGATATTTTTCCGAAATCGCGCAAACCTGCGTTTCTTCCGCGGCGGTATACGTCTTATCGGTAATCAGTAAAAATTCCGCGCTTTTTTCCCGTTTGCGCACGGTGATACCGCGCAGGAGTGCGTTTTTTAAGCCCGAAAGCGAGCGGATCTCTTGTAAATATTCGTCCAATCTATTCATCTAACAACGCCCTTATTTCCTTGAAAAATTCTTCTTCCGCATTTTCCGCGCTCACCTTTTTGATCGGTTCTCCCTTTTTGAAGATCAGACAACTGCCGTTGCCGCCTGCGATACCCAGATCGGCGTCTTTCGCCTCCCCAGGGCCGTTGACTACGCAACCCATTACGGCGATCTTCGCTTTTTTCTTATACGGGCGCACGAACGAAGTAACCTTTTCCGCAAGCCCCATACTCGCCCACGCGCATCTGCCGCAGGTAGGACAGGAAACCACTTCCACGAACGCCTCGTCCAAGCCGCAAGCACGCAGGATATTTTTTGCTGCGTACACCTCTTTCACGGGATCGTCGGTGAGCGAAACGCGTATCGTATCGCCGATACCTTTCAAAAGCAAACTGCCTATTCCCACCGCGCTTTTCACAATCCCCGCTTCCGTCGTCCCCGCCTCGGTTACGCCAAGGTGCAGAGGATAATCACAGCTTTGCGAAAGCAAGGTATACGCGCGCACGGTCAAAGGTACGTCGGAGGCTTTCACGGAGATCGCGATATCGCGTACGCCGTACTTTTCCAAAATCCCCACGTTATAGAGTGCGGACTCGACGAGCGCCTGCTCGCTCCTGCCGTACTTTTCCAAAAACTGTTTTTCGATACTGCCCGTATTCGAGCCGACGCGCACGGGAATTTTATGTGCTTTCACGCAATCGGCGACCAAACGGATTTCCCGTTCTCCGCCGATATTCCCAGGGTTTATGCGCACCTTGTCCGCGCCGTTTTCGATCGCCGCCACGGCAAGCTTGGGCGAGAAATGAATATCCGCCACGAGCGGTAGCTTTATCTGGGAAACGACCTCTTTCACCGCCAACGCGTCCCTCTCGTCCGCAATCGCCACGCGTACGAGCTCACAGCCTGCGTTTTCCAGCGCGTTGATCTGCGCCACGGTACTTTCCACGTCCGCGGTTTTCGTCGTCGTCATCGATTGAATTTTCACGCTCGCGCCGCCGCCGATCAAAACGCCGCCGACGGAAATTTGTCTGGTCCGTTTCACGATTTATCCTTTTTGTCGTTTTTCATCATCTGTTTGAGCTCGGTCATAATCGAGGACAGATCCTTGAACGAACGGTACACGGAGGCGTAGCGCACGTAGGCGACCTCGTCCACCTTTTTCAGACGCTCCATCACCATCTCCCCGATGACCTTCGTCGTGATCTCGCTTTCCATACTGTTATATACCTGTTTGGAAATATCCGCCACCATATCGTCGATCACGGACATCGCCACGGGGCGTTTTTCGCACGATTTAATAATACCGTTCCGTATCTTTTCCGCATTAAACGATTGCCGCGTACCGTTGTTTTTCACCACGAGCACAGGCGTGATCTCGATCGTTTCGTACGTGGTAAATCTACGCCCACAGCCCGTACATTCCCTACGACGGCGTATCGTTCTGTCGTCGTCGGCAGAACGCGAATCGATTACCTTACTATCCGTGCAATCACAATATAAACACTTCATTTCTTACCCTTCCTTTCGCGAATTTTCTTCACTTCGTTTTCGTACCCGTTGTCTTTGGGAATATAATAGACTCTGTCTTTCAAACTATCGGGCAGATACTGCTGTTCCACGTAACCGCCGTAGTTGTGCGGATATTTATAAGCCGCGCCGTTTGCTTTATCTTCTTTACTGCCGTAAGAATTGTCTTTTAAGTAAGCAGGTACGTTATCGTCGCGTACCTCTTTTGCGTCCTTGATCGCGGCGTACATCGCTTCCACCACGGAATTACTCTTTTCCGCCTCGCATACGTAAATGATCGCTTCGGAAAGGGGAATTCTTGCTTCGGGATAGCCGATCCGCTCCAAAGCGTACATAGCGGAAGTTGCGATCTGCAACGCTCTGGGGTCCGCCATTCCTACGTCCTCAGCCGAATGCACCACCAAGCGACGTGCGATCAACATCGGGTCGCAACCGCCCTCGATAAGTCGCATGGCGTAATACAAAGCGGCGTTGGCGTCGCTCCCTCGAAGCGATTTGCAAAACGCCGACAAAAAGTCGTAATAGGTGTCGCCGTTATAGGAAAGTGCTTTGCGCTGTATGGATTGCTCTGCATCGGCGAGGGTTATATGCACGGCACCGTCCCCGTTTGGAGAGGTAGTCAAAGCGGCGAGCTCCAAAGCGTTATACGCCGAGCGCAGATCGCCGCCCGACATTTTCGCTATGTGTAAAATCGCATCTTCGTCCGCCGTAACGCCTTGTTTCCCCAAACCCTTATGACGGCTTTTCATCGCTTTGTTCAACGCATCGACGATATCTTCGTCCGTCAAGCGTTTAAACTCAAACACCCGACATCTTGAAACGATAGCGGGCGTCATAGCAGCGTAAGGATTTTCCGTGGTCGAACCGATAAAGATGATCGTTCCCTGTTCAATCGCAGGGAGCAACGAATCGCTTTGCGTTTTATTGAAACGGTGACACTCGTCCAACAAAAGATAGGTGCGCTTATTGAAAAGCTTTAAATTATCCCTTGCCGTTTCCACCGCTTTTTTAACGTCCGCCACGCCTGCGTTTCCGGCGTTGAGCTTGATAAACTCCCCGTTCGTTCGAAGCGCAATGATAGTGGAGAGCGTCGTTTTTCC
>JAFTPZ010000009.1 GCA_017463025.1 Clostridia bacterium
ACGGCGTTATCATTTATCAGGAGCAGGTAATGCAGATATTCCAACAGCTTGCGGGGTATTCGCTCGGACAAGCAGACCTCGTTCGCCGCGCGATGGCGAAGAAAAAGAAAAAAGAGCTGATGGAGCAAAAGGACAAGTTTATCTACGGCGCGCCTGCCGAGGGCATCACGGGTTGCGTTTCCAAAGGTATACCCGAAGAGGTGGCGGCGAAAATTTTCGGGGATATGGAAAGCTTTGCCTCCTACGCGTTCAATAAATCGCACGCGGCGGCGTATGCGGTCGTGGCGTACCGTACGGCGTATTTGAAAGCGTTTTATCCCAAGGAATTCCTTGCGGGTATCTTAAACGACCGTATCGATAAGATCGAAGAAATTTCAAAATATATCACGTATATGAAAGAGCGGAATATCGAAGTTCTGCCGCCCGATATCAACAAATCCAAAGATATTTTCTGGGTGGAAGGAAAAGGACTTCGTATCGGGCTCGGCGCGCTCCGCGGCGTTGGACAAGACGCGATCGCGGCAGTTATCAAAGAACGCAATGAAAACGGCTTATTCAAGGATTTTTCCGACTTTGCGGTTCGTTGCGGCAAATACGTCAATAAACGTATCGTAGAAAGTTTGATCTATGCAGGCGCGTTCGATGGTTTCGGCTATGCGCGTTCGCAGTTTGCGGCGGTGTATGAGGAGGTGCTTGCGCGCGTTTCGGCAAGAGATAAACAAAGCGACAGCAATCAGCTTTCGTTGTTCAATATCACAGGTGGTTTGGAGGAGATGGCGATCGATATCCACTATCCCGATATTCCCGAATACGAAACGATGGAAAGGCTCTCCAAAGAAAAATCGGTGCTCGGCGTTTACGTAAGCGGACACCCCTTTGAAAAGTTCCTGCCGTATTTTAAGGATAAGAATTTTAATTGCTCGATGCTTGCCGCGTTTACGGAAGAGGAAGAGGGCGGCGCAAAAACGTACACGGAAATCAGCGACGGTATGCCCGTTACTATGGGTGGTATGATTGCGGCGTATAAAAAATTGAAAACGCGCACAGGCTCGTTTATGGCGTTCGTGACGGTGGAAGATCTTTACGGCACGATCGAATGCGTATGCTTCCCGAAAGTGTACGACAAGATCAGAAGCTTCCTCGAAAACGATAAGGTTGTTTCGCTGTCGGGAAAAATCAGTATCGACGACGAAAAAGCGCCTGTTATTATCGTTGATAAAATGACGGAATTCACGCTTGACGAAAAACAGGAAGCGACGCAAACAAGCGTTCAAAAACCGCAAGCGGAAAATAAGTCGGAGGCGGAGAAAAAGCTTTGGCTCAACGTTACGGGTATGGACGAGGCGGATCTGGACGAGCTCATGGAAACGCTGACGTTCTATGCCGGCGATACGTCCGTGGTTTTTGTGGTTGACGGTAAAAAAATGCTTTGTTCGCAAAAAGTTACGGTCGGAAAAGCTTTAATGGCAGAGCTTTCGGGGTTCTTACAAGAAAATTGCATAAAACTTATTTGAAAAATAAAATAATTGCTTAAAAACGTTTGTTTTTTTCGAAACTTTTGCTATAATATAAGGTAGTGGGAAAATATGGGAAAGTTACGAGAGAAGTTGGCGAGGTAAAAATTATGAAACGTATAGGTTTGTTGACAAGCGGCGGCGACGCCCCCGGAATGAATGCGGCGATCCGCGCGGTGGTGCGTTCGGGGATATATTTCGGTATGGAGGTTTACGGTATCGAACGCGGCTATGCCGGTTTGATGGAAGATACCGTCGTGCCTATGGAAATGCGTAGCGTTTCGAATATCGTGCAGTTTGGCGGCACGAAATTGCGTACGGCGAGATGCTTGGAAATGCTTACGAAAGAGGGACAGGAGAAAGCGGTTAAAACGTTGGAAAAGCACGGGATCGAGGGACTTGTGGTCATCGGCGGCGACGGTTCTTTCCGAGGCGCGAAAGTGTTGAGCGAAGATTACGGCGTACCCACGATCGGTATTCCAGGGACGATTGATAACGACCTTGAATATACCGATTACACGCTCGGTTTCGATACCGCTGTAAATACCTGTTTGGATATTATCAATAAGCTCCGCGACACGATGACTTCACACGAACGTGTTTCCGTCGTGGAGGTTATGGGCAGACATTGCGGCGATATCGCTTTGTATAGCGGTATAGCCTCGGGCGCGGAAATTATCGTCGTGCCGGAAATTGCATTCAATATGGACGATATCGTTTCGCGTATCAACCGTTCGAGAGCGAACGGCAAACATTCGAATATAATCGTCGTCGCAGAAGGCGTTATGGGTGCGGAGCAGTTTGCAAAACAGTTGCAATCGGTTACCTCCTATTCCGTTCGTCCCACCTGTATCGGACACGTACAACGCGGCGGATCGCCGTCGATGGCGGACAGAATGCTTGCGGCACAGTTCGGTAATAAAGCGGTGCGTTTGCTCAACGACGGGATCGGTAATCGCGTGGTTGGTATTCGCGATAATAAAATTATCGATATGGACATCATTGAGGCTGTTTCGATGAAAAAGACTTTCAACTACGAGCTCTACGAAACGTTGCAGATGATCTCTATGTAAAAGCGATCAACAGGAATAAGACCGTTTTTCCTTGGAAAGGCGGTTTTTTCTTGAAAAAATTTCCTTTTCCGATTGAAAACTACGCTTTTGCGTTATATAATATATATGGTAAGATAAAAAAATGGGGTAGATGTATTTATGATTTTAACGGTTTGTATGAGTCCTTGCACGGACGTAACGATTGAGTTGGATTCTTTGAACGTGGGTATGACCAACGTCGTAAAGAGTAAAACAACTTCGTTTGGCGGTAAGGCGTTGAACGTAGCGATAGGTATCGCGCGAATGGGAGGAACGCCGCATACTACGGGGCTTATGTATAACGAAAACGGGTATATGTTCGAAAACGCTTTGGATAAAGAGGGCGTACCGTTCACGTTCGTTTGGAATAAAGGCCGCGTGCGCGAGAATTATAAATTCATCGACAACCGCTCTATGCTCACCGAAGTCAACGACGTAGGGGAAGAGGTAACCAAAGAGAAAACGGAAGAAGTGCTCGGTATGGTACGTATGCTTTCGGCAAAAAGTAACGTAACGGTGCTTTCGGGCGGACTTCCTCGCGGCGTGGACGCCGGCTACTACGGTAAGCTCGTTCGTGCCGTCGCCCCCAATTCCTTAAAAATAGTAGACGCGTCGGGGGCGCGGCTGTTTGCCGCGATTCAAGAGGGGGTAGACCTCGTTAAACCGAATATCGACGAACTGGAAAATACGCTTGGCAGACGGATAGAGAGCAAGGAAGATATGCTGGCAGGTTGCTACGAACTTCTCGACCGCGGTGCAAAACGCGTGCTGCTTTCGCTGGGGAAACAAGGCGCTGTGATCACGGACGGTACGCATAATTATTATTGCAAAAGTATGAACGTTGCGGTAAATTCCACGGTAGGCGCAGGGGACGGTATGGTCGCTGCGGCGGCAATGCAGTTGGAACAGGGCGCGCCGCTTTCCGAAATTTTACGCGCAGGCGTTGCCGCAGGTACGGCAACGGTCATGACGACGGGACAGACGTCGTTTACGAAAGAGAAGTTTAACGAAGTGATCACGAATTTACGCGTAAGCGAAATTTAAGAAAAATTTTTCAAAAACGGGTATTCTTTTTTTCGTTTTATGCATATAGTATAATATGTCCTTTTTTCGATCGGCTTTTGGCGGCGCGTGGGGCAGACCACACTGCTGAAAAGCGGAAAACGGAAGTCGGGAAAGACGCCGTGTGTCCGACGAACGAAAAAGGGAATAATTTTCTCCTTTGCGGAGTAAGATAAAGATAGGCTATAAAAACGCGTTGGGAGGATTCGATGAAGAAAACGGAAAAAATTTTTTCTGCTCTGCTTACGATCGCGCTCGGCGTGTTGCTTATCGTACTCAAAGGCAGCGTTATCAGTATTTTAATGACCGTTCTTGGGATCGGTTTGATCGCGTTCGGTATTATGGACTTGTTTAACCGCCTTATTCCGCCTGCGGTGATCAAGCTCGTCGTAGGCGTTATCGTAATTTTATGCGGCTGGGTGATCGTCGAGGCGGTATTGTACGTGGTCGCCGCTGTATTGCTGATCGCAGGCATTTTATTATTATACGAAAAAATTAAAAATAAAGTTGTCTGCTCGGTGATTTGGCAAACGGTCTGCGAATACGCCGCGCCTGCCATATTCATTGTTATCGGCGGATTACTACTCTTTAATCAAGGCAATACGGTGAGTTGGGTATTTATTTTAAGCGGCGCGTTTACGGTAGTAGAAGGCGGTTTGCTTTTCGTAAACGCCGTATCCGACGATTGAAATATATCTAATAAAAATAAGCGTTTCGTCCTTTTTAGACGGAACGCTTTCCTCTTTTTTGATAAATTTTCCAATAAAACCGAAAAAGATAAAAATTTATCGATTTAGCGAATGGAAAATGTAAAAATGGCGGGTTAAGCATTTGTACTAAAAAAAATTTTGTGCTATAATAATAATTGCGTAAAAAAGGGAAAAATGTAAGAGAAAAATACAATAAACGGAGAAAAAATTATGAACAACAAGGTTACTATCATTGGTGCAGGTTCTGTAGGCGCTACCGTAGCGTATACATTAGTTGCAACGGGTTCGGTTGCGGAAATCGTATTGATCGACGTAAACGAGGCGAAAGCGCAAGGCGAGGCTTTGGATATCAGACAGGCGACGCCCTATCTTTCCCCTGTGAAAATCTATTGCGGCACGTACGAAGACGCAAAGGGTTCGGATATCGTGATCATCACGTCGGGCGTAGGCAGAAAGCCCGGACAGTCGCGTATCGACCTCACGCAAACGAACGTGAATATCCTCAAAGCGATCGCACCGCAAATCGTGAAATATGTGCCCGACGCATTGTATTTATTCGTTGCAAATCCCGTTGATATCCTCACTTACGTTTTCTGCAAGATCACGGGGATTCCCAAAAATCGCGTAATCGGTACGGGCACGACGTTGGATAGTATCCGACTTCGGACGCGTCTTTCCGAATTGTATTCAGTGAACCAAAAGCAAGTGCACGCATACGTGCTCGGCGAACACGGCGATTCTTCCTTTGTGGCTTGGTCTGCGGCGGATATTTCGGGAATTCCCTTGGCTGAGTACGAGAACTCGCTCACGAATAACGAGGCGTTGACGGTAATGCCGTACACGCACGAAGAAGTGGAGGAATACGTAAAGAAATCGGGCGGACAGATCATTGCAGGCAAAGGCGCGACGTTCTACGGGGTTGCGGCTTGCGTGGCGCAGGTCGTAAACAGCATCTATTCGAGCGCGTCTACGATTTTGCCCGTATCGACGGTTTTAGACGGCGAATACGGCATTTCCGACGTGGCGCTTTCCACTCTTTGCGCGATCGGCAACGAGGGGATCATCACGACGATCACGCCCAAGCTTTCGGATGAGGAAGTTGAAAAAATGAAACATAGCGCGGAAGTACTCAAAGGCGTTCTCGCGCAAATTGAAATTTAATCGGAGAGATAAGAGAATGGAATATCGTATTGAAAAAGACACGATGGGCGAGATGCAAGTACCTGCGGACAGATACTGGGCGGCACAGACGCAAAGAAGTTATCAGAACTTCCGTATCGGCGACGAGGTGATGCCTCGCGAGATCACGCGTGCGTTCGGCGTTTTGAAAAAAGCGGCGGCGATTGCAAATTATAACCTCGGCAAGCTGTCCGAGGAAAAAAAGAATGCGATCGCGGCGGCGTGCGACGAAGTTATTTCGGGTTCGCTCAATTCTCATTTTCCGCTCGTCGTATGGCAGACGGGTAGCGGCACACAGTCGAATATGAACGCCAACGAGGTTATCGCAAACCGCGGTAACGAGATCGCAGGCGAAAAAATTTTACACCCCAACGACGATATCAATAAGAGCCAAAGCTCCAACGACACTTTCCCTACGGCAATGCATATCGCCGCGGTGGTAGCGATTGAAGACAATCTCTTCCCCGCTATGGATCAGCTTATTTCCACGCTTAAACGTTTGGAAAAGGAGAACGAGGGGATCGTAAAGAGCGGCAGAACGCATTTGCAGGACGCCGTTCCCATCGCATTCTCGCAGGAGATCAGCGGTTGGACGAATATGATCGAAAAGACGAAAGCGCAACTCACGCTCTCGCTCGACGGCTTGAAAGAGCTTGCGCTCGGCGGTACGGCGGTTGGTACGGGCTTGAACGCCCCCAAAGGTTTTGCCGAAGAGGTGGCGAAACAGGTCAGCGAGTTGACGGGTAAAAAGTTCGTTACCGCAGAAAATAAATATCACGCGCTGACGGCAAAAGACGAGCTGGTGTTTGCGCACGGCGCGCTCAAAGCGCTTGCGTGCAATCTTATGAAGATCGCAAACGACGTGCGTTGGCTTGCAAGCGGACCTCGCGACGGACTCGGCGAAATTTTTATTCCCGAGAACGAGCCAGGGTCCTCAATTATGCCAGGGAAAGTCAATCCCACGCAATGCGAATCGATGACGATGGTTGCCGTGCAGGTCATGGCAAACGACGTCGCGGTGGGAATGGGTGCGTCGCAGGGCAATTTCGAGCTTAACGTGTTTATGCCCGTGATTATCTATAATTTCCTGCAATCGGTGAGATTGCTTGCCGACGGTATCGTATCGTTTGAGAAAAATTGCGTAACGGGCATCAAGGCGAATAAGGAAAAGATGAAGCACAATCTTTATAATTCTTTGATGTTGGTTACGGCGCTCAACCCGTATATCGGCTACGAAAACGCGGCGAAAACGGCGAAAAAAGCGTATAAAGAAAATATATCCTTGAAAGAGGCCTGCGTGGCACTCGGTTTCCTCACGGCGGAAAAATTCGACGAAGTATTCCGCCCCGAAGAAATGGCGTATCCGCAGAAATAACCAAGAAAGGTAGCGTATTACTATGAAAATCAGTTACTATCCCGGTTGTACGCTCAAAACGAAAGCGAAAGAATTAGACGTAACGGCGCGTCTTTGCGCGAAAGCTTTGGGCGTAGAAATGGAAGAAATAGAAAATTGGCAATGCTGCGGAGCGGTATACCCGATGGGTACGGACGAAATCGCGACGAAACTTTCCGCAGTACGCGCGCTCGATCACGCCAAGCATAACGGCGGCAAGCTATTGACGCTTTGCTCCGCTTGTCATAACGTGATCAAACGCACGAACGAAGATATGAAAACGAACGACGATATACGTTTGCGCGCGAATAACTATCTCAAACTCGACGAGCCGTACGGCGGCGAAACGGAAGTTCTGCATTATTTGGAAATGCTGAAAAACGTAGTCGGGTTCGATACGATCAAGAAAGCGGTAGTAAATCCCGTCAATCGCAAGATCGGCGCTTATTACGGATGTTTGCTCCTGCGCCCGAGTGGCGTTATGGCGTTTGACAATCCCGAAAATCCCACGATCATCGAGGACTTCATTCGCGCGATCGGCGGTACTCCCGTCGTGTATCCTTTCCGTAACGAATGTTGCGGAGCGTACGTATCCTTCAAAAACGGCGAATTGCCCAAGCAAAAAAGCCGTAAAGTACTTACGAGTGCAAAAGAAAAAGGTGCAGAGGAAGTGATCACCGCGTGTCCGCTCTGCCTCTATAATCTGCAAGTAAACGGCGAGGGGATACTGCCCGTGAGATATTTCACCGAACTTCTTGCCGAGGCTCTGGGGGTGAAAGAATGACGAAAGAAGAACGTATTGAAAATTTGAACAGACTTTCAGGCACGGACGTAAGAAAATGTATGAAATGCGGTAAATGCTCGGGGCGTTGTCCTGCTTTTGAGGATATGGATATCAAGCCGCATCAGTTCGTTTCTATGTTGACAAAAGGTAAGATAGACGAACTTCTTGAAAGTAAAGCGATCTGGAATTGTCTTTCGTGTATGGCTTGCGTGGAACGCTGTCCTCGCGGCGTAGCGCCGGCGGCAGTTGTGGAAGCGGTACGCGATACGGTAGTGCGTATGCAGGGCAAAAACGGTATCAAGGCAGAGGAAATTCCGCCGATCATCGACGAATATATCCCTCAACAGCTCCTTGTCAGCGCGTACAGAAAGTATAATAAGTAAGGAAAAATCTAAAGAAAGAGAGTAAATAAAATCCACAGCATCGGTGTTTTTATTTGTTGGAGCGGTAGTACTATCGCGGCAACGGTAGACGTGAAAAAGGTCGCCGAGGTAATAAAAAGCGAGCCGAGCGTCGTGTATTCGGAAAACTATCAGTATATGTGTTCGGAAAACGGTCAACAGCTCATTAAACAGGCGATCAAAGAACATAATCTTACGGGTATCGTCGTAGGCGCGTGTTCGCCGAGAATGCACGAGGCGACTTTCCGCAAAGCGGCGGAGGCGGCAGGACTCAATCCGTACATGGTAGAGATCGCGAATATCCGCGAGCATTGTTCGTGGATACATAAGGATATGGACGAGGCGACCGAAAAGGCGATCATTCTCGTTCGTACCGCGATCGCAAAAGTAAAACTCAACGCACCCTTGCAGGCAGGGGAAAGTCCCGTGGTAAAACGCGCGCTGGTCATCGGCGGCGGTATCGCGGGTATTCAAGCTGCGCTCGATATTGCGGACGCAGGTTTTGAAGTGGATATTGTAGAAAAGAACGCGACGATCGGCGGTAGGATGGCACAGCTCGATAAAACGTTCCCCACGCTCGATTGCTCCGCTTGTATTCTCACGCCGAAGATGGTGGATTGCGCACAGCACGAAAAGATTGATATTTTGTCTTATTCGGAAGTAGAGGACGTAAAAGGTTTCGTGGGCAATTTCAGCGTCAAGATCCGCAAAAAGGCGAGATACGTAGACGAAACGAAATGTACGGGCTGTAAGATCTGTATGGAAAAATGCCCGTCCAAGAAAGGCTTGAACACCTTTAATATGGGTTTGAATACAAGACCGGCTATTCACATTCCGTTTGCACAGGCGATCCCCAACGTAGCGGTGATCGATCCCGAACAATGTATTAAACTCAAAACGGGCAAATGCGGTATCTGTCAGAAATTCTGCGGCGTAGGCGCGATCGATTACGAACAGAAAGATACGTTTATCGAACGTCAATACGGCGCGATCGTCGTGGCGACGGGCTTTAAGCCGATCGCACTCGATAACTTTAACGAATACGGATACAGCGATAATAAAGACGTGATCACCTCGCTTGAACTCGAAAGACTGATGAACGCGGCAGGTCCTACGGACGGCGTTCTGCTTCGTCCGTCCGACGGCAAGCATCCGAAGGTCATTACGTTTATTCAATGCGTCGGTTCGCGTGATACGAGCGGTTGCGGCAAGCCCTATTGCTCGAAGATCTGCTGTATGTATACGGCAAAACACGCGATGCTCATTCGCGAAAAATATCCCGATACGGAAGTACACGTGTTTTATATCGACGTGCGTACGCCCGGGAAGAACTACGACGAATTTTTCCGTCGCGCGGTAGAACAATACGGCGTTGATTATATCAAAGGTATGGTCGGCAAGGTATATAACGAGAACGGCAAACTGATGGTGCAAGGCTCGAATCTGATCGATAACGAGCAGGTTACGATCGAATCCGACCTCGTCGTTTTAGCGGCGGCGATCGAACCCGAACCCTCGGTGAGAAAGGTTGCGACGCTCCTTACGGCAAGTATCGATACGAATAATTTCCTCACGGAATCGCACGCAAAACTCCGCCCCGTGGAAAGCCCCACAGCAGGCGTATATCTTGCAGGCGTTTGCCAAGGTCCGAAAGATATTCCCGAAACGGTTTCGCAAGCGTCGGCTTGCGCGGCAAAGGTAATCGGACTGCTCGTAAAGGATAAACTCAAAACGAATCCTTGCGTGGCGTCGCCCGACGAAATGATGTGTAACGGTTGCAGTCAA
>JAFTPZ010000049.1 GCA_017463025.1 Clostridia bacterium
GGATTCGGCGGTGGTGAAGATCGACTTCGAACGCGGACGGATACAAGTCAAAAGCGAAAAGGCGTATCGTCAGACGGTGAAATGCGCGTTTTTGAACCTTGAAGAAATTGACGAGGTTGTTTTCCAGCGTTTTTCTGCGGTTCAAAAACGCGCATTTCACCGTCTGACGATACGCCTTTTCGCTTTTGACTTGTATCCGTCCGCGTTCGAAGTCGATCTTCACCACCGCCGAATCCACGTTCGGACGGGGATAGAACATATTCCGCGATACCCTTTTCACGATTTTTGCGCGTCCTTTCAAGGCGATCGCCGCCGTGATCGCGCCGTATTCAGGCGTATCTTCTTTCGCGCAAAACCGCTCCGCGACCTCCTCTTGCACCATGATCGAAATACCCTGCACCCTTTCGCTTTCTTCTAAAAGTTTGGTTACGAGCGGCGTGGTGATATAGTATGGCAGGTTCGCTACCACTGTGTATTCCCCGATCTCCTCTTCGAATTTTTTCAAGTCGATCTTATTAAAATCGCGGAAAATGACCTCCACGTTCTCCAAGCCCGACAGCGTTTCGGCTAAAACGGGCTGTAATTGCGTGTCGATATCGAATGCGTATACCCTTTTCGCCTGTTTGGCGATCGCGCGCGTGAGCGTACCTGCTCCGCAACCGATCTCCACTACCGTCGTTTCCGAAGTTACGCCGCTCGCGGTAACGATAGAATCGAGCAGATTTCCGTCCGATAAGAAATTCTGCCCGAATTGTTTTTTCATCTTAAAACCGTGTTTTTCGAGTATCGCGCGAAGTTCGCTCATTTACTGTTCTCCGCTGTCCGTAATATATTTACGGATATACAAAGGTATTTTCACGCTTTCGGCAAGGCGTTTACAAGCCTCCACTTCCTCCTCGCCAATACAATCGACGATGGAAAAGCGGCATTTTACGCCGTTTCTACGGCAAAGCTTGGCAAACTCCACGATCGCCGCAAACGCCGTTTCTCCAAACTGCGAACGACAGATCGGCTGATACTTCTCCGCGCACGAGGCGTTGAGAGAAACGTTCACAAGATCGATCTTGCCTTTGAGCTCGGGCGTGATATCCCGTTTGTTGATAAGGTTGCCCTGTCCGTTGGTATTCAGGCGCGTGGAAAGTCCGCGCTCGTGGAAGAAATCGCAAAGCTGCAACATTTCCGCCGTTTTATACGTCGGCTCGCCAAAGCCGCAAAACACGACCTCTTTATACTGCGTCAGATCGCCCATACTATTCGCCGCGGCAACGACCTTCTCCACCGTGGGATCGCCGTTTTTCAGCCACAGATAATAACCGTAGTAGCTCTCGCGCTCGTTCCGTACGCAAAAATCGCAGCCGTTCGAGCATTTGTTCGTGAGGTTCACGTACAGCTTGCCGTCAAGTACGTATAAATAGGTATCCTTGCGGTTATTGTTATTATTATTATGTTTTTGTTGCTGTTTTTGCTTTTTCTCGTTCTTATTCTGTTTGGGCTGTTGCGGCTGTTGCGCAGGCTTTTGCTTTTGCTGTTGCTGTTGTTTCTGTTGCTGACCTTGCGCGCTTTGGTTATTCTGACTATTCTGATTATTGCCACCGCCCTTGCGGTGCTTTTTGCGTCTGCGGCGACCGCCGCCGTTGCCGCCTTGTTGTACGTTTTGCTGTGCGTTTTGTTGTACGTTCTTGATCTCTTCCATAATTCTCCTCCGTAACGCTTTTAATGGAGTTTGAAAAACAGCCTTTCGGCGTTTTCGAGTATTTGTTTTTGCATTTGTTCACTCGTCGTACCTTTCAGCTCGGCGAGCTTTTCCACCACGTGCACCACGCGGCACGGCTCGTTCGGGAATACTCCACGATAGGGCTCGGGCGTGAGGTACGGGCAGTCCGTTTCCGATAAAATGAGGGGGGCAGGTATGCGACGAACGCTTTCAAGTACCTTTCTCGCGTTCTTGAACGTGGACGTGCCGCCGAACGAAAAGCTCAACCCCAACGCGGCGAATCTATCACTCATTTCCGCGGAATAGGAATAACAATGCATCACGCCGCCCCTTTTCAACAGGTGTGCGTTTGCCTCCAATATCTCCGCCGTTTCCTGCGCCGCGTCGCGGCTGTGCAGTACCACGGGCAATCCCACCCTGTCCGCAAGCTCCAACTGACGGACAAACAGTTCCCGTTGCAATTCTTTCGAGGGGTTATTCTCGTAATGATAATCGAGCCCGATCTCCCCCACCGCCACGCATTTTTCGTGGCTGCAAAGGGCGGCTATTCTGTCAAGATCGCCCTCTTTGTATTTATCCAGCTCGCACGGATGAAAGCCCACGCAAAAATACACGCTTTCATACGTTTCCGCAATACGCGCCGCCACGATCGAGGAATCGAGCGAACAGCCCGAACAGATCATCCGCTCCACGCCCGCCTCTTCCGCGCGGCGAACGACCGCCGCCACGCCGTCGAAATTGTCGTATTCGGGATCGGTCAGATGACAATGTACGTCGATATACATATCAGCCCAACTCCGCGCCGCTCTTGATATCCTTATCGGGCACGACGAGCGCGAGCTTGCCGTCCTCGTCCTCCGCCGCCAAGATCATACCTTCGGAGAGTACGCCACAAACGGTACGCGGCGGCAGGTTGGTAACGAACACCACCTTTTTGCCTACCATTTCTTCGGGCGTATAGTGCTTGGCGATCCCCGAAACAATCGAGCGTACTTCGTTTCCGAATTTCACCGTTTCGTGCAATAATTTGGAGGATTTCGCCACCTTCTCGCACGCTATGATCTCGCCTACGCGCAGTTGCACTTTCGCGAAATCGTCGATCGTGATCTCGGGCGCTTTTTCCGTCGTTTCCGTCGGTTCTTCCGTCTTTTCGCTCGTCGGCGCAGCCGTTTGCGCCGCCTCCGCCATTTGCGCCGTGCGGATCTTTTCGATCTCCGGTTCTAACGTTTTGAAATCGATACGCGCAAACAAAGGCGGAATCGTTATCGCCGTTACGCGCTCTCTCAAACCGAACGTTTCGCAATCTTCAAGCGTACGGCTCTCGCCCCCGAACGCCGAGAAAATTTTCGCGCTCGTTTCGGGCATAAAGCTATCAAGCAAGGACGCGCCGATCTGGATCGCCTCGGCAAGGTTATATAAAACGTCGGAAAGCCGCGCTTTCTTACTCTCGTCCTTGGCAAGCGCCCAAGGCATCGTTTCGTCGATATACTTATTCGCGCGACGGAACAGCGTGAAAATTTCGGAGATCGCGTCTGCAATACGAAGTTCGTCCGCTTTGGCAACTACCTTTTTCACCGTACCCGTTACCGTCGCCTTAAACTCTGCGTCCGGCTCTTCCTCGTTTTGCGTAAGCGAGCGCGCCACCGTGCCGCCGAAGTATTTCCCGATCATTGCGACCGTTCTGCTGACAAGGTTTCCCAGCACGTTCGCAAGCTCGGTGTTGAACCGCTCGCAA
Organism: Clostridia bacterium; assembly: GCA_017463025.1. Lineage (GTDB taxonomy): Bacteria > Bacillota > Clostridia > Christensenellales > Borkfalkiaceae > Scatosoma. The sequence goes on from JAFTPZ010000049.1 coordinate 3,450, forward strand.
ACGAGCTCCCACGTGATCTGTCCGTCGTTATCGAACGGCATTTCGTGGAGTACGAAATACCGCACCGCGTCCACACCGAAAAGTCGCGCGAGATCGTCCGCGTAGATCACGTTGCCTTTGGATTTACTCATTTTTCCGTCGCCCATAAGTAGCCACGGGTGTCCGAACACCTGCTTGGGAAGCGGCTCGCCGAGCGCCATCAAGAAAATAGGCCAATAAATGGTATGGAAACGTAAGATATCCTTGCCGATCAAATGCAAGTCCGCAGGCCAGTATTTTTTATAATTTTCACCGTGATTCCCGTCCGCGTCGTAGCCGATACCCGTAATATAGTTCGTCAAAGCGTCCAACCACACGTAAACGACGTGCTTGTTATCGAACTCCACGGGCACGCCCCACGTGAACGAAGTACGCGACACGCAAAGATCCTGCAAGCCTTTGAGCAGGAAGTTGTTCATCATCTCGTTCTTGCGCGATACCGGCTGAATAAATTCGGGGTGTTTGTTGATATGCTCGATCAGGCGATCGGCGTACTTGCCCATTTTGAAGAAATACGCCTCCTCTTTCGCCGGCTTGACCTCTCTGCCGCAGTCGGGGCATTTACCGTCCACAAGCTGACTTTCCGTCCAGAACGACTCGCAGGGCGTACAATACATACCCTCGTAATAGCTCTTATAAATATCCCCCTGATCGTAGAATTTTTTGAAGATCTTGGAAACCTGCTTCACGTGATCGGGGTCGGTCGTGCGCATAAATTTATCGTAGGACGTCCCCACGAGATCCCAAATACCTTTGATCTCGCCCGCGATATTATCCACGTACGCTTGGGGCGTTACCCCTGCCGCCTGTGCTTTTTCCTGAATTTTCTGACCGTGCTCGTCCGTGCCCGTCTGGAAAAATACGTCGTAGCCCTGTTTGCGCTTAAACCGTGCGATCGCGTCCGCAAGTACCGCCTCGTACGTGTTGCCGATATGCGGTTTACCCGAAGTGTAGGCGATCGCCGTAGTGATATAATAAGGTTTCTTGTCCATTTTTTTACTCCCGTTTCTACTTGACGTGCTTTATTCTACACTATTTTACTGCAAAAGTAAACTGTTTTTTCTATCATTTTCCCCGTCGTTTACGCATATAGTAGTGCTATGAACGCACTTTTTTCGATCGTATTTTTGCTTGCGACCTTGCTTTTGCTCTTTCTCTCCCCCGAAAGCTTTCTGCCCACCCTCTTGCAGGGCGCGACGAAAAGCGCTACTCTTTGCTTTTCGCTCATCTCCACTTACGCGGTGTGGCTGGGGCTTATGAACGTGTGGAAGGACAGCGGCGTAACGCGCGTGGTTTCGCGATCTATGCAACCGCTCGCGAAAAAACTCTTCAAAACGTCCGATCCCGAAACGCTCGACGCCGTTTGTATGAATATGTCCGTCAACCTGCTCGGCATTTCGGGCGCGGCGACTCCTTACGGCATCAAGGCGGCGAACCTGCTCGATAAAGCGGACTCGGCGGAATATTCTTCAAGTATGCTGTTCGTGATCAACGCCACTTCCATTCAGCTTATCCCCACTTCCATTATCGGCGTACGCACCGCTTTGCATAGCGTCGCCCCTGCGGATATTATCCTGCCTACGCTGATTACCACCGTGTTCTCCACGCTACTCGCCGTGGCACTCGTGCGACTGCTCATACCGCCCAAACCTCGCGAAATTCAACCGATCACAGCAACGAAAAAGGTATTGACGAGGGGGGCAGGTATTTGATGAATTACGTTTTCGCCCTTACCGTTCCCCTGTTGTTTTTGGGTTCGTTTATCTTTGCGCTCGTCAAAAAAGTATCGTTATACGACAGCTTTACCGAGGGCGTGAAAGGCGCGATCCCCCTCGTCGTTTCCATTTTTCCGTATATCGCGTCGGTAACTATGCTTTCTCTGCTGCTCGACGTGAGCGGCATGGAAAGCAAGCTCGTCGGGTGGCTTACGCCTGCCTTTTCCTTTTTCGGCGTACCTGCCGAAATCGCGCCTTTACTGTTCGTCAAGCCGCTGTCGGGTAGCGGCGCGATCGCGGTATTGTCGGATATTTTAACCAAATACGGCGTGGACTCGTATATCGCGCGTTGCGCGTGCGTGGCGTACGGATCGTCGGAAACGATCTTTTATATCGGCGCGGTGTACTTTGCCGGCTTAAAGCGCAAAAAAATGACGCTTGCGCTGGCAATCGCGGTGTTTTCCTATCTCGCCTCTGTTGTGCTTTGCTGTTTTTTATGTCGATTTATGTGAAAATCGAACATTTTTTGCGCGCAAGGATAAGCTTTTTATTTTTTGAAAAATTTTGAAAATTTTCCTTTACTTTTTTCTTTTTCTATGATAAAATATATTTGTAAATCGGTTGCGGAGAGCAACAAATAAATAAGCTCATCATTTTCCCCCTTATCATATATAGGTAACCGCCTCGAAACGCGAGTTTCGGGGCGGTTATCTGTTGTGCAAAAACAGGCGACGCAAATTTGCGTCGCCTGTTTTTCGTTTCATTTTGATTAGTCCTTGAAGTTGTCTACAAAATCTTGACCGTATTTTTCAATAGCGTGTTTCAAGCAAAGCTCCACGTCCTCTTCATACTGCACGACCGTCAACTTGGTATCACATTCCTTGTGATCGCAAACGCCGTCGTCGTGGGGTTCGCCGCAACCTGCCAAACCGCAGATCGCCGTCATAGCCAAAACAGAAACAAGAAATACTTTGATTTTTTTCATGATCGAAAAACCTCCGCACAATTTATTGTATATGCATTATATCACAATCGCGTGCTTTTGTCAAGGCTTTAATCTTGTCTTTCCTCGGAAAAATAAGGAATTTTCGGCGTTTGGGAAAATCAGGCAAAAGCAAGTGGAAAAAAGTGTTCGTATTCACAAAAAATGTTCCTTTTATAACAGAAAAAAATTTTTCAAATTTTTGCGTTCCTTTTCTTTACTTTTTTCTTTCCGTATGATAAAATATACTCGTAAATCGGTTGCGGAGAGCAACACACAAAACAGCTCATCATTTTCCCCCTTATCATATATTTGGTAAACGCCTCGGAACGCGAGTTCCGAGGCGTTTATCGTTAAAAACGATCCCCTGCGCCATCGCGCAGGGGTATATAATTTTTCGTTGTTTTCATATTCAGTTGTAAGGGCGCGCCTTACCTTTCGTACTGCGTTTTTGTGAACTCAATTTCCTTGCGGCTATGCCGCGCTTTTTTTGCAGAACTCTTTTATTTTGCACGCCCCGTGCTATGCGTGTTCATTGGACTAATCTCCTTTTTGATCTTCTTTGTTAAAGTACCTTATCCTACGACCTAAAATCATTTCCGTCGATACCTCCTTTAACTGCGTATTCTGTTTTTCATATTCTCCGATCTCGGCTAACCCTAAATCGTTGGAGTATCCGCGGTAATCATCTCGACTACACCCTCCTTTTTATTTCCCGTCGCTATCGCTTGACGGCTGCGGCTTTCGAGCAGGTTTGAAACGGTTGCTCTCTCTTTTCAGGCTTTCGCCTCCAAATGGTAAGGAATCATCGCTTTTCGTACCCTCCTTATCTTGGTTTCTTTCGCCGCGTCCCTGCGGCACTTTGCCGATTCACCTGTTTCGGCTATCTCTTATTTGTGCATTGGTGTTCCCTCGTCTGTTTTTTGAAAGGTTCGAACATTTTTTGTTTGTTCCTTTCTCTTTGTACTTCTATTATAGCACAAATTTTTCATTTGTCAAGTGTTTTTTATAAAAAAATCAAAATTTTTTTGAAAAATTTTTTTATTCTTGTAGATCGTCCAAAAAATCGCGTACTAATATAAGTTCGTCGTGCGGCAATACTTTTACCCGTTGAATGATTTTTTTACAAGTTGCGGAAACGTTCGGTACGTAATCTGAAAAAAATTCTTGTGGCGTGAGATAAAAAAAATCGCATATTTTCAAAAATTCTTCCATCGTCAATTCTCTTTCTCCGCGTTCTAATTCAAAAATATATCTTTCTCCAAACCCTGTCGCTCTGCCGAATTTCGCCCACGTTAATAATTCACGAGCGCACAATTTTTTTATTTTTTTAATAATTGTCGTTTCTTTCAACATAATAAAAATACCTCCGTTTTTTTAATTTTATACAACCAGCGGCGGTTTGTCAAGCAAATCACAACCAACAGCAGTAAAATTAAGAAAAACGGGTGAAACGATTATTATGATTACTGCACAACAAATCCAAGAACAAATCGCCTCTGCAATCAAATACGGCGGTCTGAAAGAAAAGGAAATCGCGCAAAAGATAGGCGTAAGTCAACAAATTATTTCCGATTATGCAAGGAAGAAAAAGATGCCCTCTTTGGACACCTTTGCAAATCTTTGTGAAGTTTTAGGTTTAGACGCAAACGATGCGTTATGCCTAAAAAGATTCACCGAATGAAAATATAAAAAATGCGGCAAAGTAAAGCCGCATTTTTTTATTCTTCTTCTTTTTTACAAAACTGCATAAGTAAATCTTTATCGCGCACGACTGCGCCGCCGCCGAGTACCGTCGCAAACTGCGGTTCTTCGCACACGTGATAACGCATTTCCAGTTTCGAGCCGATATATTGCGGCAGGTAGGGCAATTTCATCAGTCCGCCCGACAAGAACACGCCGTTCCGATTGACCGTCGCCGCGACCTCCGCAGGTAATTTCCGTAGTGCCGCGCCTGCGTATTCCAGTACCTTATCTATATACATACGCACGCAATCGGTGATATCCGACGCCTGTACGGAAAGCGCCGCCGGACGGTACGTTTGCGTGGAGCTACCCTCCGCCACGATCGCGCCGCGCGCCACGGGTGAAAGCGAGCCGATCTCGTTTTTTATGCGTTCTGCCGTAAGCGGTCCGATACGGAGTCCCTGCTTGCCCACTTTATCCAAAATAGTGGCGTCTATATTATTGCCGCCCACGTTCATAGACAGCCCCGCGATAATGCCGTCCGCCGACACCACCGCCACGTTGGTTACGCCGCCGCCGATATCGATACAGAACACGGGATCGGAGTCGGTCAGGATCGCGCCTGCGCCCACCGCCGCCAAATACGGCTGTTCCACGTAAAACACCTTTTTTAAGCCGCAATCCTCCGCAAGATTCGCGTAATCGGAAAGTACCCGTTCGCTTGCGCCGCAAGGTACGGAGAAAAGTACGTGCGCGCGTTTGAGCGCGGTCGCTTTCACGCCCACGCGCGTTAAAAACTCTTTGAGCATTGCCGCCGCAAGCCGCATATCCACAATCTCGCCCTCGTACACGGGATAGATAATGCTCGTATATTCCGCCGTTTTTCCGATCAGGTTTTTCGCCTCTTTTCCGACCGCTTTCACTTCCCTGTCCTCGCCGGCGACCGCCACGCAAGAGGGCTCTGCGAGTACGATCCCACTGCTCGTATCCGCGCGGTATATTTTCGTCATCGACGATCCCAGATCAATCGCAAGTTTCCACATATTTTTTTCCTCTTTCCCCCTTTCGTCAAATACCTGCCTTTCTTATCATGCGCTCGCAAAGCTCGATCGGAAGTCCTATCACGTTGGACATACTCCCCTCGATCGAACGCACCAAATTACCGTCCTGTATACCGTACGCCCCTGCCTTATCCATCGGCGAGCCTGTGGCGACGTACGCTTTTATCTGCGCCTTGGACAACGTTTCGAACGTTACTTTCGTACAGTCCGCCTCGCAAATACACTTTTTGCCGTCCTCCGTAGGGTAGACGATACAAACGCCCGTATACACCTCGTGCGTTCTGCCCGACAGCGATAAAAGCATTCTTTCCGCGTCCCGTTCGTCCTTGGGTTTACCCAAAATTTCGCCGTCCAAGACGACGATGGTATCCGCGCCGAGCACGGCTTTGCCCTGTGCCTGCGGCAGGCTTGCAACCTCTTGCGCTTTATTTTTCGCAAGCAAGCGTACCTGCTCGTCGGGGGCGAGCCCCGTGCACAGTATTTCCTCGCCCTTTGCAGGGATAATATCGAATTGTTTTACGAGCGCGCCGAGCAACTCTTTACGCCGCGGCGACGCGCTTGCCAAGATCCATTCCATAGTCGTTAAAAATACGCAAAACCGCCCGTCCGAGCAAGGAAGAGCGGCTTGTTTGCGTTATAAGATTTCGAGATTTTTTCTGAACGCTCTCTTAAATTCGGGGTTAGCGTTTGCCGCGTCGCGAAGCTCGAGCGCCGCGTCGCCGACCACTTCCGTTTTCATGATCACGGAGTCGCCGAGTACGTCGCAATTCAAGCCCGTAACCATGCCGCAACGCGTTCTGTCCAAGCTTTCGGCAATGCGGAGCAACACGCCCAACTTCTTCACCGCGTCGAAGTCCTCTTCGTTCACGATATCCTTATATTTCTGCCATTCGTTCATAGGAATATCCTCGCGGTTATGACAGCCTGCCACGAACGCCGCGAGTACGATCTCGCGGTGCGTTGCGCCGTAGATCGCGGAATTGAGCGTCATATACCAGCTATGTCTTGCGTGGTTGTAATAGCGTACGCGCTGTCCTACGTCGTGCATACTCGCCGCGATCTTCAAAATTTTAAGATACTGACGGGAGAATTTATGCAACACGCGTAGCTGTTTGAACAGCTGAATGGAAAGCTGGATCACGTGTTCTACGTGCTTGGTATCGCAACCTGCGTATTTCACGATCGTGTCCAAGCTGAACGAAAGCACGTCGGAAATCGGTTTTTCCTGCGTGATCGGGAGCGCCTGATTGACCATGAGCCCCTCGCGCAAGCCGTTGCCGCAGATGGTGAACATTTTGATATTCATGTACGAGATAAACGCCTTGATGATCGCCGCGCCTGCCGGCATGATATCCGCGCGGCTGGGCGAAAGACCTTTGATCTTTTTACGCTTGTCCACTTCGAGCGCGCTCAACATATCGTAAATACCGATAAAATCCTCTTCCGCGATCTTGTAATTATGCGGCGTATCGAGAGGGTATTTACGCACGAGCTTATTGATACGGAACAGATTTCTGAACGTACCGCCCGAACCGATCATTTGTATTTCGGGATCGACCTCTTTAAGCCAGTCGATCTTTTTCAGCTGCTCGGTGAAGAATTCCTCCACGTGCGCCGCCGCCTCTTGCGGCGTGGGATCGTTCTTGAACAGATCGGTAAGCGTTACCGCGCCGAACGGTAAGGACGCGTAATTGAGCAAATTTCTGCGGTTATAATAGATGATCTTCGTGCTACCGCCGCCGATCTCCAAGATCAAGCCCTTGGGAATATCCATCGAGTTGATCACGCCGCGGTAGATGAGGAGCGCCTCTTCTTCCTCGGTAAGTACCTTAATCGTGATGTTACAGGACACCTGAATCTCGTCAAGGAAGGAGCGTTGGTTTTTCGCCCTTCTCACCGCCGCCGTACCCACCGCGATAATGCGGTCTACGCCGCTTGCGTCGCACAGCCGTTTGAACGTTTTTAACGTTTTGATGGTCTCTGCGATACGCTGGGGCTTCAAGAACCCGTCGCGATCCATATCCTGCCCGAGCCGTACGCTCTCTTTGATTTCGTCGACGACCATATAGCGGCCCTCGGTGAACAGATCCACGATCACGAGCCTTGCCGTGTTCGAACCTAAATCAATAATGCCGATCTTTTCCACTTTTTTCAACCTCTCTGCTTTACTTTATTACTTTTGGGAGAGGCTTACTTTTTTTAGACGTTACGACCTGTCCCTATTTTATATTTTTCCCATAGTTTACCACATAAATTGCGTTTTGTAAATACCCTTTTGGAAAATTTTTTTGCTTTTTACTAAATTTCTTCATTTTCGACATTTTCACGCTCTTTTTTTGTGCAAATTGTAAAGCAAAAAAAACGACGAAACCCTTACTTTTGTAAAAGTTCCGTCAACGTTTCGAAATTGTCGCAGATATACTTGGGTTTTACTCTTTCGAATTCGCCCTCTTCGGCGTAACCGATTTTCACCACCGCGCAATCGATCCCGTTGTCGTTCGCGCCCTCGACGTCCTGCTTTCTATCGCCGACCATAAGGGCGGCGTTTTTCTCCGCGCCCAAACGGCGCAACGCCTCCCCGATCACCGACGCTTTCGTGGGAAAACTCCCGTCCAGACCGCACCCCACGATCTCCGTGAAATACCCATCTATTCCGTGTTTTTGGGCAATTTGCATAGCAAACGGCGTGGCTTTGGAGGTCGCTATCGCAAGGATATACCCCGCGTTTTTCAAGGCGGCAAGCGCGTCTTTCACGCCCTCGACGAGCGAGTTCATATGCACGCCCGTACGGCGGTATTCTTCGCGGTAGATTTTGGTCGCTTGCTTTGCCCGTTCCTCGTCCATACCGAAAAAACGGGAAAAGGTATATTCGAGGGGCGGCCCGATCGTCTTGCGCAGATCGGTATCCGTCGGGGACACGGTTTCGCCCATGACTTTGAGTACGTAGCGTACGCAGGAGAATATCCCCTCGTGCGAATAGATGAGCGTGCCGTCCAGATCGAATAAAAGCCATTTATAATTTTGCATCAAACGCACGCTCCTTTTCTTTTTGGCATATTATACCACAAATTTACGGAAAACGCAACTCTTTCAGCTTTCCTTTTTCTTATTCAACGCCTGATAAAAGGTTACGAACGCCAAGCCGATCAAAAACGCGCCGAACGCTTTTTTGAGTACTTCCGAGGGCAATGCGCTTGCCAGCCACGCGCCTAAAACGGACAGCGCGAGCGCGGGAATAATGATCCATAAAATTCCCTGCGTTTTCAAAAGTCCGTTGTCCGCGTGCGTTTTGAGCGCAAACGCGCTCATCGGCAGGAAAGAAAAAAGGTTGGCGCATTGCGCGATCTTTTGTTCCACGCCGCCGACCAGCACCAAAAGGGGAATCGTTACCGTGCCGCCGCCCATACCCATACCGGCAGGTACGCCGCCTAAAAAACCTAACAATAAATACAGATAAAAGGACATATTTTCTCTCCGTTTTAATGAAAAAAGAACAAAAACGCGCCGGCGGCAAGCTGCAACGCCGCAAAAATAAGATTGACCGTTTTCGTAGGCAATTTACCGAGCAACTGCGCGCCGAGCGCGCCGCCCAACGTAACGCCCAACGCCGTGGGGACGAGCACGGAGGGTTGGTAAAACCCGTTTACGGCGTAGAGGATAAAGGAGAACAGCGACACGGGTAAAATGACGAGGATCGCCGTGGCGTGCGCGTTCTTTTCACGCAAGCCCGTTTTCGTGAGCAGAGGTACGGCGATCATACCCCCGCCGCCCCCGAATAAACTGTTCGCCGCCCCCACGAGCGTGCCTAGCGCGACGCGTTTTCCCGTTATCAGCTTGCTTTGTTCCATAGCCGCCTCCTTAAAAAATCTGTCAAAAACGGAATATTCTTGAAATTCCATACCCCTATTTAACGATATTTTGCGTAATTTTTTGCAATTTATCAAACTTTTTCCCTCTTTGCCTGTCATAAACGCTTGCCAAGAAACCGATTTTGTATTAAAATAGTATAGCGTGGTATTTTATAATGTCGAAAACGGCAACGACTTGCCGCGCGAAAACAAACAAGGAAAAACAAACCGAAGGTGGTTATATGAAAAACAACAATGCACGCAAGAACAGATTTCTTGCACTCTTTTTATCGGTATTGATGGTGTCTGCGGCAGGTACGGCGTTCGCCTCCTGCAACGATTCCTCTTCCGAGTCCTCCTCTTCGTCGTCTTCGTCTGCAACTTCAACGAAAAAAGACGACGGACTTATCAAGAACGCCGGCTTTGAGATCGACGACGTTTCCGATACCAAGCCCGTGATCACGTCCGTATCCTCTTGGACGCGCTCGGTCAACTCGGAAACGAGCGGTAGCGCGCTCTCCTCGAAAGCGGCGAGCGGCGTTATCAACACGTCTACGGAGAAATGGGACGATCTGACGAAGTCCAACTTCGAGGGCGAGGACTTCTCCACGTGGACGGAAGAAAAAGCGGAAGAAGAATGGGAGAATATGTCCGTCAAGGACAAGCTCGCTTACTACGACGCTTGGGAAGAAAACAACGACGATGATGACAAGGACGTGGAAGATCTCGAATTCTACGAATCCTTTAATATCGACTCGGAAGATATCCCCGATTGCGAAAACCCCAAAACGCACTATGCAGAAGGGGACGAGAACGCAAGCAAGAACCCCAACGTACTCATGATCCATAACGAGTATTCCAACTCGACCTACGACGCGTTCGGTACGGCGCAAAAGTATACTTCTTCCACAACGGTAACGGTTTCCGCAGGTACGAGCGCGAAGTTCTCCGTGTGGGTGAAAACGAGCGATCTCACCTCGTCGGCAACGAGTGGCGACGAACAAGCGGCGGTGGATAAGGGCGCGTATATCAGCATCACCAACTCCCTCGGCTCGACCTCGCTTGATCCCCTCGAAGTCAAGAACATCAACACCGAGGGCGTAACCACGCATAACGGTTGGGTACAATACCATTTCTATCTCAAAGGCGCAAGCTACGCCGATTCCACGTTCACGATCGTTTTGGGCCTCGGCAAGGGCGGTGGCACCAACCGCCACGAATACGTGAACGGCTACGCATTCTTCGACGATATCACTTGCGAAACGATCACGAACGATACGTACGATAAGGCGATCACGGAAACCACCAAGGTCGTTTATCACGACAGCGAAAAATCGGAAAAGTCTTTCCACGCAGGCGAGGTAAGCTACGAGGCGTACGCGATCGACTTCGCGCAAACGGCGACCTCCTCCGCTTGGACGACGGGTTCTTACGTGCTCGACGGCACGTGGAAAGTCGATCCCACCACGGAAACGCGTAACGGCAAAGTGTACACGGCGGCGAAAAACCCCACGGGCGGCGCGACGACCTATCAAGGTCTTGGCATTTCCACCGAGGGCGACGTCAACGGCGTATTCACGAAATCGACGATGGCGGCGGTGGATAACGACTACCTGAAAGCCGTTTACAACAAGAATTTCAAGGACAGCGAATTTATCGGCGACGACGATAAAGTGCTGATGCTCCTTTCGGCGAACGGCGCGGCGTACACCGCGAAATCGGACGCGACGAAAGTTACGCTTGCTCCCGAATCTTACGCGGCGATATCTTTCTACGTAAAAACCTCCGCAATGAGCGGATTCACGGGCGCGAACGCGACCTTGATCGACGGCACGAACAAGACGGCGCTTTCCTCTATCGACACGACGACGATCGCCACGGTCGACATCAACGACGATACCAAAGACATCTACGACGGTTGGGTACGCTACTACTTCTTCGTTTCCAACGAAACGGACGAAGCGAAAGAGTTCTCGATCGACTTCGGATTCGGTCCGACGACGGTAACGGACACCACGACGTCCTCCTATTACACGGGCTTTGCGGCGTTCACGAAATTCGAATACTACACGTTCGCGGACGAAAAGGCGTTTGACAGCGCGGCGAGCGGCACGTATGCAAAAGTCGTATCGCTGACGGGCTCGACAGGGGAGGCGGCAGGCGACAGCGGTTTCGACTCGGCGGCGGCAGTACCCTCTAACGCGATCGAAAACGGCTTTGCCAACCCCAAGAACTATAAGGGCGTTTACAGCGACAGCGACTACGTAAACGGCGGCGGCGACGGCGAAAACACGGCGCTTTACACGAACGCAAACGCAGGGCTCTTGAATAAGGAACACGCGGATAACTACGCGTCGATTTTGGAAAAACTCGGCGGCGCGGGCGCAACGTGGGATTCGGTGATCGGTAGCGACGCAACGCAACCCCTCGTGATCTATAACGACGGCGACCAGACCTTGCCCTACGGCTTTATCGGTAAATCGACGACGATCTCCGCAAGCTCGTATGCAACGGTATCCCTGCGCGTGAAAGTAAGCAACGGCGCGACGGCGAGCGTATACCTCGTGGATATGGCCGACGACACGCACGAAAGTTTCCTCTCGGTTAGCGGCAGACTCACCTATTGGTATGACGACGACGGCAACGTATGTGTGAAAGACCCGACGAGCGACGATTTCAACGATAAAAAGGACGTAGCGTTCAAGTTGCAATCGAACGGGCTTTACAAGGTCAACCCCTCGTGGAGCGGCGCGGAGGGCTTAAACGCAAACGATTACTATGCAAACCTTTCGGCGTATGAAAAGGACGCGGAAAACAACCTCGTGGTTGCCGACGGCGGCGTTTCCTACAATTACACGGATAAGTGGCTCAACGACGGTAACGACGGCATCGCGTTCTATTATAATGAAAGCGATCAAACGTACTACGCAGACAGCGCTATGACGATTCCGGTCAAGGGCTTTGAAAGCGTAAGCGCGCTCATCCCTCGCTACGAGGCAACGGAAAGCAAAGAACTCAAAGTGCAGGTGAAAGGTACGGCGACGACTCCCGTATGGCAGACGGTAACGTTCTATATCCACACGGGCGACACCGCGAAAAACTACCGTTTGGAAGTTTGGAACGGCGACCGTGAAACGGCGACGACGAACGCAAGCGGTTCGTACGTGATCTTCGACTCCTACACCCCCGACGCGGTAGACGACAAGTTCGCAACGTTGATCGATCAACGCGTGGCGGAGATCGACAAGAACGCGGAATTGGGTAGCTATTTCGAAAGCGTATTCTCCTTCTACGACAGCGCGAAATACCTGCGTTACGACGAAAAGGCGGACGTGAACGAGGTAGGCAATTCGTATGAAAGCTATCTCTCCTCCTCCAACGTCGAGGGCGTGGCGTTCCTTGCATACGACAAGGGCAATGAACACGAGATCTACGCCGACTATTCGTACTCCGAATACACGGTAACGCCGGACGCGGACGACGATACGACGGAAGACGAAGAGGAAGAAGAAACGGCCGCCGATCCCACGAATATCTGGTTGCTTGCAATTTCGATCGCGATCGCGGCAGTGCTCATCTTTGCAGTAGTCAGCCTGACCATTCGTAAGATCGTGGCGCGTAGCCGCAAAAAACGCGGTTCGGGCGCACTCGCAAAATCGGCAAGATCGAAGAAAGATAAATAATATATCTTAAATATATCTTAAAAAACTGCTCGGTTTTCGGGCAGTTTTTTCGTTCGTTTCCTTGACTTTCCCCTTTCATAAGTAGTATAATAAATATACTATAACAAACGAGGTGTTAAAATGTTTGAAAAAATCACGCCCGAACAAGCGGGTATCTCATCGGATAACGTAGCAAAACTCATTTCCGTTATGGAACGCCGCGGCGCGGTTACGCACGGGATTTTGATGATGAAAGACGGCAAAATTTTTGCCGAAGAGTACTGGAAACCTTTCCACAAGGATTTCTGCCACAGAATGTATTCGCAGACGAAAAGCTTCGTCGGCGTGGCGATCGGGCTCTTGATCGAAGAGGGAAAACTTTCCTTAAACGATAAAGTCGCCGACTATTTCCCCGAAAAGATCGACGGGGAATTGAAAGGGTACGTCAAAGACCAAACGGTGAAAGATATGCTCACTATGTGTACGGCAGGCGGCCCGAATCACTGGTGGTTCACCTCGGGCGATCCCGACAGAACGCACCTGTATTTCAACGATCGCGGCACGGGGCGTCCCTCGGGCACGTATTGGGTGTACGACAGCGCAGGCTCACAGGTGCTTTGCAATCTCGTGGAAAAGCTTTCGGGCAAAAAGATGCTCGATTATATGAAAGAAAAGCTGTTTAACCATATGGGCACGTTCCAAACGGCAACGATCCTCGAAACGCCCAACGGCGTTTCTTGGGGGGATTCGGCAATGGTTTGTACTCTCCGCGATATCGCTTCCTTTGGTCAGCTCGTGATGAATTACGGCGTGTGGGAGGGCAAACGCCTGATGAACGAGGCATACCTGCGCGAGGCAACTTCCAAGGTCGTGGATAACCGCGAGAACGCGCACTACCACGTGTATTATCAAGGCTATGGCTATCAGATCTGGCGTGTGGAAAGCAACGGCTTTGCGTTCGTGGGTATGGGCGATCAGATCACCCTCTGCTATCCCGACAAAAACCTGCTGTTCGCGTTCAATTCGGATAACCAAGGCACGGACGTACCCAGATCGCTGATTATCGGCGCGTTTGAGGATTTGATCGTCGATCATATCAAGGATACCCCTCTGCCCGAAAACAAGGCGGCGCAAAAGCGGTATGCAAAGGTTACCAAAGACCTCAAACTCTTTGCAGTACAAGGCGAAGAGGATTCGCCTTTCAGAAAGGAATTACAGAGAAAGGTATACCGTTGCGAGCCCAACAAAATGGGCATTAAAAAGTTCTCGTTCCGTTTCAAAAACGCGAAAACGGGTGAATTCCACTACACGAACGAACAGGGCGACAAGGTGATCCCGTTCGGCGTAAATCATAACGTATTCGGGAAATTCCCCCAGCTCGGCTATGCGAACGATCGCGGCGCGGTGGCAACCACGGACGGATATATGCACAACGACGCGGTTTCCTTTGCGTGGGCGGAAGAGAAAAAGATCATTCTCTACGTGCAAGTGATCGATAGATATTTCGGCAACATGAGCGCGGTTTTCGCATTCAAGGGCGACGACGTGGCAGTGCGTTTTTCCAAAACCGCAGAACATTTCTTTATGGAATACGAGGGCTCGCTCGTGGGGCACAGAGCAAGAAAATCTAAAAAATAAGCGTTAAACCAAAACGCCTTGCTTGAAATCAAGCAAGGCGTTTTTTTAATTTTTCCGTAAGCCCTTGGGCAGGTGATTTTTCACCGTGCCGTTCACCGTTTTTCCAAGCCCGATCGGGTATCCCTCCACGCAAACCGCGCACCAGCCGTTTTCCGTGTCGCTTTCGATCGTTTCACCGTGCAGGTATTTTTCCACGCGCGGATCGGTGATAGATAAATCGACGACGTTCTTTACTTCCTCTTTCATTAAGCAAACCGTGAAAGCGTGCGAGGGCTCGAACCGTCCGTTTTTCACCTCGCCCAGCCGCATTCCCACGCGCAGGACTTGCAAGCCTTTCCAGTCGAACACGTTTTCGGGCAGATCGTATAACACGCCGTTCACCTCGTGTAACCGTCGCGGCTTGGATGTAACGAGAAATTCCTTTTCGAACGCGCGGAACGCTTGCTCGCTCGTTTTGGAAATAAACGGCTTTATCTCTTTCACGTACGCGCCCGTCCGTTCGCCGCTCTTTTCAAACAGCGCGACGAAATGTCCCTCGCCGTCTATCTTATGCGGATATAATTTTTCTTGGCGCAATAAACGCATTTCCGCGTGCGATTGCAAATAATCTTGCACCTGCTCCTCGTCCTCGGCAGGGGCAAAAGTGCAAGTGGAGTACACGAGCCGACCGCCTGCGGTGAGCATTTTCGTCGCCGCCGCCAAAATACGCTTTTGTCTTGCCGCGCAAAGGGCGATATTTTCCTCGCTCCATTCGCCGATCGCCTCTTCCGCGTTTTTACGGAACATACCCTCCCCCGAGCAGGGCGCGTCTACGAGTATTTTATCAAAGTACCCCTCGAATCTTTCCGCGAGCCTTTCGGGCGTTTCGCAGGTAACGACGGCGTTTTTCACGCCCATTCTCTCCACGTTCCCCGATAAAATTTTCGCGCGCGATGCAACGGGCTCGTTGAGTACGATCAAGCCCTTGCCCTGCATAGCGCAGGCAAGCTGCGTGCCTTTCCCCCCTGGGGCGGAACAAAGATCGAGCACTCTTTCGCCTGCTTGTACCTCCAAAAGAGGCGCGGCGGACATTGCGGACGGCTCTTGGGAATAGAACAGCCCTGCAAAATGAAAGGGACTTGCGCCGAGCTTTTCTTCTTGCGTATAAAACCCGTTTTCCTCCCACGGAATAGGCTCGCCCAAAAAGGGCAAAAACCGTTTCAACGCATACCTGCCCCCTTTGAGTGGGTTAAGCCGCACGCCTTTGAACGGCTTTTTCTCATACACGGCAAAAAACGCCTCCCATTCGTTTTCGGGAAGCTGTTTTTGCATATTGACGATAAATTTTTCGGGTAAATTCGGCATACTATCCCCCCAGATACGCCTTGAATTCGTCGGGCGTGAGTACGCGCGCGCCACGCGTTTGTACCGAACGTAGCCGATTGCCGCCCTCGCCCTCCAAGCATACGTAGATATCACATTCCTCCGCGCGGAAAGTTATGCGCGCGGCTTGATCGAGCGCGGAGAGCAAAAGCGTTTTCGCCCTTTCCGTTTGCAGTTCGAGCGCGTGTGAAAAGCAGACGGTCTTGTTTTGCAGCTTGCCCTCTTTCGCTCTGCGGCGTTTTGCCCGATCGGCAAAAATATGGAAATGCGCACGGGCTTTATCCCGTTCCTCCTTGGCTTTTTCGCGCGCCGCTCTAAACGCGGCAAAGGCTTTGGAATCGCTTTGCGTTACCTCGTAATTTTCGATCCTGCCAAGCGAGATGGCGTATTTTTTCAAAATTTCGGCGAGAGAAAGCCCCTCTTTTGCGCAAAGCGCCTGCGCGACCTTCATCGTCGCGTACGCGTCGTCCACCGCGCGGTGGGGAGTGAACTCCACGCCCAGCTCCGTCGCGATCGCACCCAACCCGAACTGCCGAGAAAATTCCCCGATCGTGTTCATATATAAAAACTGCGTGTCCGCAAACGAAAAGGCAAAGGAGGGCAGGTGAAAACGCTTGCTTTCCAAATTTAAGTATTTCACGTCGTTCATAGACGCGTGTCCGCAAACGAGGGTGTCTTTGTCCTGCAACAGCGCGTAAATTTCCTCCGCTTTTTGTAAAAAGGTAGGGTATTTTTTGAAATCCTCGTATTTGTACGGCAAAACCAAACCCTGTTCGCCCTTACGGTCGGTCAAATGAAAACCGCCCTGCGGATTGATCAGGATATCCCTTTTTTCGAGGATATGGAATTGTTCGTCGGTCAGGCAATACCCGAACGCGCAAATTTTTGCCGCGTTCTTGGATACCACCGAACACTCGATGTCGAAGAATAAATATTTCATTTGCGTTTTTCCACTCAACGAGTATTATACCATACTCTGCAAAAAAACGCAACAAGGATACTCCCTTGTTACGAAATTTATGTTTACTCGTCCTCTAATAAAATTTCCAGCATCAGTTGCGCGCCCGAACGAAAACCTCGCCGATACATAATATCCGTTTCAAACGCCTCGCCACCGCCGCTTTGAATGGAAAAATCAATAAATTTCTTTTTTTGTTCTTCCGTCAGTATCTTAAAAAATTCGTCGTGTGCGCGAACTTCCGCCTCCACCTCTTCTTGAGGACGTTTGGGCAATTCTCTGTCCGCGTCGCTATTATCGCCCGTAAAAAATCTTTCAATATATTTTCCGTTCATTTTTCTTTACCTCCATACGGTTATGAAAATATTATAATTCCAAAATATTAGAAAGTCAAGTATTTTTTGCCAATATATTAGAAGTTTGTTTACATTTTCCAAGATATTAGATATAATGTGATTATGATCAATTATGAAACGATACTATCCATAACAGACGAACAAATTAAAACTGCGTTTGGAACAAGCTTAAAAGAATTGCGCGAATATCTGGATATAACGCAAATGGAGCTTGCGAAATATACGAGCGTACCCCATCAATCTATATCCGTATACGAACGTGGACAAATTATGCCGACGATTTCGCAAGCGTATCGGTTGGCTACTTATTTTCATTTAACCGTAGACGACTTAATCGTATATGGTATGCATATGCAAAAACAAATCTTTAAGGAAAATTTTTCTTCTATTACAGATAAATTTAATATCGCAGAAAAAGAATAAAACCGCACGGCGTGCCGTGCGGTTTTCCTTATATTTGCTTGTTATCGTTAAAACGCGGAGAGTGCGGCAGATTGTCGCAAAACACGGGTTTTGCCCGACGGGAGTTTACAAGTAGTAAACGAGCAAGGGCGAGTTCCGTTTTTGCGAATAAGCTGTCGTGCTATACGCGTTTAGTTCTTCGGAGCGATTACGCTCTTACCGCCCATATAGGGGCGCAATACCTCGGGAATATACACGCTCCCATCCGCTTGCAAGTGGTTTTCCACGAACGCGATCAGCATACGGGGAGGGGCTACCACCGTGTTGTTCAACGTGTGCGCGAGCTTTACCTTACCGTCGCTGTCCTTATATCTGATCGCAAGACGGCGCGCCTGTGCGTCCGTCAAATTCGAACACGAGCCGACCTCGAAATATTTCTTCTGACGGGGACTCCACGCCTCGACGTCGCAGCTCTTATATTTAAGGTCTGCAAGATCGCCCGAACAGCAACCAAGCTGACGAACGGGGATCTCCAACGAGCGGAACAGCTCTACCGTGTAGCTCCAAAGCTTTTCATACCATTCTTCGCTTTCCTCGGGACGGCAAACGACGACCATTTCCTGCTTTTCGAATTGATGAATACGGTAAATGCCGCGCTCCTCGATACCGTGCGCGCCCTTTTCCTTACGGAAACAGGGGGAATAGCTCGTCAACGTCAAGGGCAGTTTGTTGCCGTCTATGATCTGTCCCATAAAGCGACCGATCATAGAGTGCTCGGAAGTACCGATCAAATACAAATCCTCGCCCTCGATCTTATACATCATATTTTCCATTTCCGCAAAGCTCATCACGCCCGAAACGACGTCGCCGTGGATCATGAACGGGGGGATTACGTAGGTAAAGCCCTTATCGATCATAAAATCGCGCGCATACGTGAGTACCGCCGAATGCAGACGGGCAATATCGCCCGTTAAATAGTAAAAGCCCTGACCGGAAGTTCTTCTCGCGGAATCCACGTCGATACCGTCCAGCTTTTCCAAAATGTCCAAATGATAGGGTACTTCGAAATCGGGCTGTTTGGGTTCGCCGAAACGCTGTAACTCCACGTTTTCGGAGTCGTCCTTGCCCAACGGTACGTCGTCGGCGATAATATTGGGAATGGACATCATTGCTTTTTTGAGCGCGACTTCCACTTCCTCGCTTTCCTTTTCGATCGCCACGAGGCGTTCTGCGTCCGCTTTTACCTGCGCTTTGACTTCTTCCGCTTCCTCGCGTTTGCCCGCTTTCATGAGCTCGCCTACTTTTTTGGAAAGAACGTTGCGTGCGGCGCGAAGTGCGTCGCCCTCGGAAATGAGCGCGCGGCGTTTACCATCCAGCGTGAGCGCCTCGTCTACGAGCGCAAGCTTATGGTCTTGGAATTTCTTTTTGATATTCTCTTTTACGAGTTCGGGGTTCGTCCGAATGAGGTTGATATCGATCATCTGTTTTACTCCTGACTTTACTTTCGTTTTTCCTATTATACAACTTTTTCCGCGCAAAAGCAATTAAAAGCAAACTCTCCGCGTGAAATTCCCGTAAAATTTCCTCAAAAAACTTGTATTTTCCGCGTTCGTATGATATAATAAAGGCAGTATATATCTTTTCGGAGCATTTTACCGTTATGAAAAAGGACGAAAAAAACCTTTCGGGCACAACCCCCGAAACGGAAATACAACGCTTTCACGCGCTCGCAGGCGAGGGGCTTTCCAAAACGCAGGTGGAGGAACGTATCGCGCAAGGGCTTGTGAATAAGACGACCAAAAAGTATTCCAAATCCTATCGAAGTATTTTCGCGGGCAATCTGTTTACGGTGTTCAACCTGCTGTGCGCTTTGTGTGCCGTTGCGCTGATTATCGCGCGAGCGCCCATTTCGCAATTTTTATTCGTCGCGATCTTCTCGTTAAACGTTATGATCGGGATCATTCTCGAAATTCAGGCGAAGCGTAAGATCGACAAGCTCACGATTTTATCTTCCCCCACGGCAAAGGCCGTGCGCGGCGGCGAGCAGGTGGATATACCCGTCGAGGAAATCGTGATCGACGATATTTTGATCCTCTCCGCAGGGCAACAAGTGCCGGCGGACTGTATTGCGGTGGAGGGTACGGCGGAGTTCAACGAATCCCTGCTCACGGGCGAATCCGTACCCATTAAGAAAGAGGACGGGGATTTCGTGTACGCCGGCTCGTTCGTAGCCAGCGGCAAGATCGCCGTGCGCGTGGACAAGATCGGGGACGATACCTACGTGAGCAAGCTCACCTCGCGCGCGAAGAAATATAAGCGTCCAAATTCGGAAATTATGAACTCGATCACGCTGTTTATCAAGATCATTGCGGTAGCGATCGTGATCGTGGCGGTGTTGATGTTCCTCAACAATTTCCGCGCAACGGGCGGTTCGTTCTCCGATTTCGAAGAGGCAGGCGGACTTTGGAACGCGCTGTTGAAAGGTACGCCCGTACTCAACGAAACCATTCAGAAAACCGCCGCTGTCGTGATCGGTATGATCCCCTCGGGCTTGCTTTTATTGACGACGGTCGCGCTGTCGAAAGGTATGATACACCTCGCCAGATACAACACCCTCGTACAGGATATGTATTCCCTCGAAATGCTCGCGCGCGTCAACGTTTTGTGCCTCGATAAGACGGGTACGATCACGGACGGGCGAATGAAGGTGAGCGATTGTATTTTGCTCAATAACAACACGGAATTCGGGATAGACGATATTATCGGCTCTATCCTCGCCTCCCTCGACGACAATAACCAGACCTCTATCGCGCTCTACGAGCGTTTCGGGCATTCCTCGGCATTGCAACCGATCGCAACGTTGCCGTTCTCGTCGGCGCGTAAGCTTTCGGCGGTTACCTTCGCAGGCGTGGGTACGTACGTGATGGGCGCGCCCGAGTTCGTACTCAAACCCATGCCGATACGTATTGATAAGCTCGTCAAGCAATACGCGCAAATGGGGTTACGCGTTCTGGTGATCGCGCAATCGTCGGGACAGTTGCAAGGGGATAAAGTGCCCGTAGGGTTAAAGCCCGTGGCGATCATCACCCTTTCGGACAATATACGCCCCGACGCGATCGAAACGATCAAATGGTTCAAGGACAACGACGTTGCCGTGAAAGTCATTTCGGGCGACAATCCCGTAACCGTTTCCGAAGTAGCGCGGCGCGCAGGTATCAAGCACGCGACGCAGTTCATTTCCCTCGAAGGGCTTTCGGATATCGAAGTGGAAACGGCGGCGAATCAGTACACGGTGTTCGGCAGAGTTACGCCCGAACAGAAAGCGGTTTTGATCCGCGCTATGAAAAAGGCGGGTAACACCGTCGCTATGACGGGGGACGGCGTGAACGATATCCTTGCGATGAAAGAGTCCGATTGCGCGGTGTCCGTGGCGTCGGGGAGCGAGGCGGCGAGAAACGTTTCCAACCTCGTTTTACAGGACAATAATTTCGGCTCGATGCCAAGGATCGTCAACGAGGGACGGCGAGTTATCAACAACGTCAAGGACTCGGCGGCGCTCTATATCACCAAAACGCTGTTGATCCTTATCCTGTCTATCGTTTGTATTGCCCTCAAAAGCGCGTACTTCTTCACGACGAATAATATGTTGATGTATGAATTTATCATCAGCGCGATACCGTCCACCGTGCTTGCGATCTTACAACCGAACACCAAGCGCGTGCAGGGGAAATTTATACCCTACGTATTGAGTCGCGCGATCCCAGGGGCGCTGACGATGGCGCTTGCGATCGTATCGCTATACGTGATCCGTTGTCTACCGCTTGGGGAAACGATCGGGTTCGTGTCGGGCGGCGTGGAAACGGAGGAATACAAAGCAATGCTCATGCTTGCGCTCACGTTCAGCGGACTTGTGATTTTGTACCGTATTTGTCAGCCTTTGAATATCTTCCGCGCAAGCTTATTCATACTTTCGGCGTTCCTTTGTATTTTCGTGGTAAGCGTACCCCTCCTTGGAGAGATCGTGTTCGACGGTTGGGCGGCGGTACAATTCACGTTGCCGCAAGCGTTACTCATTATTATCGTCATTCAAATCTCTTTCCCCGTGTCGAATTTCCTGATCAAGTTCTTTGATATGATCAACCCTGCCGACGAAACCGCTTGAAAATTTTTATAGCAACAGCCTCCCTACGCAGGGAGGCTGTTTCATTTTCCGTTTTACCGTTGTCATTGCGAGCCCTGCAAGGGCGCGGCAATCCCTTTGAGATTGCTTCGTCGGGCGTTGCCCTCCTCGCAATGACAGGGAGAGGATTGTCATTCTGAACGTTCCCTCACCTCGTCATTCTGAACGAAGTGAAGAATCTCTTTATGCGTTGACGGGCAAGCGAGATTCTTCATTCCGCTATCGCTCCATTCAGAATGACAGAAAGGCTTCGTTTACGGTTCGAATTTAAGCGCTTCCATAGCAAGCAGCATACCCGTTCTTACGCCGTTGGCGTAAGCCCGTTCCAGCTCCAATCCCAAACACCCACCGTCGAAGTGATAATATTCTTCAAATAA
>JAFTPZ010000050.1 GCA_017463025.1 Clostridia bacterium
GGCGCATTCTTGGAAATTTGGAATGACGTGTTCATGCGCTTTAACAAGCAAGCGGACGGCAGCTTTGTCGAGCTTTCCCAAAAGAACGTGGATACGGGCATGGGCTTGGAGCGCGCGCTTTGCGTTCTGAATAATAAATCGAGCGTGTACGAAACGGATATTTTCGAGGGCGCTATTGGTGCTATCGAAACGTTGACGGGCAAAAAATACGGCGAATCGGAGGAAACGACGAAATCGTTCCGCGTACTCCTCGACCATACGCGTACGGCGACCTTTATGCTCGGCGACGAAAAGGGTATCGTACCCTCCAACACCGACCAAGGGTATATTTTGCGTAGGATCATTCGCCGCGCGGTGCGTTTCGGGCGTAAGATCGAGCTTCCCGAGGGCAGCCTTGCCAAGATATCCGAGGCGTTTATCGAGTATTATAAAGAGGTATATCCCGAACTCAATATCAATCGCGACAAGATCGCGGAGGAACTCAATAAAGAAGAGGCGAAATTCAACAAGACCTTGCAACAGGGCTTGAAAGAGTTTGAAAAATGCGTGAACGGTATCGAGCGCAAGAACGCGTTTATGTCGCAGAAAGATCCTGCGTACGTACCCGAAACGCGCATTAACGGTAAGCAGGCGTTCCACCTCTACGACACGTACGGTTTCCCCGTGGAAATCACGGCGGAAATGGCGAAGGAGCGTGGGCTGGACGTGGATATGGAGGGGTATAAAGCGGCGTTCGAGGAGCACCAGAGCAAGAGCAAGGCAGGAAGCGAACAGAAATTTGCTTGCGGACTTGCCGATCATAAAGAGGCGACGACGAGGTTGCATACGGCGACGCATTTGTTGCACGCGGCGCTCAAAAAGGTATGCTCGCCCGACGTGAATCAAAAGGGCTCGAATATCACCGAAGAAAGACTGCGTTTCGATTTCAACCTGCCCCAACCGATGACGGCGGAGCAGATCAAAGCGGTGGAGGATATGGTCAACGAAGTGATCGCAAAAAACGTACCCGTGGAGATGAAAGAGATCACGCTCGAAGAGGCGAAAGCGGAGGGCTTTACGGGACTTTTCGAAAGCAAATACGGCGAGCGCGTGAAAACGTATACGATCGGGGATTTCTCCAAAGAAATTTGCGGCGGACCGCACGTGGCGGCGACGGGCGAGCTGGGTAAATTCAAGATCGTCAAAGAGCAGAGTAGCGGTAGTGGGATCCGCAGAATCAAGGCAATTTTGGAATGAGCGAAGTACGATTTGCGGAAAACGTCAAAAAATTAACCGCGCCCTTTATAAAAGAGCGCGGATTTTCCTTTACGTATTTTTACGAAAAGGGCGGAGATTCCTCCTGCGTGTATATCTGCCGTTTCCAAAAGGGCAAGGACTATTTCGATATAAGGGAAACCTCGGGCAAATACGAACTGCATATCGTCGTCTACGCGAACGGCGAATACAAATTCCCTACTCCCAAAACGATCGATTCAAAAGCCTATCGCTTATTTACGCTCAAACACCTGTTCAAAAAACCGACGATAGACGAACAGCGCGCGTTCATAGCGGAGCTTTTGGAAAGAGAATGGCAATCGGACAAACCCGACTTTTTCGGTATAAAGAAAGAACCCCGTTGATCGGGGTTCTCGTTTTTTATATTTTACTCGGCTTGATACACTCGCCCGTGGTCGCGCTTTGGAAGATGACGAAATACCCCTTGCCGCCCTCGAAAGGGGATACGGGCACGAACGTGCACACGGCGCGTATTTCTTCGGGTGGATTTTCCTTATCCTCCGCGGCGAGCGCGTAGCAGATATATTTCGCCGCGCCGTCGTCGTACACCACGCCCACGAGGTATTCGGGGGCGTCGTTTTCACCTTTCACGCGCACCCATTCGCTACACGAAAACGCGCCGTTCAAGGTGTCGTCGCGTGGATATTTGGCAAATAATTCGTCGATCTCCGTCTTTACCGCGCGGTAGTATCCGTCTCCGTCCACTTCAAACGGGTGGCGAGCGCCGTCAGCATCGACATTCTGCGCAAGGTCAGCCCCTGTTTTCTCTGTTTGGTCTTCAACTGCGCTTTCAGCTTGTGCATCGTCGCTATTTTCTTGAAACAGCTCTTGTCCATTCTCCTGTTCCTCCCGATAATAATTTTCCGTGGCGACCGTTTCGTCGTCGTAAGTTCTCTCCTCTTCCACCGCCGTTTCTTCCGTTTGCGTGTCCGCGATCTCCGTTTCCGCGGCGGCTTTCGGGCGTTTAGGGAACACGGGCGGCAACGCGCTGTTCAAAATTTTCCGCCAGTCGTACGAGCCGTTGCCGTTGATACCGTACGCAATGGGTACGATCTCGTTTTTCACGTAACAGATTACGCCGCAAAAGCCGCGCGAGATATCGAGGTCGGAGAGGATATTGAAAAGACTTTTACCGCGCAAGGAAAGCATTTCCGTTTTACCGTTGCCGTCGGAGAGTAGACAGTAGTATTCCCCCGAAACGAGGGGCGCGAAATTGATCACGGATACCTCGATCGCGAGGTTTTTTCCGTACTGCTCGATCTTGATCAATCCCGAAAGCGCTTTTCCGTCCCCCGAAAAGCCTTGCTTGACCTGCCGCAAAATGCACATCTTTTTTACATAATTCATAAACGCACCTGCATAAAATTTATCTTATAACGGTATTATATATCGTCGGAGCAGGGTGAAAATTGACGGTTTTACGCTTTTTTCCGCAAAAAAGGCGGAAAATCTTTCCAAAGCGTTGACCTCGCGTTATTTTTTGGGTATAATATTGAGGAAAGGAGAAAGACCATGGCAAAGGAAAGTATGGAGATCGCACTCATTAAGTACAATAAAAAGAGCTGGTGCAAAAGCGCCGTGCTCGGTTTTTTCATAGGACTTGCCGTGATCGTCCCGGGGATCAGCGGCTCGACGGTGGCGATCATATTCAAGCTCTACGATCAATTTATCTACGCGCTTGGCAATCTGCTTAAAAAATTCAAGCAATGCTTTGCGTTTCTGCTCCCGATCGGGCTTGGACTCGTGGTGGGCGTACTCCTCGGCTTTATCGCCGTCAAACAGCTACTCGAAATTTTACCCTTTGCCATCGTGTGCCTGTTCGCAGGACTTATGACGGGCGCATTCCCTGCCGTTACCGACGAGCTCAAAGGCGCGGAAAGGACGGGCGGACGGGTGGCGCTATTTGCACTCGGGCTCTTTATACCCGTCGTGATGGGTTGCGTTTCGGCGTTTCTTTCTTCCGATAGCGGGGGCGCAGACGCGTTTATAAAGGTGGAGTGGTGGCATTTTGTCTTGGCGCTCGTGATCGGCGCGGCGTGCGGTATCACACAGATCGTCCCAGGGCTTTCCGCCAGCGCGATCCTAATGTCGGTGGGTTGGTTTCATTCCGTCGTACAAAGCGTGAGTATGACCTACTGGAAATCGAATCCGCAAATTTTCCTCGTTTACGCAGGGCTTGCCGTCGGGTTCGTCGTCGGCGTACTCGGCTTTTCCAAATTGCTTACGAATATTTTCGCCAAAGCGCGGTTTTCGGCGTATTCCATGATCGTGGGGCTGTCGCTCGGCTCTATTTTGTCTATGTTCTGTAACGGCGATATCGTTGCGGTGTATAGCGCGTGGGCGACAAACGGCGCGGCGACGCTCGATATCGTGCTCGGCGCGGTATTCTTTATCGTCGGTACGGTCGGCGCGTATCTGCTCGTACGCTATCAACGTAAAAAGGACGCGGAAGCAAAGTGAATGTTTTCCGAAAATGGATTAACGATCAAGGCTACGGTTGCGAGCTTTGCGGCGCGGAGCTGTTCGATTATCCCACGCACAGGCTTTGTAAAGATTGCGAGGAGGGATTGCTTTTTAACGACGAATTTTGGTGCGACAAGTGCGGCAGAAAAACGAAGACGAGTGGGGTTTGCGTTACTTGCAAAAGTCATTTGCCCAAATTCACAAAGGGTTTTTCGCCGCTCGTGTACCATGGAGAAACGTCGGCGATCGTCAACCGAATGAAAAACGGAAAACGCCGGCTTTGCCTGTATTTAGGCGAAAAGACGGCGGAAACGTTTGTATCCCGTATACCAAAAGAGGAAAAGGAATTTTTAATCCTGCCCGTACCCCTTTCCAAAGTACGGTTGCAGGCGCGTGGCTATAATCAGGCGGAACTGCTTGCCGAAACGGTCGCGGAAAGACTGAAAGAGCGCGGCTATACCGTAACGCTCGATAGCGCTGCGATAGAACGCCGCAGCGTAGTGCGCGCGCAGAAAAAGCTGGATTTTACCGAACGTGAACGAAACGCGAAAAGCGCGTATCATCTACATAAGCGTAAGCTTTGCGAGGGTAAAACGGTCTTGCTCGTGGACGATATTATGACCACGGGCGCGACGGGTAGCGCGTGCGCAAGACTGTTGCTCGGCGCAGGTGCGAAAGCGGTGTATTTTTTGACCGTCGCCGCTACGCCCGAAATTACGTAAATCAAATAAATCTTCTTGCCTCCACGTAGTAACTCCAACGCGTGGAGGAAATTTTTTCGATACGCGCATAGTCGGAGGAGGTGTGGAGGATATAGTTGTCCCCCAAATATAACGCCACGTGCCCGATACGCTCTATCCCCGAAAGGTGTTTGCGGCTCTCGTTGGTGAAAAAGATACAATCGCCGCGCTGTAAGTTGCTTGCGGAAACGTATTTGCCCTGTTTTACCTGTGTGCGCGTGTTCACTTGCAACAGCTCGCCCGCGCCCTTGTAGAAAATATATTGTATGAGCGAGGAGCAATCGAATTTCTGCGCGGTGAAGCCGCCGAGAAGCTTGCCTTTCCCGTCGTGCACGCGTACCGCGCCGTAAACGTAGGGCACGCCGAGCAGTTTATACCCCTCCGCGATTACGTTTTCGACGTCTTCGTTGTCGCTTTCCTCGATCGCGAATACCGCGGCGTACGTCGAATACAAATACGCCGTCTTGCCGCGATAGTAGGTTTTATACCAGTTGCCCGATTTTCCCACGACGGCGTAGCTCGTGTTCTTTTCCGCCGAGCCGAGCGTGGAATAGGACGTGCCTGCGCCCGAACGGATATTCACGTTATCGCCCGTGCAGCGTATGTATTGCGCGTAAGAAATTTTCGGCGGTTCGGGTTCGGGCTCGGGTTCAGGTTCAGGTTCGGGAGTGGGCGCGGGGGTAGGCGTAGGGTTTACTTCCGGTTCTTCTTCGGGGAGTACGCTTTCGATCTCTTCGCTACTTGGCGGCACGAACGCCTCGTGATCTGCGCCGCTTTGCGCGAACAGAGCGACGGTAGGGGTTGTAAATGCCAGCGCTAATATAAGCGCCGTGATATTTTTCAAAATTTTCATAATGCAGTTATTATACAACACCTTACGGTGAAAAAGCAACCCTCAAAAAATCCCAAGCCTGTCAAAAACAGGAAAAACCGCCGTGAAATTGCCAAAACGCGGAAAAAGCGGAAAAATTTTTCATACTGATCGCGATAGAAAACTTGCGCGGAACGAAAAAGAATGTTATAATAAAAAAGAGGTACATTATGCAGAAATTTCTCACCGACGTACACAATCATTCCACCTTTTCTTTCGACGGCGTTTCCACGCTTTCGCAAATGCTACAAACGGCGCAAACAAAGGGCGTTGCGTTCTACGGCGTTTCCGAGCACTTCGATTTCGATATGCTCTTCGCCCACGGCAGAGCGCACGGAGGGACGAACGCCGAGGAGTATTTCCACTTCGCGCGCCACTTACAAGAGGACTACGAGGGGGTTATGAACGTGATGATCGGCGTGGAGCTCGGGTTTTCGCCCGATCCGCGCGTGCTCAAAAGAAATCAAGAGATCGTCGAAAAATACCGCCCCGATTTCGTCGTCAACAGCATACATTGTCTGCGTGCCGAGGATTACTATTCGCAGATCCCCTTCCGTGAAAAGACCTGCGAGGGGGTGGATATCTTGCGACCGAAAAAAGAGGTGTATAAAGAATATCTCGCGCTCGTTAGAAACAGTCTTGACGTATCTTACGATTACGATATCGTCGGGCATATCGGCTATCCCTCGCGGTACGCGCCGTATAAGGACAAGAAAATGTCGTATGCGGAGTTTGCAAAGGAGTACGACGATATTTTAGGGACGGTCATTGCAAAAAATAAAATTTTAGAGGTCAACGCCTCGAACAACGGTGCGAGCGAGTTTGTAACGTTCGTGGGCGAGGACGTTTTGCGGCGGTATTACGAAATGGGCGGCAGACAGGTTTCCTACGCCTCCGACGCACATTCGACGGATAGTATTTTACGAAAGCGCGACGAGGTGGTGGAAATGCTGAAAAATATCGGCTTTACGTATATCACCGTGCCCCGTCGCGGAGAATATATCAAGGTGGAGATTTGAAATGTCCGAGCTCGATTTATTGAAACTGTTACAAACCTACGGCGAGGAAACGGAGCTTGCCGATTTTACCCCCGACGAATTGCAGGAGCTTTTGGAGCGTATGCAGGCGGGCGGAGAGGAATTGCCCCTCACCAAAGAGGCGTTTAAGGAAAAATACTTCGCTTACTATGATGACGTGAAAGATAAATCACTCAAAAAACAGGATTGGTGATATGAAACAATACAAATGTCTTATTTTCGACGCCGATCATACCCTGCTCGACTATTTGGCGGACGAGAGGGCGGCGTTCGACGCGCTGTACGACGAATTGCATATGCAAAAAACGGACGAGTTGTTCTCGTTCAGTCGTAACGCGTCCGAAAGTACGTGGATAGAGGCAGGTATGTACGACGTGCACGATAAAACCGTGCAGGGAAAGTATCATCAAGTCTACCGCACGCACGTGGAGGGGATTTTCGCCAAAATTTTCGAAAAGTTCGGCGCGCCGAAAAGCGGCGTAACGGCAAAAGAGGCGGGCGAGAAATTTTTGCGCTATTTGGAACGGGAGGGCGCGCTGTTGCCTTTTGCCGAGGAAACGCTCGCCGCGCTTTCCAAAAAATCGGGCGGAAATTACGAAATTTGTATCGCCACGAACGGAATTATCCCCATTCAGACGGGCAGATTAAAGCGTTTATCGCGCTACGCGCACGGAATTTATATCTCCGAGGCGGTCGGGGCGATCAAGCCGTTGCCCGAATTTTTTGAAAAAATCGTTACCGAAATGCGCGTGAATCCCTTTGATTGCCTGATGATCGGCGATTCTTTGTCCTCCGACGTGGCAGGGGCGAAAAGGTCGGGCATGGACAGCTGTTGGTTCAATCCCGAAAACGCGGAAAACGACACGCCGTTTCTCCCCGATTATGAAATTAAAGATCTGCAAGAACTGCTAAAATTCCTTTAAGCGCACAAAAACGGCGCAAATTCAAACGGAACGCCGTCGCATGGACAGATACTCGAATAAAAAATTTTCATTCCGAAATTGGGCGATTAAACGCCCGATTTTTTCTTGCAAAAATAAATTGCTTGTGTTATAATGTTAAACGGAGATATTTGGAAATTTTTTTAGAGAGAAAAGAAACAAAAGAAAAAGGAGAGATAAAAAAATATGTTGGAGTGTTTCTTAATTTTGCTCGCAGGTGTGGGCGTGTTTATCGCAGGCATGAATATGCTCAGCGACGGATTGGAAAAGAGTGCAGGCAAGGGAATGAAACGTCTGCTCGGCAAGATCAGTAATAACCGTTTTGCCGGCGTGGGCGTGGGCGCGGGCGTAACCGCGATCATTCAAAGCTCGTCGGCAACGAGCGTCATGGTTATCGGTTTCATAAACGCAGGGATCATGACGTTGACGCAGGCGACGGCGATCATTATGGGCGCGAATATCGGTACGACGATCACCGGCGTTATCGTGTCGCTTAAATCGCTCGGTATTTCGGGATATATGTCGCTGCTTGCGTTCGTCGGCGTGATGATGACCTTCTTCAAGCCCGAAAAGATCAAGCAGATCGGCGGTATTTTGTGTGGGTTCGGTCTGATCTTCGTGGGGCTCGATTTGATGGGTTCGGCGTTTGATAATAACGAAGATATCGTAAATTGGTTTGCCGATCTGTTTACGAAGATCAATTTTCCGCTTTTGCTGATCCTTTGCGGCGCGGTGTTTACGGCGATCATTCAAAGCTCGTCCGCGGCGACGGGTATCTTTATTACCATGGTCGGCGTGGGGGCGCTGGGTATCGATAACGCGCTGTTCCTCGTGCTCGGTTCGAATATCGGTACTTGCGTAACGGCGGCGCTCGCCTCTATCGGCGCGACGGTGAATGCAAAGCGTACGGCGCTTATCCACCTTACCTTTAACGTGCTCGGTTCGATCGTCTTCACGATCATCCTTTGGAGCTTCCAAGAATTTTCCGTGCAGTTGTTGCAGGGTATGTTGCCGAATAATCCGCAGATGCAGCTTGCGTGGTTCCACGTGATCTTCAACGTAACGACGACGATCATTCTGCTCCCGTTCGTGAAACAGCTCGTCAAATTCGCGGAATTGGTGATCAGAGAAAAACCGAAAGCGGAGGAGAACCGTCAGCTCAAATACGTAGACGACAGACTTTTGAAAACGCCGCCGATCGCGTTTATGCAGGTGAAAAAGGAAATCGAGTATATGACCGCGCTTGCGCGTGAAAATATCGAAAATTCGTTCGAAGCGATCCTCACGGGCTCGGATAAAAACGGCAAGGAAATTTACGAAAAGGAAGGCATTATCGACTTTACCAACCATTCGCTTTCCAAGTATTTGATCAAGCTTTCTCCGCTCGTGAACGCGGGCGACGAAAAGACGATCGGTTCGTTCTTCCACGTTCTCAACGACGTGGAGCGTATCGGCGACCACGCGGAGAACTTCCACGAGATCGGCGTGCAGATGACAAACGAGGGCTTGACTTTCTCGGAAAGCGCGCTTTCGGAACTGAAAACGATGCACGAAAAGGTGATGCGTATGTTCGAGATCGCAAGCGAGGCGTTCGACGATACGAACAGCGCGCGCCTTGGCGAGCTGACCGCGCTCGAAAACGAAGTGGACGAAATGAAACGCAGTCTTTCGGCAAGCCACTTTGCCCGTTTGGCAGAGGGTAGCTGTAAAGTAGAGCTTTCGGCGTACTTCTTCTCGACCGTGGCCGGCTTGGAAAGAGTTGCCGATCACCTTATTAACGTAGGGTACAGCGTACTCAATCCCACGGGCTCGCAAAGCGAGGCAAGAAAAGAGGCGCAAGTTTAATCAAAAGAAATCAAAACCGCTCGTAGAATTTTCTACGAGCGGTTTTATCGTTTATTCTTCCAAGCCTAATAAATAGTCGGAGCTTACGTCAAAAATTTTACATAATTTGATTAAAGTGTTTATATTCGGCTCCGTTCTTCCCTGTTCGTAACTTGCATATCCGTTTTGAGAAATGTTTAATTGCGTATAGACGTCTTTCTGCGTCATATTGCTTTCTTGCCGTATCATTTTTAATCTTTCGCAAAATTTCATTGTTATTCTCCTTTTTTATAATTTTAACACAAACTACCCAAAATCGGTTGACAATACCCATTTTGGGTAGTATAATATAACCGAGGAGAACGAAAAAATGGAATCGATTATTAAAAAATTATATTTTCTTGTGTTGGAGCAGTCAACGGGAAAATCAAAAACGAGCAAAGCGCGCGATAGGGCGCAGGAGGCGTACGAGAAGATAGAGCAAGTACTTTCCGAAGAACAAA
>JAFTPZ010000051.1 GCA_017463025.1 Clostridia bacterium
ATTGTATCCCAAATTGTTGTTTCGCATATCTAGTATAACAGATAATTTGAATTCTGGCGAGTATTTTTTGAATGTTTGTCCCTTTTTTGCCATAAAAATATGCACCTCCAAAAGTTTGTCTAACTTTTGGGGTGCATATCAAAATTTTTCGCTATCATTTTTTACTTTATAAAAAATCCCTACGGAAAGAGCGGTTATACGCGATCGTTTTTCTTTGAGCGTAGCGAAAGCCCCCCCCCCCACGTACGGCTCACCAACTTCAAATAAACCCGAACACTCTTGTTCGGGTTTATTTTTTTGTCCTTTCAAGAAATCCCTGAAATCCGAGTTCTCTATATCGTCAAGCGTAATTTTCGTCGTACCCTCTTTGAACTTGCACGTTATCAAAGCGTAATCGTCGAATAAATACACACTATTCACAAAGCAGTCTATTGCCTTTCTTTGCCTTCTTTCGTGAAAATGTCGTACTTCTGAATTTGTGAATACCGAACAATAGCATCGCATCTATGATGTCTACCCATCCGTTTGCATCACAATTCATAAAGCTCACACCCTCTGCAAACGATACAATATTTTATTTCCTCTTTGCAATTACTTCTCTTTCGAACTTCTCGATATCCTCGTACCAGTCGTCGGAAAGCCCTTGACGGGAAAGATATTCTTCCCATACGTCGCCCACGGGCATTAACTTGAATTTTTCGTTTAAGTACATGATCTTCGTGAAGT
The DNA here is from genome assembly GCA_017463025.1 of Clostridia bacterium. Taxonomy (GTDB): domain Bacteria; phylum Bacillota; class Clostridia; order Christensenellales; family Borkfalkiaceae; genus Scatosoma. Next base: position 727 of record JAFTPZ010000051.1, read on the forward strand.
CGTTTTCGTTTTGCAACCTTTTCAGTTCCTCGTTCGGTAACAAAAGTGCATACAGCAACGCTTTTTGCATCGATCGTACCCCCGTAACCCAAGCGCAGAGGCGATTGATGCTTGCGTCGAAATAATCCAAGCCGATAATCACCTTATCGTCCGCGTTACTGCGAACGATCTCTTTTGCGATCTCTTTCAGCTCGTCGTCCAAGATCACCACGTGATCGCTATCCCATCTCACGGGACGGGATACGTGCAACGCCACTTTATCGTAGAACGCCAAAAGCGACGGGATCTTATCCGAAACGACTTCCGTCGGGTGATAATGCCCCGTGTCAAGCAAGCAACAAATCCCTTTCTTTGCCGCGTAGTTCTGATAAAATTCGTTATTACCGACCGTGTAGCTTTCAATGCCGATCCCGAACACCTTACTCTCCACGGCAGGGATCACCCATTCTTTATCGTACTCTTCGAGGATTTCGTCGAGCGACTTTTTCAAGCGCAAGCGCGGTCCTAAACGATCGGTCGGAATATCCTTATACCCGTCGGGAATCCAGATATTGACAAGACAAGGACTGCCCATCGCCTTACCCATTTCCGCCGCGATTTTCAAACACGCTTTTCCATGCCGTACCCAAAACGCTCTCGTTTCCTCGTCGGTCGAGGACAAAGAAAGTCCGTCTTTCATTTTCGGGTGTGCGAAGAACGTCGGATTAAAATCCACGCCGTCCATACCGAGTTTCTTGGCAAGCTCCACCCAAGGCTTGAAATGCTTATATTCGTATTCGTCGCGATCGACCTTGCCTTTATCCTCGCCAAGAAGCGCGTAACAAGCGTGCACGTTGATACGCTTTTTCCCAGACATCAACGAAAACGCTCTTTCGATATCCGCAAACAGTTCTTCGGGCGTTGTGGCTCGCCCGGGATAATTACCCGTCGTTTGTATGCCGCCCGACAGCGAATCGCTGCCGTCGAATCCGATCACGTCGTCCCCCTGCCAACAATGCACGCTGATAGGGATATTTTTCAATCTCGCAAGTGCCTTTTCCGTGTCTACGCCGTATTTTGCGTATATTTTTCTCGCTTCTTCGTATCTCGTCATTTCACACCTTCAAAACGCCTTCGAGCGGCGTAAGCCCCCATAAATCCGCCAAGCCTTTTAATATCTCGTCGGGAATTACGTTCACGACGTGCCCCAGCGACAGCATATAAATTTGCGCCGTTTTTTCCACCGTTTCTATGAGTCCGAACGCCTCGTCCATCGTCTTGCCCGTACCGTATATCCCGTGATTCGTCCATACCACCAAACGGAACTTTTTCATCTTTTCCGCCGTCGCCTCGCCGATCTCGTTCGTGCCGCATACCATACAAGGCAACACGCCCACGCCGTCGGGGAATACGACGATACACTCTGTGTTCGACTGCCAAAGCTTATGCGTGAACTCCTTTTCGTCCGTCGAACACACCGTATTCATCGCGATCGTATACGTCGGATGTGAATGCATTACCACGCGGTGCTCGGGATCGACTTTCAATCTTGCCATATGGCTCATCATATGCGCAGGGAACTCGGAAGTAAATTTCCCTCCGTCTTTATACCCCCACAACAGCTCCGCCGTCGTGCCGTCTTTGGCGATCCTCACGATCCCGAGGTTGGTTTCTGGGTCTTTATCCACGTTCTTGAAATACTTCCCCGTGCCCGTAACGATAAAGATTTTACCGATCAAGCCGCTCGCGTCAAAGCCCGTGGGAATGGTACGGATCACTTTATTAAGATCGAGGTATTCCGCCACTTCCTTTTCTTCGAGCAAGTAGCTGATGTTGCCGCCGTTTCGCTCGTCCCAGCCCTGTCTGTACATATTCGCCGTCGTTTCGCGCATTTCCGTGATAAACGGCGCGGTCAAAATGTCTTTCATATTGATTCTCCTTACACTTCGTTTATGTCAAACGATTTTTTTATTATTTTTCTGCCTTCTGTAACGCTTGAACAAATACCTGCCCCCAACATTTGCATTAAAAGATTCCCGATCGCCGTACCCTCCGCAGGGCCCGTTACGATACGTTTTCCCGTCTTTTCCTTGGTGAGCTCGTTCAACAGCGCGTTCTTACTGCCGCCGCCGATAATATGCAGCGTCTCGTATTTCTCGCCCGTCATTTCCTCCAACGCCTGCAACGATAAATCGTAATCTCTGGCAAGGTTGTTATAGATTACGTACGCCGTTTCCCCCACGGTAAGTTTCCGACCTACCGCCGAATGGATTTCCTCGATCATACTTTTCGGCGCTAAAAACCGTTGGTCGTTTACGTCGATTTCGTCAGCAACGGGATTTTCCCTTGCCATTTGAGCCAGCTCGACAAAGCTATATTGATCGCCAAGCTCACGGCGTACCTGTTGGATCATCCAAAGCCCCATAATATTCTTTTGGAAACGGAAGGTAAAATCGATACTACCCTCGTTGGAATACCACGATTTTCTCGCCTGCTCGTCCGTATGCGCATAACTTTGCTCCACGCCGAGTAGCGACCAAGTACCGCTCGATATATACGGCGTTTGCCCCTCTAACGGCGCAGATAAAACCGCGCTCGCCGTGTCGTGCGTTGCTGGCAATACCACTTTTGCTTTGTACCCCACAATAGCAGCTATTGCGTCGGTAAATTCGCCTACCTCCGTGCTCGGCTGCGACAATGCTCCGAACAATTCCTTTTTATAGCCGAGCGTTTCAAGGATTTCTCCGTCCCATTCGTGCGTTTGACTATTTACCATTCCCGTCGTCGTAGCGTTGGTGTATTCTTGTCTTTTTACGCCCGTCAAGCGGTAATGAAAATAATCGGGTAACATTAAAAAGCTTTTCGCTTTTTCTATTCGTCCCGTTTGCTTATCGTCGTAAAGCTGATATACCGTGTTAAAAGAATTGAAACCGATACCCGTTTTTTCATACAACCGTTCATACGGAATTTGTTTATGTACTTGCGGAATTGTTTTTTCCGTGCGGTTATCCCGATAACAATACGCGCCGTCTATGGGCGTATTCTTTTCGTCCAACAAAACGTAGTCTACGCCCCAAGTGTCTACGCCTACCGATTCGGGAATTTTACCGAGCTCGCTCGCTTTTTTCAAGCCCTGCAATATCTCTTGAAAGAGTCGCTCGATATCCCATTTCAAACGACCGTTTTGCATTTCAGGCGCGTTGGAAAAGCGGTATATCTCTTCCGTATACATTTTTCCGCCGTCCAGCCAACCTAAAATATGCCGCCCCGACGATGCGCCTATATCTATCGCTAAATAATATCTCACGACCATATCCTCCGTTTTTTATTATATCACACTCCTTGCTTTTTGTCTATTACTCTGCAAATTTTGTTCGTATATGATCGAAATATTGACAAACAAGCTTTTTTATGATACAATGTAAACAAAAATGCTCAAAAACAAACAAGAGGTTGACAATGGCATTAAACGAACGACAAAATAATATCTTGCGGTATCTGAAAGAACACAAGAGCGCGAACGTAAAAAAACTCGCCGAATCGTTATACGTCAGCGAAGCCACGATACGGCGCGATTTACAGGAATTACAAAGCATGGGATTAGCCGAACGCAGCCACGGCGGCGCGCTTCTCCCCGAAAACGCAGACGAAGTTTCTATGTTTTTCCGTATGCAAAAAAACGCAAAAGAGAAAGAGCTTATCGCGACGAAAGCGCTCCCCCTCCTGCCCTCTTTCCGCTCGGTGTTTATCGATAGTTCGTCTACGGCGTTGGCGCTTGCGGAACGGCTCGATCTACGCTTTAAGACGGTCGTTACCAACGGTCTGCAAACAGCCACGCAATTATCCAAAAAGTCCGATATAAATTTGTTGTTGCTCGGCGGAAACGTACAATGCAACACCACCGCTACGACGGGTAGTTTTACCACGAGGCAACTCGAACTCTTTCAATTCGATCTGATGCTCTGTTCGTGCGCGGCGATCGCCAAAGACGAATGTTTGGAACGCTCCATCGAGCAAACGGAATTGAAACGTACGGCGTATTCCCGTAGCCGACAACGCATTCTGCTCGTAGATCATACGAAATTCACTTCATCCGGTACGTATTGCACGACAAAGCTCGCCGATTTCAATCTCGTTATCACCGATAAAAAGCCGCCCGAAACGGTAAATCTCAAAGATAAAAATTTTATCTACTGACCGTCGCCTTTTCCGTTATTCAAAGACGCGATAGGAAAAGACTTTATAGGTTCGTTATATTTCTCCGTCCGTCGCTTTCCGTAAAATTCGTTTCACGCGGTTCGGATCGTAAGGCGCGGTATCGTCGTTACAATATTTAACGCAGTCCACGTATACGATCTGCTCCACGTTACGTCTACCCATTCGCACCCAAACGTGATCTCCTTTCTTTACCGTTTTAGTGGGATCCAAATACCAGTAATTACAGCCCTTATACCCTTTCGGACTGACTCCGATAAACAGATATTTGCCTTTATTGCGTTCGAATTTCGCAAACGCCGCGTCAAACTCCTCACGTAAAGCAGAGGCGAACGTTTGAATATCTTCTCTATGTAATAAAAAGGAATATACGCCTCCTAAAAGCCGTTTTTTATCCGACGAGCGCATAAGCATTCGGATCACCATAACGCAATCGTTTCGACGACGTTCTTCGCGCGAAACCTCCTCTCCGTTTACCATGTGCGGATAGAAATCGACCGCAAGTCCTGCTCTTTCGAAAGATAAACTGTATTCCTTTGCATATGCGCCTGCGAGCAAGCGAAACATTGCAAAGATCCATTCTTCCAACTCCGTTCTTAAAACGTTCTCGCCGATCTCGGTATACTTTACGTATTCGTTATCGACGGAAATTTCCGTTCTGACCCAATGCCCTCTTGAAAATAATTTCGGCGGCAATACGGAAAATTTGAATTTTGTTCTTTGTAAATCGATCGTAGGCATATTTTTCCCCTTTCTTTTATTATACCATTTATTTCTTCTTTTTTCAATGAAAAGCGTCTGCATATCGAAATATAAATTGCTTGCCATTCTTACGATTTTTTGATATAATGATAAAAAATAATATAAACGGAGTCGTCTATGCGTAATTGGCTGAAAAATCAACACGTTATTCTCTCGGGTGCGTCGGGCGGTATTGGCAGGGAGCTTTGTAAAATACTTATCGTTCGCTACGGCGCAAACGTGATCGGTATCGGCAGAAACGAAGAAAAAATGCGTTCTCTGCAAGCCGAACTCGGCGAAAACGCGAGCAAATTCTCTTATTTTCTGTTCGACGTAAGCAGCCGCGAGGCTTGGCTACACTTCAAAGCCCAACTGCTCTCGCAAAATATTTCCCCTCGTTTGCTGATCAATAACGCAGGGGCGTTTCCGACTTTTGAAAAGACTTTGCAAACGGAAGTGGAAACGTTTGAAAGGATCATGCAAACCAATTATTTTTCCATTGTCTACGCCGTGGACGCGCTTACCCCTATTTTATCAGGCGAGGGTAAAGACAAACCCGCGATCGTCAATATCGCCTCTTCCGCGGCGCTTTGTACGGTGTGCGGCACTTCCGCCTATTCGGCGAGTAAAGCGGCGGTAAAAAGTTACACCGAGGCTTTGGCGATGGAAGAAAAGGGGCGCAAATATATCGGATTGATCTGCCCTGGGACTACCGCCACCGAGTTATTCGCCGCAGACGAAAACACGAAAAACAGCGCGCTCGATCTGATTGCGATGCCTGCCGTGAAAATGGCAAAAAAGATCGCGAAAAAGATTTTGAAAAAAAGACGGCGCGCCGTTTTGGGTTGGGACGCAAAGGCAATGAATTTATCAACGCGAGCAATGCCAGTAAAGGGTTTGTTTTTCATAAGCGGCGTGATGAAAGCGTCCAAATCGAAAGTATTCTCCAAAGTTTTCGAATATAAAAAACAATAAAAAATAAAATAAATTATTGCATGAGGCAACGTGTTTTTCGTTGCCTTTTTTGTTTTTTAGTGATACAATATTTTGGTGTGGTTACACAAGGGAGGAAATTCACAATGACTTTGAAAAAATTTGAAAAAATGACAAAAACCGAATTGCTTGTTTTTTGCCTGATGGGCGTCAGTTCGGGCGTGGTGATCGGCGTGGGCGCGATTGCGTCCCTGATCGCAAATTCCATCTTCGGCGAATGGGGTAGGTTGATCGGCGCGTGTTTATTCGCTTACGGTATCTATTCTATCGTAACTTATGAAATGCGGCTATTTACCGGTATGGTGGCGGACATTCCCACGCTCGGCGTGAAAAATTATTGGAAACTGCCCGTGTGCTTTATCTGCAACACGCTCGGCGTGTTTTTGGTGGCGCTACTTGCCTATTCTTCCCCTCTTTACGAGAATATCGTTTCGCAAGCGCAGGCGGTGATCGGTCCGAAACTTTACGCCGAAAATTGGCAGATCAAAGCTTTTTGTTCTTCTATGATTTGCGGCGTACTCATCACTCTCTCCGTGAAAGCGCCTAAATACGCGCCGCAAAAAGGATTGAGCGCCTCCGTGGGCGTCATCTTCCCCATTCTCGTATTTGCGTTCGGCGGATTTGACCACTCGGTGGCAAACATGATGTATTTCTTTTATTACGGAGAATTTTCTTGGCACGTGATCGGATATATTTTACTTACGATCGTCGGCAATATCGTAGGCGGCACGGGGTTGCCCACGATCACCTTACTCCGTGAAACGGCGCAACGCCACGAACAAGAACGGGCGGAGAAAAAAGCGGCGCACTTAAACGCAGAAAAACAAATATAAATAAATGATGAAAAACCCTCCCGACGAAACCTCGTCGGGAGGGTTTATTTTTACGTTTATTTTATTCCAGATCGAGGAGATCTTGATATCTCGACACGTAACGCGTCGCAGAAGATTTATAGGCATTCAGCACGGTATTTTGCACGTCCGTCGTGTAGTTGGTTGCCGAAGTCGATTTCAAGGATTCGTAGAAGAGATTGGAGAACGTACCCTCTTTCTCTACGTCTTCCGCTTTGAATCCGCCGTACACGTCTCCGTCGTCCGCGTCGTACACGAACGCCGTGTAGATAATGTGCCAACCGTAATCGGAGGGAGCTACCACGTACGTACCTACGCCCTGTTGTACGGCGTATTGCGCCGCATATTCGAACTCGGAAACGAAATCCGTTTTATAAGGCGATACGACGTAACCCATATACGTATTCAAGCAACCCGTGTCGGTGCTATACGCAAACATCAATTCGTTTACCGCGGACAGCGCTTTATACGCGTCGTTGTTTTCCGCATAGAAGAAATCCGAACGGCTCGTATTTGCCAACTCTACTTTACCCACGTAATAGATAAAGTCGCCGAAATCATCAACGTTGCCGTCGTTATCCACGTCGTAATTGAGCGTATCGTTCACGGCATCGTCGTCGATATCCGCGTTCAATTCATACGTAGACAACTTATTGCCGCTCGCCACTTCGCTACCCACGACGAAGTTGATATATCCGTTCATTTCGTCGATAAACTTATCGATCGTCATGCCGCCGGTAGGCGTTGCTTTGTCGCCCTCGATCGTTCCTTGGTAAGGATACAAGCCAGCATACTGCTTCAATTCTTCGTATTGATCGTTCTTTTTAAGATTGTTTTCGAAGAAAAGATACCCTTTCGAGCCGCTTACTGCGCCGTAATAATCTTTGTCCGACGCCGCCGTAACTTCATAACCGTAATTCGTGTGCTCGTCCTCGCAGATCCACGCGCCGCGCAAATCCTTTGCCTCGATCTCGCTCAAAAGCGCTTTTCTTGCTTTATATTGCCCGTCGATCGTCAAGCCTTTGTTCTTTGCCGCAGAATACGCCATTTCCTGACTTGCGGAGAACGGCAACAAAATGTTGTAAACAAAACCGAAATCCTTTTCGCCGTACAGCACGAACGAATCGTCGGAAACGCCGTCAAGCGCGGTATCGAACGCCGTCGGATCTTTCGTGTAGGCGTTTTGTTGCGCCGCTTTGATCTCGTTATATTTCTGCGTTACGTACGCGTAATCGTTCTGTTCCAACGCTTTGATCGCTTCGTCGTTCAGATCTTCCAGATACTTACTTGCCAACGCCTGTCCGAGCGAAGAGGAAAGTTCCACGTAATAGTAATTCAATTCGGTGAATATCGCCGTATCCTCATCCGATTGGATCAAGCCGTAGCTTTGCAGGTTGGAAAGGAAAGAGTTATACGCTTTCTTTCTCGTGGTCGCCGTAGAGCCCTCGACGGGTTCGTACACGCCGCACGCGCTTTGCGCGTTACGTCCCGTGTAAACGTCGTAATCGAGTTCGCCGCCTTTCATAGGGATATAATCGGATTTTTCCGTATTTACGTTCGTAGGCGTCGTGCGCGATTCCTCGTGCGTGTGGTCGTGTTCGTGCCCCGTTACGTTTTCCGCGGAATCGAGCGAAGTGTTGAGCGATTTTTTCAAGGTGTAAACCGCCGAAAGATAATCCTCCGTTTTTTCCGCGTTATTTCCCTCCGTGAGGAAATACTTCATCGTAAGCACTTCGGGATGCGCTTTCAACAATTCTTTTTCTTTTCCCGACGCCGCCTCGATCTCTGCGTTCACGTACGCAATACAATTATCCGCCGTAACCGTCGTCTTTGTGCCCGTTTCCTCGTCGGTGAAACCGTTTTTGAGATAATACGCCACCGCGAACTGCGTGAGTATTTTCTGGTTTACCAAACCGTCCATCAACATGTTGAACGTTTCTTCGTAAGAATAGCCGTAGCTATTGACGTAGGTATACCCTACGTTGAGGAAATATGCGACCAGATCGCGTTTGGGGATATCCGTTGACAACCCTTTCATTTCGATCAGCTTGTCCACGCCGCTTGCAACGGACGCGTAAGTTTGGTCGTCTTCAAGATTTGCCGTGATGTCTACCGTCGCGACGATCTGCGCGAGATCTTTTTCGCTGTCGGGCACGAGGAAATTACAACCCGTTGCCCCCACGGTGAGCGCAAGCCCCAAAAACAAGGCCGCCGATTTTTTCAATGTGTGTTTCTTATTCATACAATCACTCCGATTTTTATCGAGTTTTATCCGCTCGGTAGACGGAAAATACAATTTTCCACTCTCTACCTCATACGTTATCAATCTATATTATAACCTATTTTTTCGTAAAGTGCAAACGTTTTTGCTTATAAACTTTCGAAAGTTCGCGCAAATTTCAAAAATTTTGTCATTTGTGCCATCAATTCCGCCGAATCACGACCTTTGAAGAACTCCACCACGGGTGCTTCCGTCATATTCAGTCGCGTTTCCAACTTATATTTATCGAGCGCCGCCTGCAACCGTTTATCTCCCAAACTTTCCAGCGAGGGAAATTCAAGCGCCCCTACGCCCTTTGCCACCGTGATCTTTTTCACGTTGAATCTGGCGGCGTAGCTTTTCAAAACGGCGATCACGAGCAAGTTCTCCACCGCGCGCGGCAATTCCCCGTAGGTATCGCGCAAAGAGGCGTACACGCGCTTGTAATCGGCAACGGAGGAAATCTCCGCGATCTGTTTATACGTATCCAACCGCCCTGCCGAAGATTCGATATATTTTTCGGAAATATACGCGTTCGTACGGATATCGAGTTCTGCGGAGCTAAGGCTTTCGCCCGAGAGCTCTTCTTTGAGCAATTTGGCGTACAATTCAGATCCGACCTAATCCAAATGCCCTAGCAGTTCCGCGCCGAGTACGTTCCCTGCGCCGCGTATTTCCAGATCGCGCATAGCGAGCTTATACCCCGAACCGAGCTCGGTAAACTCCATGATCGCCTTTAATCTTGCGGCGGCGTTATCCGTCATTACCCGTTCCGCTTTATACGTGAAATACGCGTGAGCGAGCCGCGAGCTCCGTCCCACTCTGCCCTTTAACTGATAGAGCTGGGAAATTCCGAGCTTATCGCTGTCGATCACGATGATCGTGTTCGCGTTGGGCAGATCTACGCCGTTTTCGATGATCGTGGTGGTTACGAGTATATCCGAATTTCCGCCGTAAAAATCGAGTACGGCGTTTTCGAGCATATTTTTATCCATTCGCCCGTGCGCGACCGACACTTTCGCCTCGGGCAATATCCTGCGCACACTTGCCGCAAACGTGAAAATACTCTCTACTTTATTATATAATATAAACACCTGACCGCCCCTTGAAAGCTCGCGAATACACGCGTCGCGGATAAGCGTTTCCGTTTCCTCCACCACGTACGTTTGCACGGGCATTCTTTCCACGGGCGGCGTGTGGATCGTCGATATGTCGCGGATACCCGATAACGACATATGTAACGTTCGGGGAATGGGCGTCGCCGTCATCGTCAAACAATCGATATCCTTTCGGATATGTTTGATCTTTTCCTTATGCTCCACGCCGAAGCGTTGCTCCTCGTCCAAAACGAGCAAACCTAAATTTTTGAATTTTACGTCGCCAGACAACAATCTGTGCGTACCGATCACCAAGTCGATCGAGCCGTCGGCAAGACCTTGGAGTATCTTTTCCGTTTCCTTGGGGGTATTAAAGCGGTTGAGCGCGGCGATACGCAAACCGAACTGCGAAAACCGCTCCTCCGCGGTTTGCAAATGTTGTCTGCAAAGCACCGTACTCGGGCACATCAACGCCGCCTGTTTTCCGGCGAGCGCGCAAAGATATACCGCGCGGAACGCGACCTCCGTTTTACCGAAACCCACGTCGCCGCAAAGCAATCTGTCCATAACCTTATCCGAACACATATCCGCTTTGATCTCTTCAACCGAGCTTGCTTGATCGGGCGTGAGCTCGTGCTCGAACGCGTCCTCGAACTCCTGCATAAACGCTTCGTTTTCGGGGAAATGGTAGCCCTTTCTTTCCGTGCGTTCGGCGTATAACTGTTTCAGATCGAACGCGAGCTTTTTAAGCGACGCTTTCACCCTCGCTTTCACGCGCTCGAACTCCGCGCCGCCGATCTTACTCAAATTCGGATTGCTATCCCCCACGTACTTGGAAAGCACGTCCATACTTTCGGCAGGTACGTACAGCATATCGCCGTCTTTATACGCAAGCGCGATATACTCCTTCGTACCGTCCGTCGTTTCGATCTTTTTCGTACCGAGTACCTTGCCGATACCGTGCGTTTCGTGTACGACGAAATCCCCCACCTCGGGCGCGGAAAACATATCGCCGCGCTTACGGCGTATGCGCCGCGTATCGGGGGCTTTGGTATACAGATCGCCCGTACCCAGCACTGCCGTCTTACTCTCGTGCAGAACGAAACCCTTATCCATTTTTTCGTCCAGCACGCAAACGCCTTTCAGCTCCGAAAGTCTATCGGGCAGCTTGACGGTGGAAATATATTCCTCCGCAAGATTTTCCGTCATTTTAATAGCGCGCGCGTTTTCACCGCAATACAGTATCACGCGATACCCTCCGCGCAGCCAATTTTTGATATCCGTCAGCAGCGTGGGAAAGCCGTTCAAATATTTGGAAGTCGGCGTCGCCGAGAAATTAAAAATTTTCAGCGGCTCGAAGAAAAAGGGATTGCCCGTGAACGTTTGCAAGGCGACTCTACGTACGTTTTGCACGCCGCTTAAAAACCGTTCGCGATCGATATACTGTGCGAGCGTGAAATCAAACGCCTCGCCCCCCTCTTTCAAGCGGTGAAAGCGTTCCTCGTGTTCTTTATACAGTCCGTTTAATTTATCCCAAAGTCCCTTGCCCTCGTCGAAAATGAGCACGGCGTTCTCGGGGAGTACGGAGAAAAAGTCCGTCGAATTTTCAAGCAGAGGCAGGACGAACGACGAGCTTACCTGCGGCTCGGAAAGTATTTCGTCCGCAATTTCGCGCGCACGGGTATACGCCTCCGACGTTTTGAAAGACTTCACTCCTTTATCGAGCGTTTTTTCTATATTCTCTTTATCTCGCTCGGACACGATCACGTCCATCGCCGATAATATCTCCAAGGACGGAATGCTCGGCAATCGGTTGCCCGTAACGAGATCGTAAGGTTTGATCTTCTCGATCGTATCCCCGAAAAAGTCCACGCGAACGGGATTTTCCGCCCCTACGGGGTAGATATCGAGTATGTCGCCGCGGAGCGCAAACACCCCTTGCGTTTCCACTTCGAAATTGCGCGTATAGCCCATTTGCGTCAAGCGCGAGGGCAGCGCGGTGAAATCGAAATCCTCTCCCTCCGCCAAGGTGATGCTTGGCAACGTTTTGGGAAACAGTTGAATGAGCGCGTCGATCTCCGCGACCGTTACCTCGCAACCGCTTTGCAGGGCGTGAATACCGCTCAAACGCTTAAAAAGAGAGTCTTTGGACAGCGCTTTCCGATAGAGCAAAACCTCGTCCTTTGCCGCCAGCACTTCCGTCTTTTTACCCGAAAGCGCGGCGATATTTTCCGCGGCTTTTTTCGCGGAAACGCTATCCGCCGTGATGTATACGACGGGATTTTCGACGAGCCCTGCCAAAAGATATTTTAAGGAATCGGAAACACCGAAAACCGCCGTGGGCGTGCCGCGGCGGATCTCTTCTGTAAACGAGGGATATTCCCCTCTCAAATTTTCATAGTTGAAAAAATTACGTTTCATATTCCTTTTTAATTGAATTTACCCATTACCTTATCGATCGTTTCGCCTTTGGCGAACTCCGCCGCCGCCGCGCCCGCTTTTTTACAAGCCTCGGCAAACAGCTCGTAGTCCTCTTTTTTAATTTCTGAAAGTACGTAATTTATGATAGGGATATTCACTTCTTCGTCGCGGATACCTACGCGTATTCGAGCGAAATTCGTGAGGCCCGTTTCCCCGATTACGCTACGCATACCGTTATGCGTGCCTGCGCTGCCGCTTGCACGGATACGCACTTTGCCTTTGGGGAGGTCGTAATCGTCGTAAATGACGATCAGATTTTCGGGCGCGATCTTATATTTGGACATCAACTGTTTCACCGCCCTGCCCGAATTGTTCATATACGTGAGCGGACGGGCGAGAATGATCTTTTCGCCGTTGATATGCGCCTCTGCGACCGACGCCTCGCATTCTTTCTTTTTGAATTTCGCGCCAAGCGCCTCCGCCGCGTCTCCCACGGCGATAAAGCCTATGTTATGAAAGGTTTTTTCGTATTGTTTTTCGGGATTTCCCAAGCCTACGATCAAATACATAATTTTTTCTTCTTAATAAACAAGCCGCCGCCGTTTTTATCGCGAC
>JAFTPZ010000010.1 GCA_017463025.1 Clostridia bacterium
CGAGCGACATTAAAATTCAAGCGGAACATATCCTGCGCACGAAAGCGAAGCTGAACCGTATCCTTGCCGAAAACACCGGTAAAGATCTCGCAACGCTCGAACGCGATACGGACAGAGATCATTATATGTCCGCGGACGAGGCGCGAAACTACGGCTTGATCGATAAAGTGTTCGTCAGAAGATAACGAAAAACGCGCAAAGCCATCGGTTTTGCGCGGTATTTTTCCCATACGTTTGGGCAATAACAAAATATCCCGTCCGCGCATAGGATAAAGCGGACGAAACGAAAATTACGGAGTTAGAAAATGGCAAATAAAAATCAGCATTGTTCTTTTTGCGGCAAACCCAAAGAAGATACGCGCCGCCTTATCACGGGCCCCGACGGGGCTTGTATTTGCGACGAGTGCGTGGAGATCTGCAAGTCGATGGTAGACGAATGGGAGGACGAAAAAGCGCCGCAAAAGGAAGTACCTTTGAAAAAACCCGCGGAGATTAAAGCGGAGCTCGACGAATACATCGTCGGGCAAGACAAGGCAAAACGCGTACTCTCGGTGGCTGTCTACAACCACTATAAGCGCATCAACGCGAGCGTCGGGAAAAAGAAAAAGGACGACGACGGCGTGGAGATCGAAAAGAGTAACGTACTTTTGCTCGGACCTACGGGTAGCGGTAAGACGTTGCTCGCGCGGACGCTTGCGAAAATTCTCAACGTACCCTTTGCCACCTCCGACGCGACCACCCTCACCGAGGCAGGTTACGTGGGCGAGGACGTGGAAAATATCCTTTTGAAGCTTATCCAGAACGCCGATTACGATATCGAACGCGCGCAACGCGGCATTATCTATATCGACGAGATCGATAAGATCGCGAGAAAGAGCGAAAACGTTTCGATCACACGCGACGTATCGGGCGAGGGCGTGCAGCAGGCGCTTTTGAAGATCATTGAAAGCACGACGGCGAACGTACCTCCGCAGGGTGGCAGAAAACACCCCAACCAAGAATGTCTGCGCATCGACACTACGAATATTTTGTTCATTTGCGGCGGCGCATTCGTGGGTTTGGATAAGATCGTATCTTCGAGAAAGGACGACACCACGCTCGGTTTTGGCGGCAAGGTACGCCTCGGCGCGAACGAGGCGGACTATTCGGTGCTCGACGACGTGAAACCGCAGGACTTGACGAAATTCGGACTCATTCCCGAATTCGTGGGCAGACTGCCCATCGTCGTGAATCTCGATCCCTTGGGCGAGGACGCACTCGTGAAAATCCTCACCGAACCCAAGAATGCGATCATCAAGCAATATCAAAAGCTCGTGGGCTACGACGGCGTGAAACTGACGGTCGAGGACGAGGCGGTGCGCGAGATCGCGCAAACGGCGATCCGTTTGAAAACGGGCGCGAGAGGTCTGCGCACAATCATCGAAAACGTGATGACGGACGTTATGTATAAAATACCCTCCGAAAAGGACGTGGAGGAAGTCGTGATCACGAAAGAATGTTTAACGGACGGTAAATCGCCGCGACTTGTATATAAACAAACGGCGTAACGACGAAAAAGAAAAACGGCTTTTACGCCGTTTTTTTATTGTGCTCGGCTATCCGCTTGACAGAAAAAATTTTTTGGTATATAATATGTATATTCTGTTTTGGGGAGGAAAATTATGCAACCGAATTACGTAGCGAAAAAAAGTCTTTGGCCTGCATTAAGTTTTTGGAACGTCGCATTGTTTTGGTTGGTCGTTCCCTTGATCATAATCATTTGCAAAATCGTCGTGTTGAAATTTCAGCAGATCGAATTTTACGACCAGAGGGTGATTAAAAAGAGCGGTGTTTTTTCCAAAAAAGAACGGCAATTCGTGTTCACGAGCGTGGTATCCGTTTCCGTCGATCAATCCTTTTGGGGCAGGATCTTTAACTACGGCGACGTACGCGTGGATCTGATAGGAAAAGGAATCATTACCGCGAACGGCATTTCCCGTCCGAATGAATTGAAGGCCTTTGTAGAACAATATATATCCAACGAAAACCTGCAACAAATCGTAACGAATTAAATGAAAAACGGCTGAAATTTCAGCCGTTTTTTGATTTCGTTTGAAATTGCTTCGTTTCACTCGCAATGACAATTCACTCTGTCATTCTGAACGTTCCCCCGTTCTGTCATTCTGAACGAAGTGAAGAATCTTTTTTTATTAAGTATTTGTTTTTCTTCTCCAATACTCGTCCTTTTCGCGAATTTCTCTATCCCTTTCGATATCCAACATTTTTTCGGAATTTTTCGCCGCGTCCTTTGCATATTCCGCTGCTCGCTCTTGCGCTTCCGCGACGCGCGCTTGCGCCTCGGCGGCGCGTTGCGCGGCTCTTGCCTGCTCCGCCGCATACCGCTCCATATTACGTTGCGAATCCAAAACCGCCTCTCTTTGCGCCTCGTCTTTCTCGGCTCTGTCCCTATAATATTCTTCTTGGCGGCGCGCGTTGTCCTCGCGTTCCATGATTTCTTCTGCACGCGCTCGCGCCTCTTTGTATTCGCTTGCCCGTCCCTCGCGCATTACTCTGATAATAGTGTTTAACAGTCGTTCGTTATCAAGCAAACCGTTGGGCAAACAGGGCGCAAAACATTTCACGAATAACTGCACGCAATTATCCATTTCTTCCAAAATATATTTTTGGAAATCATACATCTGTTTTACAAGATTTTTCCGTTTCTCAAAGTAATGGTCTTTATACGATTGATAATAATCGTTGGTAAGGTCAAAAAGCAATTTGTAATAATGATTTTCCAGATATTCTTCTATCAGCTGAATGCAGTATTGTTGATATTTTTCCTGTACCCGTTGCTCTTTTTTATTAACGGTGCTACGCGATACGATACTGGCGATGATAAGAACCAACATTGCGGGATATATCAAGGTCAAAATCATTTCTTCATATTCTTTCAAAAAAGCGGATTTCGATATAAACTCTTCGATCGCGTCCATACCCGACACACAGAAAAAAGCAATAAGTACGGCAAGAAAGATTCCCAAACTTTTCAGCGTACGCTGGAGTTTGAATTTCTTTTCGATTTCTTTTTTCGTTTTCGGCATAACGTTGTCGGTTTTGGTTAAACAGCTCTCTACGGTTTTATCTTTTTCCACACACTCCATCACGGATTTACTGGCTATACGATTTTTAATTCCGTGTTTATCAAGGACTACACTCATTTTTTTCAACCTCTCATATGTAGCCCCTTTGTAAAGAGAAGCATATGTTCCAAAAACTTCTATTTTAATTATTCTTTTCAGAGGGGATAAGAAAATTTCTTGACCGTTTGCTCTTGCTTCTTCTACGGTTATGTTAGCACCTTTGGCAAAATCTTCCACCTGCGTTTCTAAAAGCTCGGAGGCAAGTCTTGTCAAGCTTTTTTCGTTTTTTACGTCGCGTATGCGCACGAAAATAATAAATTCCTCTAACGACTTTTCCTCTTGCTCTGCTTGCGCTTTTACCGAGTTTGCAACATTTTGAAGATTGTGGAGCGCCTCTAATCCCTTGGACGCTCCTTCCAAAAGAGCAATTTGGGCGTTGAACGTTTCCCTTTGCGGTGCGGTACTGAATAAAAACAAATCGTCTTTGTCGACGTCGGGTTTTTGGGAAAAGGAAGTTTTCAGACTTTCTATCCCGTCTATCGACCTATTTTTAGACTCCATAAATTCTTTTTCGGATTTGTTTACTTGGTCGATCTGCTTTTTTGCCAAGCTTGCAACCTGCTTTTGCAAGCTCCCAAATTGCGCGTCGGTGCTTTCATTGATAAGCGCGAATTCTCTTAATATCTTTTGTTTCATTGAATTTTCTCCTTTGTTTTTTACACGAATTTTCTGTGCTATACAGAATTTCTGTGTTCTTTGTTTATAATACCACAAATTTTATGTAATGTCAAGTATTTTATACAAAAATTCTGTATATTCTAATTACAGGAGGATACGTATGAAATTTACGGAACGGCTGAAAGAGCTACGAACGGAAAAACGATTAACGCAACGGGAGTTGGCGAATTTTTTAGGATTGTCGGCAAATTGCGTTTGCGAATGGGAAAAAGGCAGAAGTGAACCCAGCATTGAAAGCTTGAAAAGGCTTGCGGCGTGCTTGGAATGTACGACGGATTATCTATTGGGATTTTCCGACGATTTTGGAAACGTGGTTGTCGAGAGTAGCCCTTTGGGAGAGCGTTTGACAGTGGAAGAAAAAATGCTTTTAAGAACTTTCCGCGCATTACCCGTCGATTTACAAGGACGGGCGCGCGCATACGTTGACAAATTAAAAGAATTAACCGATTTGGAGAAATGAAAAACGGCTGAAACAGCCGTTTTTTTAATACAATATCTGTGCTTTGTCGGGAAGATGCAACACCGTGGCGGTGTCCCCTCGAACGGTGAAGAATTGCTCTTTATACGTTTTATGCGGTACGAAATATACGCGCTTGTCCCGCCAACGGGTCTTTACCTCGATCGAGAACATTCCCTCGCTTAAAATTTTGCGCATGATACCCTCGTTACATTCCACGAGCGCGGAGGTGTAGCCGTCGGCGAAGCAATCGAGGATCGCCGAACGGATCTGCATGACGACGAAAATATCGTCGTGTACCTCGCCCGTACCGCCGCAATGCGCGCACGGCTTGACGAGGTAGGAAAACGCCTCGTTGCCTACCCGTTTGCGCGTGAATTGCGTCAAGCAAAGCTCGCTCATAGGCAACACGTTGCATTTCGCTTTATCCTGCGACAGGCGCTTCGTCAACTCTTCCGTTACGGCAAGCTTGTGCTCCTCTTTCGTCATATCGATAAAGTCTACGACGACGATACCGCCGATATTACGCAGCCGTACTTGCCGCGCGATCTCGCGCGCCGCCTCCATATTCACCGCGAACACCGTTTCTTCCAAGCTCGTTTCGCCTACGTAACTGCCCGTGTTCACGTCGATCACCGTCATTGCCTCGGTATGGTCGATCACGAGGTATCCGCCGTTATCGAGAGATACGGTAGGGCGCGCCGCGTCGTAAATATGCGACATGATACCGTATTCCTTGAACATGGACCGTTCGCCCGTGTATTTGACGAGTTTACGCTCGGGTACGTCGCCGCGCAATTTGATGAGCGCGTGCAGGCGTTGATAGAGCTCCGCGTCGCCTACGCGGATCGCCACGAGCTCGTCCCCAAAGCTGTCGCGCATGATACGGACGGGGAGTTCTTCATCCTCGTACAGTACCGCGCCTACGGGCGCGTCCGCCGCCGTTTTCAGCATTTGCGCGTACAGTTTTTTGAGGTAGTCCGCCTCCGTTTTCAGCTGTTTTTGCGTGGCGAACGGCGCTTGCGTGCGTACGATAAATCCCTCGTTTTTGCTTGCGCCGCGCATTTTATCCGCGATCTTTAACAGTTTTTCCCGTTCTCTCTCGTCCGTGATCTTACGGGATATCCCCAAAAAGTCGGTTTTGGGCAAATAAATGATATGCTTACCCACGAAAGAGAGGTGGGTGGTTACTTTCGCGCCTTTATTGCCGCGCGGCGGTTTGGATACCTGCACGATCAGCTCGTCCCCGACCTTTAAGTTTAAGGGCTTGGCGTTCGTTTCCACGGGCGTACCGTCGTATTTGGTGTAGTCGGTGTACGTTTCTTCCATCGAAAGATAGCAATTTTTGGCAAGACCGCACGAAATAAAAGCAGCGTTCATACCCGAAAGTACGTTAGTAACCCTGCCTTTATAAATATTTCCGACGATATCGCCGCAACTCTCTTTTTCTGCGGAAAATTCCGCTAATTTACCGTCCTCTACGAGCGCGGCAAACTGCTGTCCGCAATAACGGTCGAAAAACCATTCCTTTTTCACGTACGTAACACTCTCCGAGTTTTTTACGAACCCATACCCTTTAAGTATAACACACCTTGCGGCGTTTGGCAAGGCTTTTTGCGTGAAATGACGCATTTTTACACATTTTTACCTTATTTTTCCCCGTTTGCGAGCGTTTTTAAGCTCTCGTACGGCGTTTTGGCGCGCAAAAACCATTCGGAAAGTTGATTTTGCGGCAGATCGAACAAATGCCGCTCGCTTTCGTCGTACACCTCCAAGATCAGATACGTGCCGCGCGTGAGGTAGCGAAAGGCGTCCTTGATCGGGCAAGAATCGAGCACGGCGACTCGTTTGATCTCGATACCCTTTTCCAGCGCCTCGCGGCAGGACAGATCCATTTTATCGTACGCCGCGCGCTCGCGGTTGCCTATCGCGCCGACGAGTAAAAAGCCCCCGAACGCGAGCAGGGAAATATTCGTCTGCTTTTTTACGATCGTGATCACGAACAATGCGAAAAACGCCGCCGCGAACGCGAGCGATACCGCGCGACAGATCTTTTCCGCTTTTCGGCTCGCTTTTTCTTCGCGCGGTTCTTTTTTCATAAACGCGCGCGCGAGCAGGCATTTGAAAATCCGACCGCCGTCCAAGGGATACGCCGGCAATAAATTGACGAGCGCGATCGCGAGCGAGGAATAGAACGCGGTGTCCGTGAACGCGTACACGGTAGGGGCGAACCACCACCACGCGACGAAAAAAGCCGCCGTTACGAGGTTGCAAAGCGGACCGCAAATCGCGACGTAGATTTCGTCTTTGAGGGAAATGCCGCGCAGATCTCCGTCGATCACCGCGCCGAACGGCATCAGCACGATACGGTTGAGTTTATAACCGAGTTTTGCCGCCGCGAACGCGTGCGCACATTCGTGTTGCACGGCGACCAGACAGCTCATTAAAAATAAGAACAGCTCTCCCTTAAAGCAATACCAAACGCCCACCGCCCAAAAGAGGGGGTGGAGTTGAAGCTGCGGCGTATGATGGCGGCGAGGTTGCCCTCGCCGCCGCTCTTTTATTCTTGCACTACCCACGCCAAACAATTTTCTTCCGTCAGCTCAAAGCAGTTGAGCAAAGCGCCGTCCGAATACATCGTTACCTGCACTTCCGCTTCGCCCGTCGAATAGCCCACGGGTACGTTGGCTTTGACCGTATCTCCCTCCTGATAATACACCTGATCCAAGCCCCCGATCACGCCCGTGAACGTGTCCGAATGGGCGATCTTTAACGTATACGTACCGTCCGCGTTTTGCGTAACCGCGCTCACCTTACCGTCCGCCGCAGGGTAGACGCAGCACTCGTCGGTGAAAGAGAGAATACCCGTCGGGGAAAGGGTGAGTTCGGCGTCGGAAAGCTCGCTTACCACGCTCGAAAGGGTGAAGTCGGCGTACGTGCGGTTATCCGTGTTCGTCGTTTGCGCACTACCGTCCAACGCGCGGAAGAAGGTGTTGATCGCGCTGCTCGGCATAAACACGTTGGTTAAAAAGATCGCGCCGCACAGCGCGCATGCCGCCGCGAACTCTGCGCCAAGCACGAAACGCACCCGTTTTTCCGCTTTCGTTTCCCGTTTCGACGCGTACCTGCCCCCCTCGTTTGCCAAATCTCCGTTTTCAAACGTATAGTCCTCCGCGTCCAAGCGGATATCTTCTCTGCGGAACGCTTTTTCACGCGCGGAATATAAGCGCACAGTGTCGATACGTTCGGGGATATCGCTAAAATCAATGTTTCCCGTACTGTTCGCGCTCTCGGCAAACAGCGCGGCGTCGGCGGTGATCTCGTTTTCAACGGGATCGTCGAGCAGTTTATCGTTCACCTGCGCGATCACCGATTCTTTCAGATCGGAGGGCGGCGTTTCCGCGTGCTCTCTCGCCCGTTCGTTTTTGCGCTTACGCGCACGTTTTTTCCGTACTACGTTCACCGTAGAAACGGGAATTTCCAGCATTTCGGCGTATTCGATTTCTTCGTTCATACTTTTTCTCCTTGCTCTCGTTTTTTACTCCTGTGGTCTATTGTATGAACGAAAACGCGAGCGTAGAACCGCTCGCGTTTGTAAGTTTTCGTCGATTTTCGTCGATTTTATTCGGCTTTTTCTTCCGTTGCCTCTGCTTTCACTTCTTCCGTCGTTTCTTCCGTTTTCTTTTCACGGAGCACTTGGTTGAGTACGATACCGAGGATCATAGCAACCGCCGTCGAGGTGATGGTAACCGCCTGACCTGCGATCGAGAATTGTACCGTCAAGCCGCCGATACCGGCAACGAGGATCGCCGCCGCGATAAAGATGTTACGGCTTACGCCGAAGTCGATCTTTTCGTTGATGAGCATTTTCACGCCCGAGCTTGCGATAAAGCCGTAGAGGACGAGGGAAACGCCGCCCGTTACGCACGCAGGGATCGTCTGCACGATCACCATAAGCGGTGTGAACAAACCGAGCGCGATCGTCGCGATACAAGCCGTAACGATAACCTGTACGGACGCAACTTTCGTAACGCCGACAACGGCTACGTTTTCGCCGTACGTCGTGTTCGCACAGCCGCAAAGTACGCCCGAAACCGCCGTTGCGATACCGTCGCCCATAAGCGTCTTGTCAAGCCCAGGGTCTTTCAAAAGGTCTTTATGGATAACGCCGCCGAGGTTGAGGTGGTCGCCGATATGCTCGCAGATGGTAACGAGGGATACGGGCGCGAACGCCAGAATGATCGTGATCATCTGTCCCCATTCGAACGTGCCGTTATTGAATTGCAGGAACGCAAAGCAATCGTAGCCGATAAAGCTGGAAAGGCTGATGTTCGTGAAGTTGTTGACGATGGGCGAGAAATCAATGATCTTCGCATAATCCCAATTTGCCGCGTAGCCGATACCCGTACAGATGAGCGCAACGCCGTAGCCCGCCGCCATACCGATCACGAACGGAATGAGCGAAAGAGTCTTGTTGCCGTAGTGCGCGGTGATCGCCGTTACGAACAGCGCGATCAATCCGACGAGGATCTTCAAGAGGTTATAGCTGTTTGCGTTCATACCCGTAAGGTTATTGATCGCCGAGCCTGCAAGTCCCAAACCGATAACCATAATGACAGGGCCTACCACGATCGTGGGCAGGAGCTTGAACAGCCAGCCCGTACCGAATTTCTTGATGACGAGGGCGACGATCACGTAGATCAGACCTACGATGACCATACCGATCGCCAAGGCGAGGTAGTTGCCCGAAACGCCGTCAAGCGGATTCGCGTCTAACCCGAACGCCAAGCCCATTGACGAAAGGTACGCAAACGAGCTGGACAGGACGACGGGGGACTTTTTCGCGGTGAACGCGATATAGATCAGCGTGCCAACGCCGGCGGAGATGATCGTTGCGGGGATCGACGTACCGATAATAAGGGGTACGGTGATGCAGGCGACGAACATCGCGAGGATGTGTTGGATCGAGAGGAGCGCCCATTGCGATTTTTTCGCAGGCACTTCGTGCACGTCCAACACGAGATCGTTTTTAGCGGTTGTGTTTTCCATAAAACATCTCCTGTAAAAATAAATTTTTTATAAATATCCGCAATGCGGATTATTTCCTTACCTTATCTATATTATTATAACGTATTTTTACAAAACTGTCAAGCAAGTAAACACGATTGTCGAAAGAGCTTGGCGCGTCGGGCGTTGCCCTCCTCGCAAAGACAGAGGGGGAGGGGAATGCAATCACTCCGTTTCTTCCTCGTCGTCCTCTTCTTCGTTTTGGGGCTGGGCGTTATTACGTTTATATTTGAGCTCGCTTGCGGGGAAGTCCTTGAACACCCAACCGCCTGCGCCGTCCTCTTGCTTTACGCGTACTTCCATTTTCAACATATTCAAGGACGCGACGGTTGCTTTGCCGTCGGGCGTACCTACCTCCGAGCCGACCTTGGGCAATTTCTTCGCCGCCTCCGTGTAATGCTCCATTTCGTAGCCCAAACAACACATCAATCTGCCGCAAAGTCCGCTGATTTTCCCTGGGTTGAGCGAAAGATTCTGCGCCTTTGCCATACGTACGCTCACCTTTTTGAATTCGGGCATATTCCCTGCGCAACAGCATACTCTGCCGCAGGGCGCGATACCGCCTAAATATTTCGTTTCGTCGCGCGTGCCCACCTGACGGAGCTCGATACGCGTGTGGAAGGTCGCCGCGAGGTCTTTGACGAGCTCGCGGAAATCCACGCGCGCCGCCGCGGTGAAATAGAACACGATCTTACTGCCGTCGAACGCGTGCTCGCAATCGACGAGTTTCATCTCCAAGCCGTGCTCTTTGATCTTTTCTTTACAAGTCCTGATCGCTTGCGGTTTTTTCGCCTCGCAAGCCGCGTAAAAATCCCTATCCTTTTGCGTGGCGATACGCACGATCGGTTTGAGCGGCGTTACGATCTCGCTTTCCTCGATCTCCTTTTCGGGGTGCGCCACCCACGCGTATTCCGTGCCTCTCGCCGTTTCCACGACGACGGGCATATTCCGCGCGTACGTTTCTCCCTCGCGCGGTGCAAAATAATACAGCTTTCCGCCGTTTTTGAATTTAATTCCTACTACTTTTACCATATTTTTCATATCCTTTCGTTTTGTGTGAGTACGCTCGCTATTAAAATTTCCAAGCATTGCGGAAAATTCGCGTTGAAAAACGTTTCCCGTTCCGCTTTGGAAATCGCCTCTTGCGCGTATACGAGCGTAGGCAGAGTATATTTTTCCGCCGCTTTATACAGTCTTTCTCTTTCCGAGCGCAAAGATATTTTCGCCGCCCCTACGCTCTTGATCACGAGCGCGTCCCGAAAAATCATACGAAGCAGCGACAAAAGCTCCTTTTTTCGCTTGGTGTCCCCGATCTTTTTCACGAGCAGAGGCAAATCTTTCGCCGTCGTTAAACAAAGGGAGAACGCCTCGTCTACGAGCGCTTTATACGCGCCCCCCTCCAACATATCCTGCGCGCCGCCAAGCTTACCGCCGCAAGCCGCCGAACAAAGCTCGATCTCCGACTGCGCGTACTTATCGGCGTACGTGCGCAATAAACAGTTTTCGATCTCGCGCGCGTCAAAGGGTGGGATCTCCAACGTTTTCACGCGTGAAAGTACGGTGGAAAGTACGGGATAAACGGTCGTTGCGCCGAGCAGAAACACCACGCCCTCTGGCGGTTCTTCGAGCAATTTCAAAAGCTTGTTTTGCGCCGCGGTCGTCGCCTCCGCAAAGTCCGCGATCACAAACGCTTTTTTTTCGCCCTCTACGGGTTTAAGCGTACTTTCTTCGGTGATCGCTTCCGCGTCCTCCACTGTAAATTTTTTGCCGTCTTTGGGAAAAAACAGACAGTCGGAAAAGGTTTCGTTATCGATCAGTCGAGAGAGCCGCTCCTCCTCCGTGCAATGGAAAAAGGGCTTTACAAACGTTTTAAGCGCGGCTTTGAGATTGCGCGGATCGTCGAAAAGCAACAAATAGGCGTGCCCGAGTTCTCCACGCGATTCTTCTCTTTTTACGAGCCCGTAGGCGCGCGTCGTTTTGAGCAACGTTTGCATAAAAACCTCTTTATACGCGAAAAAACGTCCGCGTTGATAATATTATAGCATAAAACGCAAAAAAACGCAAGTCTATCGATAACGTTTTGAAAAATGCGCCGAAAATATCTTTCCAAACTGGTTATTTTTTCCAAACGGGGCTACCGTGTACGCGTTGAAAATAGAAAAAATTACTTTATTTTCCTTTTTTCGCACTTTCCTCGTACTCTTTTTGTATGAAAACGCTTTACTTTTGAGAAAAAGCGTGTTATAATGTATATAATAACTTTATTGTGGATAAAGGAGAAAGTTTTATATGAATGAGAATATCGGGGTACAAGAAGAGATCAGTTTATCTGAAATTTTCAGGATTCTTCTCAAAAAAGTAAAACTACTTGTTCTCGTCCTCGTGCTCGGCGTGATCGCAGGGGGCGCTTTCGGCGCGTTCAGAACGTATAACGTGCATTACTACGGTACGCAGATCGAATTTTACGTCAATCCCAGCAAGAGCGAAGAAGTAACGACGGGAACAGGCAGTCAATACGGCGTTTACGGCGCATACGGCAAGCAGGTCATGGAATCGATGATCGAGCTTTTGGAATCGGAGCATTTCTCCGAAGTGATGTTCCTCAACGACGAGGGTATGCCCGAGGGGTTTGACGAAGAGATCGACGCGCTGATCGCGGCGGGCGACAAAGAGGCGGCGTTCAACGCTTGGCGCGCAAGCGCGAATTATAAAACGCTCATTGCACAAGTAAGCAAGGCCGTTACTTTTGCGTACACGACGAATTCTTCTTCCACGGAGGACAACCTTGCAAAGAGCTTTATCTACGTGAAAATTTCCGTGCTCAACAACAAAAACTTTGCGGAACTTTTGCGTGAGCGCGTACTTGTATGCGTACCTGAATTCATTACGGAAAATATGGTCAAGCCGGAGGGCTACGACACGACGAATTGCCAAAGAATCACCCGTTTGGACGAGGTGCAGCTGACCAACCCCGGGGAAATGCAGTCCACGATCATCAAATACGGCGTTTTACTCGGTTTGGCGACGTTTTTGGTAACGTGCATCGTGTTGATCGTGATCGATTATTCGGATAAACGACTTCGGAATTTCGAACACGTGATGGAAAAATTCAAAGTGCCCGTGCTCGGCGTGATCCCGTCCATGTCTGCGGAATCCTTATCGAACGCGAATAAGGAGGCGAAAAAACAATGAGTATTTTTAAGAAAAAACAAGAAAAGATCGTGGGTAAAAAAGAGTATCTGATCACGGAAAACGTACCTTTCGGCGTACAAGAGGCGTTCCGTAACTTAAAAGCCTCCCTTGCGGTATCTATCCCCAAAAAGGCGACGAAAGAGGGACAAGCGGTGCTGATCACCTCCCCCTGCCCCGAGGCGGGAAAAACGACGGTGGCGGTCAATCTTGCTTTGATGTTCGCGCAATCCAAAGCGAAAGTACTCCTTATCGACGCGGACGTGAGAAAGGGCAGAGTTGCAAGATATTTCCATTGCAAATCCGCGCCCGGGCTTGCCGATCTCCTTTCCGGTCAGGCAACCCTCGAAGACGTGTTGCACGATTTCGACAAGGCGAAAAATTTCCATTACATAACCTGCGGAACGCACTCCCCCCGTCCTTACGAGCTCTTTGAAAGCGACGCTATGAAATCCCTGCTTTCCGAGCTGAAAAAACAGTACGATTATATCGTGATCGACACGCCCCCCGTACTCCTTTTGTCCGACGCGCTCGCGCTCATTCCCGAAACGGACGGAACGGTGGTCGTATGTCGGCATATGGTTTCGCACGTGGGCGATATTGCGAAAACGCTCGATACCCTTTCCTTTGCGAAAGCGAACGTACTCGGCGTGGTGGTAAACGACTACCGCCCTCGCGAAAAAACGACGAAATATACGTACGGTAAATACGATTACTATGCGTACGGCGGATATGAATACACCGCATCCGAATCGGAGGCGGAAGAGGAAGTCGCGCAGACGAATGCGTAAACGAAGATAAACGAAACGGGGCGAACGAAAGCCCCGTTTTTTCATGCGTTTGAAAGTATGCAAAAACGGTTACAAATAATATATGGACAATCAAACTATGACAAAAACGAATATATTACCCATTATCCCCTTACGCGGTAAGGTGGCGTTTCCGCATACCTCCATTTCCTTCGAGGTGGGACGGGAAAAGACCTTAAAAGCCGTGGAGCGCGCCACTTCGGGCGGCGATCGGCTCGTGATGATCTGTTCCCAACGCGTAACGGAAAAGGACGAGATCGACGGAAGCGATCTTTACACCGTCGGTTGTGTGGCGAGGATACGCACGGTGGCGCAGCTTGCAGGCGGCGCCGTTCGCGTCGTGTGCGAGGGGTTATACCGCGCCCGTGCCCGTGAGATCGGGTTAGAAAGCGGCTATTTCTACGCCGTTTGCGACGAGCTGATCTCCGTCCACGGCGAAGAGGTTTTGGAAGAGGCGTATTTCCGCACGGCAAAAGCGCTCGTGAAAGACGCGCTTTCGGCGGACGGGAAGATTTCCAAGGAAACCCTTACCAAGCTCGAAATCTGTCAAAATCCCGACGAGTACGTGGACATGGCGATCTCCGTCATGCGCGTCAAGTTGGAAATCAAACAACGGTGTTTGGAAGAAACGAACGTCGTCAACCGCTTAAAGCTGTTCGAGCAATGCTTGAACGACGAACTGGAAATTTCCAAGATCGAAAAGAAGATCGCCTCTGCCGTACGGCAAAATATAGACAAATCGCAAAAGGAATATTTCTTACGCGAACAAATGAAAGCCATTCAGGGCGAGCTAGGCGAGAGCGGCAAGGAGGAGGACGAATTTACCGAAAAAGTCCTTGCCAAAGGTCTGCCCAAAGATTTGGAAGAAAAATGCCTCAAAGAGATCGATCGTATGCGCAAAATGCAGACTTCTTCCCCCGAATACACGGTGATCACGGGGTATTTGGAGCAAGTCCTTGCCCTGCCTTGGACGGAGGAAACGGAGGACACCGAAAACCTCGCCGATTGCGTGGAAGTACTCGATTCCGATCACTATGCTTTGGACAAAATCAAAGAGCGTATCACCGAATATCTTGCCGTTCTGAAACTGACGGGTAATATGAAAGCCCCCATTTTATGTTTCGTCGGCCCTCCGGGGGTGGGGAAAACGAGTATCGCGAAATCGATCGCGCGCGCCTTGAACAGAAAATTCGTGCGTATGAGCCTTGGCGGCGTGAAAGACGAGGCGGAAATACGCGGTCATCGGCGTACCTATATCGGCGCTATGCCTGGGCGTATCTTATACGGTATGAAGAACGCCGGTTCGGTCAATCCCGTGTTTTTGCTCGACGAGATCGACAAGATCACTTCGGATATGCACGGGGATCCTGCGGCGGCGCTTTTAGAGGCGCTCGATCCCGAACAGAACGCGACTTTCCGCGATCGGTATTTGGAATATCCTTACGATTTAAGCAAAGTCCTGTTCATCACCACCGCAAACACGCTCGAAACGATCCCTGCGCCGTTGCGCGACCGTATGGAAATTATCGAGCTTTCGGGCTACACGCTCGAAGAAAAAATAGAGATCGGGCGGCGGTATCTTGCGCCCAAACAGCTTGCCGCAAACGGTTTGACGGACAATAATCTCGGTTTTAGCGAAGAGGGTTTACGCGTAATCGTCGAGGGTTATACACGCGAAGCGGGCGTTCGGACTTTGGAACGCACGATCGGCACGGTATGCAGAAAGATCGCCGTGCAGTACGCGTCGGACAAGTCCCTCCCCTACGTGGAGATCGACGGCGAAAAGGCGAAAGAGCTGCTCGGCGCACCCAAATTCACGATCGATACGGCGGCGTTAAAACCGCAGGTCGGCGCGGCGGTCGGGCTTGCGTGGACGGCGGTCGGCGGCACGACGTTGACGGTGGAAGCGAGCGTTACGGACGGCAAAGGCGAAGTCAAGCTCACGGGTAAGCTGGGCGACGTGATGAAAGAGTCCGCACAAGCGGCGTTCACGTATTTGCGGTCGCACGCAGACGAGCTGGGAATAGACGGCGAAAAGCTGATGAAAAGCGATCTGCATATACACGTACCCGAGGGCGCAACGCCCAAGGACGGGCCAAGCGCAGGCATCACGCTTGCCACGGCGACTCTTTCCGCGTTCACGGGCAGAGCGGTGCGTGGCGACGTCGCAATGACGGGCGAGATCACGCTGCGCGGCAAAGTCCTGCCGATCGGCGGACTGAAAGAAAAAGCGCTTGCCGCAAGACGCGTGGGCATTAAGACGGTGATCGTTCCCGAGGGGAATATCAAGGATTTGGAGGAAATTCCAAAGACCGTACGCGCGGAGATAGAATTCAAGCCCGTGTCGAGCGTTTCCGAAGTGTTCGCGATCGTTTTCGACGGCGCGGACAATAAAAAGAGTAAACCCAAAAAACGCGGTACGCCCAAGCGTATGCCTGTGATAGAAAGCGAACAAGGTCGCGACAGCGTACGTTGTTAAAACAAAAAAGGAGGCACCCATGTACGAGATGAACGATAAAAAAGAGCAAAAAAAGCCCTCGCTCGTCATCAAAAACGCTACGTTTATCACCTCCGCCGCGCGTGCGGAACAGTTTATCGTGCCGAATAAGCCGATGATCGCCGTTTGCGGTAAATCGAACGTAGGCAAAAGCTCGTTTATCAATATGCTGGCAAATCATCGCAAGCTCGCGAAAACGAGTAGCGAACCTGGGCGGACGCGGCTCGTCAACTATTTCGATTTCGGGGAATTTATCCTCGCCGATCTCCCAGGGTACGGCTTTGCGCGCGTATCCAAAGGCGAAAAGGAAAAATGGGCGAAAACGCTGGACGCGTTTTTCAAAGAAAAAGCGCATATCGCCCACGTGTTTATGCTTGCCGATTCTCGCCACGATCCTACCGCGGACGACGTGCAAATGATGCAGTTTTTGCATTACCACACCCTGCCGTTCACCGTCGTACTCACCAAAGCGGACAAGCTTTCGAGAATGAAACTCAAAGAGCATATCCGCGCGATCGCCGCCGATTTATATTTGGGCGTGGAAAACCTGATCGCCACGAGCGCCGAAACGGGCTACGGGAAAACGGACGTGCTCGATAAGATCAAAAAAGTGATCGACCTTGCAAGCGCGCCCGCGGAATATCTCGACCAAGAAGAGGACGAAGAAGAGGTGGAATGATGGATAAATTTTTAAGTCAGTGGTACGGCGTTTTGGCGTTCGTGCTCTTCGATATCACGGCGTTTATATTTATCGTCGCCCTCACCTACCGTTGGTTTTTTAAGCGTATATTCGATTTCTTCGTTTCCCTCGTTTGTATCGTCGCGTTATCGCCGTTATATTTATGTATACACGTGCGCGCGCGCAAGGCGAAAAAACGGGGCGAGATCGAACGTATTTTGTTTGCCGAGGAATTTATAGGAAAGAAAGGAAAAGTCGTTTCTTTACACCGCTTTTCGGGCAAATTCGGTAAATACGACGGACTTGCGCGATTGTTAGACGTATTTTTGGGAAAAATGAGCGTGATCGGCTACGAGCCCTTAACGGAGGCGGAGTGCGAGCGTTTGACGGAAGTCGAGTTCGATCGGCATCTTGTGAAAGCGGGGCTGATCCACCCTTACAAGGTTTTGGGCGTTGAAAAGGCGGATATGCTCAAAGCGGACGAAAAATACGCGTGGAATTTCTCGTTCTTTACGGATATGAAGATATTTTTCACGTGGCTACTGAAAAAGATACGCGGTCAAGATTGACCGCGTGTTTTTTGTTCTTTTTGTTGAATAAACTCGTACAAGGCTTTTTCCGTGCGGAAAAAATAAATATCTCCGCGACTTTTGGAGGGGTACTCGTCCGCAAAGCTACCTCTCATCTTTTTTCCGCCTTCAAGAATCATCAACTTATGTATTCCGTATCGGTCGGGATATTCTCCTTTCGTCTTTTCCTGCGTTTTTGCCTTAAAGCAGGTGTTGAGTTGCTTTTTGCCGTCCCAATCCACCGACCAAGACTCCCAGTCCGTGTCCTTGCTTTCATCCGTTTTCCATTTGATCTTACCTTCGGATAACAATTCGTAATCTCTGTTGTTTCCGAAAAAATGTACTTCGTATAAATCTTGTTTTACTTCCGTCGTTCCTGCACGCAAACCGTTCGGCTTGGGATTTCCGTCCTCGTCGAATTTTATGTGTAAATGATACCAATTTCCCCCCAGAGGAAAGACCTCTTTTTTCACGTGTACAACGAATATTTTGTGTGCAAAATATACGACCGTATAAATCACCATATATAAAAATACGGAAGAGATAAAATCAAAAACGTTTATCAGCCAAGCGACGGAAAACCAACTTTCCAACAACGCGTAAAAATACTTGTTAATCATCATATTTACAATCGTATAAATGGAAAACACCACGCCGTGTAATCCGAAAATAAACTTTATTTTTTTCATTCGTTTTTCCTCCCTTTCTTATCTGTTTTTTAACAAAGACAAAAGATACGCGTACGTGTCGGCGTTGCCGGCTACAATGGTGGAGGGTTCGTCAAAGAGAAGCTTTTCGCCGTTCCATTGCGAAATTTTCCCGCCTGCCTCCTCCAAAATCAAAGAGGCGGCGCAATAATCCCAAACCTTTATTTTCCGTTCGAAATAACCGTCTATCTTCCCTGCCGCAATATAGCAGACGGCAAGAGCCGAGGAACATATACGACGCAGATCCATACAGTTTTCAAATACTTTTTTCGCAAGCTCGAAACTCTCTTGCGCTACCCCTTTATTCGTAGAGCCTGCGCCAAATTCGACGATCGCTTGTCTATGGGGCAGATCGGACGTTTTTAATTTGTTACGACGGTAATTTTCCACGCCCACGCGGAGCAGATTCCGTATGCCGTTTTTCGCGTTATAAAAATATGCGCCCTTTCCTTTTACGGAAAAATACATCTCTCCCGAAAAGGGGGAATAGACTACGCCGAATTTTACCTCGTTTCCCGAATAATATCCAAGGGAGATAGAGCTTTGATTGTAATTTCGGATAAGATTGGTCGTACCGTCGATAGGGTCTAAAACGAACCGTTCGCCTGCGTGCACGTGTTTAGGTTCTTCCTCCGTTACGAACGCTACGCTTGGAGCAACGTCGAAAAGTCCGCGTTTGATAAAGGCGCTGATTTCCATATCCACGGCGGTAACGAAATCCGCCTCGCCTTTCAGATTTACACGGTTTCTTAACGTTTGATCTTTCGCGATATGTCGCGCGTCGTATACCAGTTGGACGATCTTGTTATAATCCATACTTTATCTCCTTAAAGTTTTTCTCTTTTTTATTCTATCATATCCGTACCGTTTTTTCAATCATATTTTATAAATTTTTACAAAAAAAATAAAAAAGTCGCACGTCCCCGTTTTTTCGGGAGCGCACGACTTTTCTCTTACCTTATACTTATAAATATTCTTTCCATTTCTTTTCGAACTGTTCTTCTCTTTCGATCATTTCGTTCAAAAGCTCCAAGATCTCGTCCGAGCCGTTTGCATACGTTTCGCTTGCGGACGTGCGCAGAGAATTTATCCCCATCACCGTGCCTTGTACCATCATATCCGCGATATGCGCTCTCGAATTGTCGGTGAGCGTATTCATTTTGATCGAACCCCACATCATTGCTTTTTTGAACGCATTCGGCTCTTTCAGCTCGATACCTCTATCCTTTGCGATCATTGCGGCGCGCGCGGAAAATTTTTCGTATTCCTCGTGCTGGGCGTGAAGCTCCTCTTTGATCTCCTCGTCGTCCACTTGGGGCAATATATCCGCGATCGATTGCAGAGCAAGCTGGGCGTTTCTGTAAATTTCCGCAAGTATTTCTTCCGATTGTTTTTTGTTTTCGTTTTCCATAAATTTCGATCTCCTTTTTTATTATTTTTCCGTAAATTTACGAAAAATATGCGAAAATCGCTTGACGAAATAGAGTAAAGTGTGGTATAGTTATACCCGAGCCGATAGAAACGGGCTTTTTTAAGTCGCTCAAAATCAGGGCGCGCCTTGGGTTCTTCGAGACTGGAAAGAGGAGGTAAAACAACTTATGTACGCTATTATCGATAACGGAAACAAGCAGTATAAAGTGGCGGAAGGCGACGTGGTACGCGTGGAAAAACTCGCGGCGAACGAAGGCGACAGCGTGAACTTCAAAGTGCTTATGGTTTCCGACGAGAACGGTATCAAAACGGGCGCGGAAGTCGCGAACGCAAAGGTTACCGCAACGGTCGTTAAACAGGACAAAGCGAAGAAAATTATCGTTTTCAAGTATAAGGCCAAGAAGAACGAACGTAAGAAGCAGGGACACAGACAGCCCTTCACCGCAGTAAAAGTCGAAAAGATCGAGCTTTGATTGCACAAAATTTTGATTACAAGGAGAGATAAAAATGATTTTATTCAGTTTATTCGCTCATAAAAAAGGTACGGGTTCTTCCCACAACGGAAGAGACAGCGAGGCAAAACGTCTTGGCACGAAGCGTAGCGACGGTCAAGCGGTTCTCGCAGGGAATATTCTCGTTCGCCAGAGAGGCACGAAGATTCATCCCGGTACGAACGTAGGCATCGGCAAAGACGATACCCTGTTCGCGCTTGTCGACGGCGTCGTTCGTTACGAAAGAATGGGCAAAGACAAGAAAAAAGCAAGCGTTTATCCCGTTGCGGACGCGCAATAAGCTTTACAAAACAAAAATTTATCCCGACTGTTTTAGCAGTCGGGATTTTTCTTTCTTATCTTGCGTTTACCTTCAAACAGAAATCCGTTTCGAACAGTTTTTTCTTTTTGATAACGTCTTTTTCTTCCGTCAATGCAAACACGCGTTTACCGTTGGTATATACGAGCGCGGTCTTGCCGTCCTCTTCCGTGATACAGTAATCGGCGACGCCGCGCGCAAGCTCGTATTCACCGATAAATTTACCGTTTTCGTCTTGCATCAACTGCACGAGCGTCCAGCTGCGCGGAATAAAGCCGTACTCCTCCGATTTTTTATTCTTTTTCAATTCCTTATCTACGTGAACAAGGTTGTTATTCACCCAAACTTTCTTTTTATCTACGCCGTTTTTCGCCGCGTCGCCGCCGTTGCCGATCGAACGAGCCGACTGTCCGTTTACGAGCGGTTTTTTCGCAAAGCACATCACGAACGCCGAAATAAAGCCTCCGATCGCCTGCAAAATACGTACGGGAATCAAAAGTATCTGTAAAAAAATATTTTCGCCGTCGTTATCTTCGTCCGGTTTACGGATACAATACAAATTTCCGTCCTTATCCTTGATCGGTTTTATGTAGGAAAGTTTCCGATCGCTCACGAGCGTTCGTATATCCAACGTTTCGGGATCGATCTCGTAAATTTCCGAGGGCAGGTACGTGATGAACGCGTTATTCTGATCCCTGCCTACCGCGTAGGAATTGAACAAAACCTTGCCGTCTTTATCCATAGAGGGGTTTTCGTCCAGACTGTCGCCGCCCGTCAGCGTCTTATATTCGCCGCCGCCGTTTTTATCGAAAATCGCTATATTCGAACACACGGAATCGGTGCGTACGGTCGCGAGCATATCCCCCGTTTTTGCGAGCGAAAGGGAGGTGAATTCCACCTCGTTGGAGGATATCAAATGCGCCTCCGTCTGCTCCTTATCGTCGGTATATTTATAATAGATTCCCGACGTACCGTTCACTGTAAACGCGTATACGATCTTATTTTCCTCTATCGTGGGAGAAACGACGTGTACGAGAGAACGTACTTCCGATTCGTCCTCGGTATCGAAATAATAATCCTCCGACATCATCAGATCGCTGCTTTTTTTCCATTCCTTACTTTTCGCCGCTTTCAGCGCGTTTTCCTTATATCGCGTGATATACGCGCTTTCGTAAATTTTCTTTTCACCGTTTTCGTAAACGCCGAGCTTTTCGCCGTCTGCAAACGTTATCTTCATTTTGGATACCTCATAAAGGAGATTTTCTTTCTTTTCCCTGACCGCGCGGATATTTTTCAGGGGTGTTTTTTATTTTTTTTACGACCGCGAGCGTGCGATCGCCGTAATTTTCGGGCAACGAATACGCGACCACGCTTTCCAACTTTCCGCCTAAAATCTTATACGCGGACTGCGCCTCCTCGATCTCCTCCGTATCGCCGCTCTTATACGCGATAAACGAACCGCCTTTTTTTACGAATGGCAGGCAATACTCGGAAAGCGTATTCATTCTCGCGACCGCTCTTGCGGTGGCGTGATCGTATTGCTCGCGAAAATTCTTATCCTTTGCGCAATCTTCGGCGCGTAAGTTATAAATATGCATTCCGGAAAAACCGAAGTTATCCACAACCGCCCGTAAAAATTCGCATTTTTTACCCACGCTTTCAAAAAGATCGAATTGAAGATCGGGGCGGAGTATCTTCAAAACGATAGAGGGAAAGCCCGCTCCCGAACCGATCTCCGCCACCCGCGCGCCTCTTGCAAATAGGTCCGCGCCGAGCGCGCTGTCCAAGAAATGTTTATAGTATATATCCCTTTCCTCCGTGATCGAAGTAAGGTTGTATTTTTCGTTATATTCCAGCAAAAGCGCGCGAAATTTCTCAAATTCCCTCCGTTTTTCAACGAATATGACGCTTTCGTATCTTTTAATAACCTCTTGCATTTCCATAGCCTATATTATAACACTTCTTATTAAAAATATCAATCCTTTTATCTACGTTTTTTTAAGTGAATTTGTTTATAAAGATTTCCACTCTGTGGATAAAATTGGTGGAAAACTACTTTTTAATTTATATTTATTTACAAAAACTTATAAATATTCAATTTTGTGAGGTATTGTTTTCGAGGGTTGTCCACTTGTCCACAAAATATGCACAATTTTATCCACTTGAAAAAGGACGGTTGTCCACCGCTCTTTTGCGTTGTGAATCTTCTTATTTTATAAGGATTTGCGAAGATAAAAAAACGGGTTGTCCACTTGTCCACAACACCCTACTAATACTACTACTTATACTTTTTATATATAAATATCATACAATCGAAAGCCAAAGCTTGACAATTTTTTTGCTTTTGCTATAATAGAGGTATGTATATAGTGTGTGAAAGCTGCGCCTTTACGGGGCATAGGCAAATATCAGACGATCTGGACGAGCAAAAACTCATAGATATCATAAAAGAGCTTATCCAAAAGGGCGTGAAGACCTTTTATTGCGGTATGGCGATGGGATTTGATCTGCTTGCGGCGGAAACGCTGTTAAAAGTAAAGGAAACGTATTCGGACGTGAAAATCATCGCCTGTATTCCCTATTACGGACAGGAAAAAAATTTTTCAGACGCGGATAAAAAAAGATACGTGGATATATTAAAAAAAGCGGACGAACAGGTTCTCGTTTCCGATCGGTATTATAAAGGGTGTATGCTCAAACGGGATCGGTATATGGCGGACATGGCGGACGTGCTCGTGGCATATAAGAGAAAGGAAACGGGCGGAACGGCGTATACGGTGAAGTATTTCGAGAAAAAATATCCCTTAAAAGAGATAATTTATCTGTAATAAAAAAATGCTGTGAAATTCTTTGTATGCAAGGGGTTTTTGCTTGCAAAAAAACAGCGTATATGGTAAAATAAAACAAGGAAAAACTCTGAAAAACAAAGAGGAGAAATAAATATATGAAATTCGTATGCAACGGAATGATATTATCGGACGCGGCGTTCACCGTGAGCAAGGCTTGCGCGGCGAAAACGGTTACGCCCGTTCTTGAATGTATTAAAATGGAAGCGAAAAACGACGTGTTGACGCTTACGGCGTACGACGGGGAAATTTCCATTGAGAAAAAGATAACCGCCGAGGTTATGGAAGAGGGAGAAATTTGCGTAAACGGTAAATTCTTTTCCGATTTCGTAGGAAAAATTTCCCTTTCCGAGATCGTCGTGGATTCGGACGAAAAGGGCGTTTT
This sequence comes from Clostridia bacterium, assembly GCA_017463025.1. GTDB lineage: Bacteria > Bacillota > Clostridia > Christensenellales > Borkfalkiaceae > Scatosoma. Next base: position 23,307 of record JAFTPZ010000010.1, read on the forward strand.
GATCCGTTATGGAGAGAGCGAAAGTTATATGCAGACGCTTCCTGCCGGCGATTTCCCTATTTTGAGCGGAAACGCGGTTGCGGAAGATAAATATTTCGAGATCAAAGAATCCGATTTGAAAGAACTCATTTCCAAGGTCGTCTTCTGTTGCGCTACCGACGAGAGCAGACCGATCTTGAAAGGCTGTCTTTTGGAAGCGAAAGAGGGTAAACTGACGGCGACCGCGCTCGACGGATTCAGAATGGCGACGTCCTATTGCGAGGCAACCTCGCAAGGTGGGGATATGAAGATCGTTTGCCCTGCAAGAACGCTCACGGAAATTTCACGTATGCTCGATAGCGACGATAGTTTGAAAATATACGCCGATAAAAACCGTTTATCCGTCGCCGTGAAAGATACGGTGATCACTTCCCGTTTGTATATGGGCGAGTTCGTTAGAAAGGAAAATATTTATCCCGTAGAATTTACGACGGTGGCGACCGTGAAAAAGAGCGAGCTTTTGCAAAGTATCGAAAGAGCGGCGGTGCTCACGCGCGGCGATAAAAACAATTTGGTTATTTTCGATATTAAGAACGGTAAGATCAATATCACGGCAAATTCGGATATGGGTAAAGTGGAAGAAACCATTTCCACGAAGCTGGACGGAAAGGAATTAAAAATAGCGATGAACGGAAAATTCCTTGCCGACGCGGTGAAAGCGCTCGAAGAGGAGGAGATAAATCTTTCTTTCAACACCCCCATTTCCCCGTTTACCATCGAAAATCAAGAGGATAAACGCTGTCAATATCTCGTACTTCCCGTGCGGACGAGCGCATCTGCGCAATAAAGGAAACAAAAAAAAGTGCTGAAAACACGTGAAATTGCTTGACGGATTTCGTGTGTTTGCGATATAATAGGAAAAGTTATCGTGGGAGAACCTGCGAAAAATACAAAAAAAGAAAAAAGTTAAATTAGGAGAAATATTATGAAAAGAACGTACCAACCCAAAAAAAGACAGAGAAGTAAAGTACACGGATTCCGTAAAAGAATGGCGACGACTGCCGGCAGAAAGGTGCTTAAACGCCGCAGAGCAAAAGGCAGAAAGAGATTGACGCACTAATTAGCTGAAAAGAATGCAACGAAACGAATGCAGAGCGAACGTTCCTTTCCTTTTTGAAAAAGGAGAGGATTTGCCATTTTAACGAAAAGAAGAATGCAATATTTCAGACTTAAAAAACAATCGGATTTTAAGAAACTTTTTGAGAAAGGCAAGCGCGCGTTCGCTCCGTCTTTGACCGTCGTTTATAAAAACGCGGAAAAAATGACGATGGGTATTTCCGTGGGAAAAAAGCACGGAAAAAGCGTGGTGAGAAATCGTGTGAAAAGACTACTCCGCGAGGCGTTTCGTAGCGTGCAAGGTCAGATGCAAGGAACGTATTCCATCGTCCTTATTCCCAAGGTCAGCGAACATTACGCTTTTGAAACGTTTCGTGGACAACTACAATGTATCATACGAAAAGAGAATCTTTGATCATACCCTTTTCCGATCTTTTTAGACGGAATTGGAAGTATATGCGAAAAACGGTGTTCAAGCCGTTTTTGAAAATGCTCTGTATGCGGATGATCCTCTTTTATCAGAAGTATTTGTCGCGGCATACGTGCTTATACCGTCCGACCTGCTCGCAATATACGCTCGAATGTATCAACAATCACGGCGCGGTCATAGGGATATTTCTCGGCGCGTGGCGGATACTGCGTTGCAATCCCTTTTCCAAGGGTGGCTACGATCCCGCGCCCGAAAGGTTTTTTGCCAGACGTTGGTTATTATGAAATAGTAAACCGCGAAAATAAGCGGTTTTTTAGGGAAAATAAATGGAAATTTTGAGTTTATTGAACAATACGGTGGGTATTCCCCTCTACGGGCAAACCTACGATATCGCCCTTAACTGGATCGGCACGCTCATTCGCGGATTGATCGTTACCGTCGGTTCGGTGGGCGTTGGCATTATTCTGTTTTCGATCATTTTGAAAGTGATCGTTTTGCCGTTCGACGTGTATCAACGTATCGCGATGAGAAAACAGAATATCAAAATGAAAGAAAATCAGTCGAAGATGGAAAAGCTGCAAAAGCAGTACGCCAACGACAAGGAAAAGTATAATCAAAAGGTTATGGAAATGTATAAAGAGAGCGGTATTTCCATGTTCTCTTCCTGCTTGCCCATGATCCTGTCTATGATTATCTTTATCGTTGCCATCAACGCGTTCAACGCCTATTCGCAGTACGCGAACGTGGAAAATTACAATACTATGGTAAACGCGTATAATAGCGAGCTGAAAACGGTTTGCGAAAGCTTGGACGAAGAGGTTTGGACGTTTGATGAAGAAGAAAACGACTATATTCTCAATATAGACAAGCTGTATGAAAAGCATCCCGAAATAAAAACGGCGGTAAACGAGGCGATGACCGCCGACGAAACGATCACCGAACAATCGGCGATCACCAAATATTTTGAAAGTAAGGCGCAGGACGCCGTGGTTGCGGTTTATGACGCGGAAGTGTTCGGTCATACCTCTTTCCTTTGGATCAAAAATATTTGGGCGACGGACGCGAGCTATAAGCATCCCGTTCTTGAATTCAGCGAGTTCAAAGCGGAGGTGGAACGTCAGAAATTCCAAGTGGGCGATACGAATAAAAATTTTGCCGGCGTTGCGGAGTATACGGACGTATACGACGTGGAGGCGTATAATAAGATTACGGCGAAATTAACTACGCAAAAATCGCAGGCGAACGGATATTATATTTTAGTCGTTTTGTCGATCGGTACGATCCTGTTGCAGCAATGGGTATCTATGCGCGGGCAAAAGGAACAGCAGAAATATTCGTCCGTAGACGGGCAGGGCGCGGCGCAACAAAAGATGACGATGGTCATTATGACGGGTATGTTCGCGATCTTCTCGTTTATGTATAGCTCGGCATTTTCTATTTATATGATCATGAGCAACGTGTTGTCGCTTTTGTCTACGCTTATCATCAATAAGCTCGTAGATATTTCCGAGAGTAAAAAGGAAGAAAAAGCGATGCAGGAAAAGTATAATAAACGTTTCCCGAACCGCGTAGCGACGACGAACGGGAAAAAAGCGGATAAAAAGGATAAAAAATAAAAAGAGCCGTTTGGTTTTCCGCGGAAAGCGGAAAGGGAGTGTATAAAAATGAAATATACGGAATTTACGGGAAAAACGGTAGACGACGCCGTTGAAAAGGGATTGAAAGAGTTGGGCTTGACCAAAGAAAACGCGGATATCCGCGTTTTAGAGGAGGGCAAGAAAAAGCTGTTCGGGTCTGTGAAAGCGCGCGTAGAGATCGCGCCCCTTTGTAAGGAAGAAGCTTGCGAAACCGTTTGCAAAGAAAAAGCCTGCAAGGAAGAAGCTTGCAAACAAGAGCCTTGCGTTGCTTGCGCGAGCGTGAGCGAGAGCAATACCACGGACGGCGAAAGAACGGTGGAATTTTTGGAGGGACTTTTCTCTCTGTTGAAGATCACCGCTTGCACGGAACTCGTGTCCGAGGGGGACAAGATCGAGATCAACGTTACGGCGGCGAATACGACGTCGGTGATCGGTAAGCACGGGGCTATGCTCGACGCGATCCAAACGCTTGCGGGCGCGGTGGCGAACACGGGCAGAGACGATTATAAACGCGTGGTGGTGGATTGCGAAAACTACCGCGAAAACCGCGAATCGACCTTGAAAAAACTTGCGGAAAACCTTGCGCAGAAAGCGACGCGTATGGGCAGAAAGGTAAAGCTCGAACCGATGAACCCTTATGAAAGACGTATCATTCATTCCGCACTTTCGGAGATCGACGGCGTGAAAACGGAAAGTCAAGGCAAAGAGCCTAACCGTTATATCGTGATCATTCCCGATAACCTTGAAGATCCCAACGCGCCTGCCATTTCGGCAAGAAACGACAGACGGGACCAAGGTCGCGGCGGCAGAGGCGGCAGAAACGATCGCGGAAATCGCTCTTCGGGCGGTTATAACCGTGGGGGTTCGAGATCGGGCGGCTATAAAAAATTCAATCGCGAGGGAAAGGATAGCTCGTCGGCAGGCGGTACGACGATGAAACCCTCCACCGATTTCTTCGGTATTTTCCTCGGCAACAGCGGAAACAAGGACGAATAACGAATAAAAGTTTCTTAAAAAATCAAGCGTGGCGATAAGCCACGCTTTTTCGTTAGCGAAATTGCAACGGGTTGACCGATGACGGGCAAAGTTTTATTCGATATTGTATTCAATAAATTTCTTGCACGCCAACGATAAATAATGGTTTTTCTTGTGATAAAAATAAATATTTCTTGTTGCCAAACGGTCGTTGACCGTATAATAATATACGTCGGGCGCCGCGCTGATCCGCTTGACGAGCGTATCCCCCACGAACGCGATCCCCATACCCGTACACGCAAGGTTATACGAAGTTACCTGCTGATCGAGGTAAAAAGCCACGTTGGGGGTCATGCCGTATTTTTTGAATAGCCGTTCCGCGCGTTTTCCCGTGTCGTTTTCGTGATGTAAAAGTATAAACGGCAGGTTTTTGAGCTTGGAAAAATCGATACCCCTACTTTTTTGGTGCTCGTCCGCTTTGATCTGTTCGGCGGTAAAGCGCTCTTTTTTCAACGCTTCGTTGATCGCAAACTTTTTGGGTACGACGAGGAGTAAGCGCTCGGAGGTATATATTTCGGAGATCATATTCTGTTCGTCCAGCTTGGCGTTGTCTATGATCAGATCCAAACTGCCGTCCACGATTTTTGCGATCAGATTTTTCGTGCTGTCCTCGAATATTTCAAACTCGATCCCCGAATATTTCTCGTTGAACGAAGAAATCATTTCGGGCAGAATAAACGACGAGAAAAAACTACTTCCCCCGATTCGGATATTCCCCGTGATCAATTTCCCGTGGTCGGAAACGTACCGCTCGAAGTCGCGCTCGATCTCTTTGATCTGCATAGCGTATTTCACGTACTCCCTGCCCACTTCGGTCAAGGTAACGGGCGAGCTCGACCGATCGAAAATGGGCGCGCCCGTCTTTTCTTCCAACCGTTTGATCGTCGCAGACAGCGACGGCTGCGAAACGAACAGCTTTTCCGCGGCTTTCGTAAAGCCGCCCGATTCGTAAATGGTCAACACGTAATCTTTATGCTGGAACATACATACCTCACGGCATAACTTCAAAGTTATGATTATTATGTTTTAATATGTATTTGATTATATCATATTTTTGTGATATAATCAAGTAACGAAATAACGAAAAGGAAAAAAAAATTATGCAAGAGTACAGAATGGAATCCGATTCCATCGGAAAAAAGGAAGTGCCGATGGAGGCTTATTACGGCGTGCAGTCTTTGCGCGCGTACGAAAATTTTCAAATCAGCGGAAAGAGAGTACATATTGAATTTATCAAAGCGATCGCGGAAGTGAAAAAAGCGGCGGCGCTCACCAACGGCGAGGTGGGAGCGATCGATACAAAAATCGCAAACGCTATGGCGCAGGCTTGCGACGAGATCTTGGAGGGGCAGTTTGCAGATCAATTTATCGTAGACGCGATCCAAGGCGGCGCAGGTACGTCCTTGAATATGAACGCCAACGAGGTGATCGCAAACCGCGCGATAGAGATCCTCGGCGGAAAGAAAGGGGATTATTCGATCGTGCACCCCAACGACCACGCCAATTGCGGTCAGTCAACGAACGACGTATTTCCCAGCGCGGGCAAGATCGCTACGGTGAGAATGATTTACAAAGCGATAGACGCGTTGAACGCGTTGCGCGCGTCCTTTATGGATAAGAGCCGCGAATGTAACGACGTGATCAAAATGGGCAGGACGGAAATGCAGGACGCCGTTCCGATCGGGTTCGGGCAATGCTTTGGGGCGTATGCGTCCGCTCTTTCACGGGATATCGCGCGTTTTGAAATCGCCGCGAAAGAAATGTGTAAGCTGAATATGGGTGGAACGGCGATCGGTACTTGTATCAACGCCGATAAGCGTTACGTGGAAAATATCGTACCTACCCTTTGTAAGGTTACGGGATTAAAGCTCGTGCAAGCGGACGATCTGATCGACGCCACGCAAAATCTCGATTCGTTCGTGTTCGTTTCGGGGATCGTGAAATCGTGCGCGACCACTCTTTCCAAGATCGCCAACGATTTACGGCTGATGTCGTCCGGTCCTAGGACGGGGTTTGCGGAGATCAATCTTCCGCCCAAACAGAACGGTTCGTCGATCATGCCAGGGAAGATCAATCCCGTGATCCCCGAGGTCGTGAGCCAGATCGCCTTTAACGTGATCGGCAACGATACGACGATCACCCTTGCCGCCGAGGCAGGGCAGTTGGAGCTCAACGCGTTTGAGCCGATTATCTTTTACTGTCTTTTCGAATCGCTGGAAACGCTTACAAACGGCATGAACGTTTTCCGCAAGGATTGCATAGACGGGATCACCGTCAACGCCGATCGCTGCGCGGAGGAAGTGGAAAGAAGTATCAGTATCGTTACCGCGCTTTGTCCGTATATCGGGTATACGAAAGCGTCCTTGCTTGCCAAAAAAGCGCTCAAAGAAAAAAAGAATATCCGAGATATTCTTTTGGAAGAACAGGTCTTGCCCAAAGAGCAAATCGATACCGTTTTAGATCCGAGAAAAATGATCTAATCGTGGCTTTGCAGACGGGAAAGCAGGTGATATAAGGGAATTCCCAAACCGTACACCCACACCGTTTCCGTCAATAAAAACGAGCCTACGTAAAAGAAATACGCCGCGCTTACGCTTGTCTGTCCGCCCAGATCGCCGCATAAAAAAACGATGATCAGCGGAATGAAAAAGGCGTTGAAGAGCACGGGAAAAAGTCCGCCCACGAAGATTTTCGAGGCGGTTTTTTTCAAAAATACGCCCATCAAGTACGTGCCGACCGCGGCAAACAACGTTACGAGCGAGCCCAAAAACACGTCGAAAACGAAAAACGGAGAGGCGAGGTTGGAGAGCATACAGCCGATATACAAAGCGGGGATCGCCTCGGGAAAAAAGAGGGGTAAAATACAAAGCGCCTCTGCCGGACGGACTTGGAACGGTCCGAAAGCAAAGGGCATAAAAGCGTACGTGAGCGCTACGTAGAGCGCGGCGATCACGCCGGCGCGGCAAAGTCTTTTTGTGGTGAAAAAGTTCTGCATATAAGTTGTACCTCGGTTTTTTTATTGAAGTGTTTTCCGAAAACCTTCTGCGCTATTATAACATAAGTAACGCCGCTTGTCAACTTATTTCGACGCGGCGTTTGATTTTTGTCGTTGATATAAAATGGTGGAAACGGCGTCGGAAACGATTTCAGACATCGTATACACGAGGTTCAAACGCGTGGTATTCAAAAGTCCGTAATTTGCCACCGACTTTTCCGCAACGATACCCATAATCGAAATATCCCCGACCGCGCCTAACTTTTTATTCGCGCCCGCCCCTGGGAATAGCGGAGAATCGGAAAGCTTGACGAGTCCGATATCCCCCTCGACGCCCACCGCCGCGTCGATCGCGATCACTTGACTTCCCTTATGCGTTTCTTTCAAGAACGCGCGAAGATATTTGATTTCTTTTGCCGTTACGGGCGCGGCGAGCGTGCCGTAGATAAAGACTTTTAAGCCCTGCGTTTTGTATTTGAGCATAGAGCCCGTGATAGGGCCGAGGCTGTCCCCGATCGCAAGGTCGCTACCGATACAAACGACGACGGGCGGCTTTTCGAAGTCCCCGTCGAACGCCTTGTAAAACGCGGCGACTTCTGCGCGTGAACGCGTACCTGCCCCCTCCGTTTTTTCTTTTTCCGTTAAAAACCGACGGGGCGTGAGTTTGCGTTCAAGGTCGGTGCGGAGGAGTTTATCCAGCGACATTGCCACGCCGTCGGCGGCGAGTTTATTATAAATATGAAAGGAAAATTCCATTTTTTTTTCTCCGTGGACGTTTTTGTATAAGTATAGCCGCAAACGTCGCAGGATAAACGGAATGCGCAGGAAAAAGACGGCAAAAAAATTTTTCCCCGTTTTTTCCGTTTTTTGTTGATAAACTTGACGAAATGTGTTATAATGATGGGGACGTTAAAAAAGGAGGAAAGGACCGATGTCGGCATTATTGGAAGTCGTTTGGGCGAAACAAGCCGTGGACGCGTTGGTGATCGTCGTGATCGTAGCGTTTGCGATCGTCGCGGCAAAACGCGGTTTTATCGATTGTTTGTTCGGTTTGATCTCCACGGTAGCGGCGATCGTCGTAGCTTTTATACTTATGAAACCCCTGTTGAGTTGGACGGAGGGGCTTTTCGGCTTACAGGAATGGTTGGAAAACGCGTGCGTTGGCGGTCTTGATAAGATCGCAGGCTTTGATATAGACGTTTCGGCGGCAGGGATCGAAGAGGCGCTTGCAGGGAAAAATTTACCTCAATTTCTGATCGATCTCATTGTGGAAACGGTGGGAACGCAGGAATTGGCGGCAGGTACGACGCTCGCTATGCTCGCAGGCACGACGCTCGGCGAACTCGCCGCAACGCTGATCGCTTGGCTCGCTTTGTTTATTATCGCGAAATTGATCATGAAGATCTTGAAAAGCATCATCTCGTCTATCGTGGAAAGTATTCCTATCGTAGGCTCGATCAATCACGTACTCGGCTTTGTCGTCGGCGCGTTGCAAGGCTTGCTTATCGTTTGCGCTGTGATCGCCGTTCTGGGCGTAATCCCTATCGAGGGCGTAACCGTCTTTTTAAGCGATTGCGCGGTAACGGGCTGGCTGTATAACAATAACCCCATTCATTTGATCTTGGGTTGGATCATTCGCTGAATCCCAAACGAAAAAACGACCGCTTCGGTATATTTCCGAGGCGGTTTTTCACGTTATCCACACCCGATCAAAGGCTGTGGATAACTTTTTTACAAGGAAAAAGATTATTCTGTCGAAAAAGATAAAATACGGTCGAAAAATAAAATTATGAAATTATACATACCCCTCAAAACCCCCACTTATCCACCGCATATGTGGATAAACGAGGGTTGTCCACCGCAAGAATTTCAAAAAAGTGGATAACTGCGCCGTGGATAAGTCGGGCGGATTTTCAAAAATCGGGCATTCCGCGTTTGATAAGCCGAAAACCCCGAAAAATCGGTGGATAACTCGTGCACAAAGCCGTTGTGCACAAGGATCAAAAGGCGTAAATATTGTGGATAACTTCTTAAAAAACGGAAATTTGGGGATAAAATTCATTAAAAAGCGAAAGATTTTGATAAAAAACCGCCTAATTGTCCACAAACATACGTTCTTTTCCACAACCGTCGAAAGTTATCCACAGATATCGCCCGTTATACGGCGCGGTATAAACGCATAAGAAAGGCGTATACGGCGTATAAAAATGCTTGCGTTGCCTTGTTAGCGTACGTTTCGAAATTTCACCGTAACGTCCGCGATCGAATTTTTCAAAGCCGTGTCTTTGAGTTCCTCGTAGCGGCGGTGGGCGTATTTTTGCAGTTGTTCTTCGATACCGAACAGGTCGCAGCCGCACGCGCGACATTTTTCAAAGGTCGTTTTGATTTGTCCCGAAAGTCGCTTTTCCGCCGCGGTGAACGCGCCGCTGGGCACGTCGCCTACGTCCGCGCCCTCTTGAACGGGCAACGATTTGGAATAGTCGAGCAAGCCTGCCGCCATCACGAGCTCGATTTTCAAGGTCGCTCTGCCGTCCTTGCCCACTTTGAATTTCGTGCGCGGCGTGTTGCGTTTGACGGTCAACGTGCAAGTCGCGTCCTCCGTTTCCACCGAATACGCCGCAAGCCGCAATTCCTTTTTCACGGCGTTGAACGCGAACGTTTCCTCCTGCGTCAATTTCTCCACGCGCTTGCCGCCGACGAACAGCGCCGTTTCGCTTGCGCTGAACACGGGCTTATCATTCGATTGTCCGCCCCCCGAACCGCTTGAACCGCCCGAACCACTTGAACCGCTTGAACTTTCCGAGCTACTCGAAGCGCTTGAACTTTCGGAACTTCCCGAACTATCGGAAGAGCCGCTTTGTTGTTGACTGCCGCTCACCTGTTCTTGTTGCGGTTGGGTTTTGAGAAGGGGGAGATAGGAGCTTTTTCCGTCGCTGAAATACCCGATAGCAAATTCGCGTAAGGTAGAGGGGAGCACCGTACCCACCCGTTCGGCGTGGGGAGAGAGTACCTTTTGCATTGCCACGCTACCCGAAGGATCGACGAGCGCGGCGACGTTGAGCATATCCTTGGCAAGTCCGTCGCAGGTGGCGATGAGACAGTTGTCGGACATATATTCGTCGAGCAGGAAAAAGTCGAGCGCGTCGAATGCGTCCTGCTCCACCGCCTTTTCACCGAGAATGATGAGTTTACAAAACACGAGCTTGGGATACCAACCCGTTTTCGCGTTGATCTCCTCGAACGCGTCGGCGACCGTCTTACCGCGGCTGACGAGCTGTACCGTTTCGCTTGCCTGACCTTGCTTGGAGGATTGCGGAATGGCGATCTGGGAGGTTACGATAAACGTTTCCTCCTCGCGATCGATCCCGACCGCCATGACGATCGCGGTTTTTTGTACGTCAATAAGTCCGAAATCGCCCGTAAAGAATAAAAACGCAAGCGCGATGATGATCAAAAGATAATACCGAACGGTGTTTTTTCCGTGTGCCTTACGCATTGTTCAACTCCTTTTTCTTGTTTTTTAAGAATAATAAAAGTAACGGCAAGACGATCGCAAACGCCCAGAAAACGGGGTATAGATAATTTCCGAAAAAGGCGTAGAGCGCGTCGTAGTATTTATTGCAAAAAAAGACGAAGATAAACGCCGCGATATTCAGTCCTGCGGCAAACCATACTCTGCGTTTCGTACCCAAACAGCGCGCCGTGAGGTCGACGGCGTAGTGCAAGGGGGTGGCGGCGTAGAAAAAGAGTACGATAGAGAGCATATACACGAACAGCAGGTCAATGCGTCCGATCACGGTGAGCGCGGGGAAGTATTGCGCGATCTTGGCAAAGGCGTAGTGCTCGCGCGGCGCGATCGTGGAATAGAGGGAATAGAATACTCCCAAAAAGACCATGGAAAGTACCGCGCCCAAACCGTAGCCGCAAGCGATCTTGGTCGCGTCCCCCTTTTTATAGCGCAGATTGCCGATAAGGGGTAGGAGTAAAACGGCGTCGGAAAAATGGGGCGTGGTGTAGGTGATCGCAGACACGGTATGCTCGAATCGGCGTTCGAAGATGGGCAGGAGGTTGGACGCGTCCGCCTCCACGAGCGACATTACGATAAGCGCGGCGAACGGCACTACGAACAACAACAGCGAGAGATCGGAAAATCGACCGATCGCCTTGATGCCACGCGTACCCACGAACGCCGAAAAGAAAAAGAAGAACGCGAACGAAAAGAGGGTGGGGGCGGTGTCGTAAAACGCCGCGTACACGAATTTTTCGATATCGAGGAGGGGCAGTACGGCGGTGAACAGAAAATAGATCGCGTATAAAATATACAAGGCGATCGTCCATTTGCCGAATTTTTCTTCTAAACGCTCGAACAGCGGCTTTTCCGATCGGGAGGCGGCGAAGAGGATCGCAAGCAACACGCCCGTTTGCAGGATATATTGCAACAGCGCGGGCAATAGGATATCGCCGCCGACGAAACGCGATAAAACGGAGGGTAGCTCCAAAAGCTTATACACGGGCAACACGAACGCCGCGAAAAAGCATATCTGTCTGCCCAAAATACCGTCGTTTTCGGGCGCGGATAAAAAAGTTTTGTCAGTCATTTTCCTCTTCTCCTTGTTTCTTTTGCGCGGTAAAGCGCGTTCTGTTCGGCGAACCGATCACGAGCGGGCGTTCCGCCAAACGTTCGATACCCTCTTTGATCACCGTGTCGCGCAGGTCATGACGGATCAAAGGGGAGAACGGCGCGAGTATGGGCGTGCCGAAAGAGTCGGACGAGATAAGATAATAGAGTAAAAACGCCGACAAAAGCACGATCCCGAACGGACCTAATCCCCCTGCGACGATAAGGTATATCCAACGCAGAATACTCCCCGTTTCCACGAAGTCGGGTACGGTGTATAAGCAGATCCCCGACAGCGCGACGATAATAATGGCAGGCGTGGACAAGAACCCTGCCGACACCGCCGTTTCACCGAGTACGAGCGCGCCGACGACGGAGAGGGACATACCCACGTATTTGGGCATTCGTATACTTGCCTCTTTCAAAATTTCAAGGAGCAAAAGCACCACGAACATTTCAAGGCTGGGGGATAGGGGCAGTTCTCGCACGCTGCTGGCGATCGTGAGCATGAGTCCAAGCGGCAGTATTTGCATTTTGAACAGCTGTGCGGATACGTAGAACGCCGGCAATAAAATAGCGACGAACAGCGCGAAAAAGCGCATAAAGCGGAAGATCGTCGCCATAAACGGGGAGATGAAGTAGTCTTCGCTGCTTTGGAAATCCTCCGTTAAAAGAAAGGGCACGGTGAGGGCGATGGGCGAGCCGTCCACCAAAATACCCACTCTGCCCTCGGCGATCTTGGCGGCGAAAATATCCGGTTTTTCCGTGTTACCCACGCAGCGGAATACCGAGTGTTTGCGCGGCGCGAGCATTGCCGCGATATACGAAGAATCGGGCACGTTGTCTATATTCATGCTTTGAATTTTTTGCGCGACCTGCTCTTTGATCTTGGGATTGGAAGTACCCTCCAACCAACAGATCGCGACCGCCGTATCCGAGCGTTTGCCCACGCGGAGGGTTTCAAAGCGCAGGTCGGGCGTTTTCAAGCGTTTGCGCACGAGCGCCATATTCGTTTTCACGTCCTCGATAAACCCCTCGCGAGGACCTTTGACGGCAATATCGGTGGGCGGCTCGATCACGGCGCGCACGGGCAAAAGCTTTGCGCCGGCGATAAAGCCCGTCTTGATACCGTCTACGATAAGCAACGTGTTCCCGTCGAGAATTTCGGCGAGCGCGTCGTCGATATTTTCCACCGTTTTCAGTTCGGGAAAACGGGCGGTCGTTTTGACGAGTTTTTCGCTCGTCGCAACCCTGCCCCCCTCGTTTTTCGTTTTTTGCTTTAATTCGAGTGCAGAAATAGGGCGCGCGACTAGCGCGCCGAGCAGTTCTTTGTTCACCATACCGTCAGCGTAGACGAGGGCGCAATCGACTTTATCCTGCGTTTGGAATTCGTAGGTCAAAATATCCTCCGAGGGGAGGAGTTTTTTCAAAGTTTGCAGATTTTTTTGTAAGCTTGATTGTAAAGTATCCACGAAAGGAGTATGTGTTTTCGTCAAAATTCTATCCTGATTTTATTGACTTTTCGAGCGACAGTTGGTATACTTAAAAAGGAGGTGTTCAGCGTGAGCGAAGTGATCGAAGATATGGGAATAGACGGGTTGAAGATCGTACAGGATACCGAGTTGTACCGTTTTACCTCCGATTCCGTGCTGCTTTCAAGATTTGCGCGTGCAAAAAACGGGGATAAGGTCGCCGATTTTTGTTCGGGGAGCGGTATCGTGGCGTTCCACTTTCACGCGCTCAATCGCGACAAGAAAGGACTTTCGTACACGCTGTTTGAATTGCAAGAGCCGCTTTGCGCGTTGTCCAAGAAAACGGCGGCGCTCAACGGGTTTGACAATTTCGAATTTTGTAACGGTAGGTTGCAAGATATTCCCGAAAGTTACCGCGAGCAATTTTCGCTCGTGCTTTGCAATCCTCCGTACGAGCGCGGCGGCTTTGAAAACGACGATTATTCCAAAGCCATTTGCCGAAAAGAGCTGACGATCACGCTTTTAGAGATCGCAAAGGCGGCGGCGTTCGCACTCAAATTCGGCGGCCGACTTGCCCTTATCAACCGCGCCGATCGGCTTGCGGAGTTGTGCTACGTGTTAAAAGAATACAATATCGAAGTCAAGCGCGTGCAGTTCGTCGCAGGAAAAGAGGGCGCAAAGCCGTATTTGGTAATGGTCGAAGCCGTGAAAGGCGGCAAACCTGCGTGTGAAATTTTACCTACAATTATCAATTAAAGGAATAAAAAAATGATCAGTTTCGTAGCAACCCCGATCGGGAACTTAAAGGATATCACCCTCCGCGCTTTGGAAACGCTCAAAGCGGCGGACGTTATATTTTGCGAGGATACGCGGCATACCCTCAAGCTCCTCAACGCCTATGAAATCAAAAAGCCGCTATACGCCTGTCATAAATTCAACGAGGCGGAGGCGGCGGAAAAAATACTCGAACGTTCGCGAAAGGGGGAAAACGTCGCGATCGTGTCGGACGCAGGCACGCCCGTCGTATCCGACCCTGGGAATACCGTCTGCCGCATTTTACGCGAAGCAGGCGAGCCGTATACGCTGATCCCTGGGGCAAGCGCGTTCGTGGCGGCGCTCGTGCTTTCGGCGTTACCTGCCGACCGATTCGCCTTCATCGGATTTTTGCCCGACAAAGCAAGTGAAAAACGGGCGGTGCTGGAAAAATATAAAGACCTCGATTGCACGCTTGCGTTTCATAGCGCGCCGCAGGACGTGGATAAGGATATCAAAGCGATGTTCGAGGTGTTCGGGGAAAGAAAGGCGGCGGCGGTGCGCGAGATCACCAAGCTGCACGAGGAAACGACGAATTTCACCCTTTCGCAAGGTCTTGCAGGCGAGAAACGGGGAGAATACGTTTTGATCGTCGAGGGTGCGACCGAAAAAGAATCGCCGCTCAACGCGCTTACGGAACAAGAGCATATTAAGCATTATATGGCGGCAGGGCTGGATAAAAAAGAGGCGCTCAAACGGGCGGCAAAGGACAGAGGGGTATCCAAATCCGAGCTTTATCCTTTCGCTATCGATTTATAATAGAAAAATTACGCATATTATAAGTCAAGGAGAAAAAATATGTACTATTATTATTTGATTTTCACGGGACTGATCTTGGTTTGCGTGATCTTTGCAGGACGGGCAAGCGCGAAAGTACGTTCCACCTATTCGGCTTTTCGCGACGTCGGCACGCGCTCGCACGCGACGGGCTACGATACGGCGAAAAAACTACTCCGCGCAAGCGGTATAAACGATATTTCGATCGGTAGGGTAAAGGGGGAATTATCCGATCATTACCACCCGACGAAAAAAATCGTCAACCTTTCGGAAAGCGTATACGGCAGCGACTCGGTGGCGGCGGTTGCCGTCGCGGCGCACGAGATCGGGCACGTGGTGCAGAAAAAGAAAGGGTATCTGCCGTATAAATTGCGTACCCTGCTCGTGCCGATCACGAATATCGGTAGCAGACTTGCTTTGCCGCTCGTGCTTGTGGGGCTCGTTTTGGACGTATTCGTGGCGACCACGCAAAATAGTAGCGTAGGGTATTACGTGGCGCTTGTAGGCGTTTTGTTATACGGGCTTTCGACGGTGTTCGCGCTCGTAACGTTGCCCGTGGAGTACGACGCGAGCCGACGGGCAAAGCGTATGCTCGTGGAAGAGGGGATCTTGACGGAGGAGGAATTGCCGTACGCAGAGGAAATGCTTTCGGCGGCGGCGCAGACCTACGTTGCCTCCCTTTTGACCTCGCTCGTATTCTTCCTGCGCTTTGCTTTATGGGTATTTTTATTATTTGGCGGTAGACGAAGAAGATAAAAACAAAGGCAAAAGATATGGATACGATCAAATTCGAAAACAAAGGGCATATCAAAATGATCGCGCACCGCGGCTTGTCGGGCTTGGAGCGCGAGAACACGAACGCCGCGTTCGTAGCGGCAGGCGTGAGGAGCTATTACGGCATTGAAACGGACGTGCATATCACCAAGGACGGTAAAATTATCGTGGTGCACGATAATAACCTTACACGCGTGGCAAATTTGGATATGGTGGTGGAGGAAAGCACGTTCGATGAGCTCCGCGCCGTACGTATGACCGATATCGACGGTACGCCGCGCGCCGATCTTTGTCTGCCGTCGCTGGAAGAGTATCTGCATATCTGTAAAAAATACGACAAGCAAGCGGTGTTAGAGCTGAAAAACCCGATGCCCGAGGAAAAGGTGTGGGAGATCGCGGCGATTGCGGAAAAGCTCGGTTGGTTCGATCGCGTAACGTTCATTTCGTTCGCAAGTGAAAACCTCGTGGCGTTACGGCAAAAATACCCCAACGCAAGCGCGCAGCTTTTAAGGGGAAAGGTTACGGAAGAAACGATACGGTTTGTGATCGATAACCGTTTGGACGCAGACTTTGACGGCTACGCCGTGAACAAAGAGGTCGTCAAGCGGTTGCACGACGAGGGATTGAAAGTCAACTGTTGGACGCTCGACACCCTTGCGCTCGCGGAACGGGCGAAAGCGGCGGGCGTAGACTTTATCACGACGAATATTTTGGAATAATAGGAAAAACATACCGCCCCGTCCGAAATCGGACGGGGCGGCTTTCATGTTTTTATTACGCCTTAAACGCTTTACAATATTGATCTTTTTTAGGTAGGTCGATCTCAATCTTGCCGCAAAGACGGATATCTCTCGACGACGCGCCCACGTAAATTTCAAACGCGCCGCTTTCCACGTACCATTTTTCCAACGCCGGCGACCAGAACGCGAACGAGCGTGCGTTCAAAGCAATGCAAACGCGCTTGCTCTCGCCCGCTTTGAGCGTCGTTTTCGCAAAGCCTTTCAGCTCCTTTTCGGGGCGTTCCACCGTCGCCATCACGTCGCGTACGTACACCTGCGAAATTTCCTTGCCGTCCACGGCAGAAACGTTTTTCACCGTGAACGAAACCTCGTAGTCCGTTTCCGATTTCTTTTCGATAGCAAGGTCGGAATATTCAAAGTCCGCATAGGACAGCCCGTGCCCGAACGGGAATAACACGTCTTTGCCTTTCGTATCGTACCAACGATACCCCACGAGTACGCCCTCGGCATACCGCTCTACAAATCCGTTGCCCGTATCTGCGCCCGTGGGGGTATCTTCGAGACAGAGGGGGAACGTTTCGGAAAGCTTGCCCGAGGGATTGACTTTGCCCGAAAGCACGTCCGCGACCGCCTCTTGTCCGCCCTCGCCGAGGAATCCTGCGAACACCACCGCTTTTACTTGACCGATCCACGCGCGCATATCCACCGCACCGCCGCCGTAGATAACGACGACCACGTTTTTATTGTATTTCGCCGTATTCAGAATAATATCCTCGTGTACGGGGGAAAGCCGAATGGTGGTGCGGTCGAAATCCTCGCCGTCCATTTGCGCGTTCGAGCCGACGCAAAGTACGACAGTATCCGCCTCGTACGCCGCGCTCAACAACGAGCTCGTGTGGCGTATCCTCGCTTGATGTACCGTATCGCTGTAATCCCTGATAAATTCGACCGTCGCGCCGTCGCCCAAACGCTCGGAAAGCTCCTCTGCAAGATTACGGGGCGCATAGTCGCTGTTGACGAGCGCAGAACCGCCGCCGCCAAAGGGCGGCTTTGCGGCGAACTGACCGCCGATCGCGATCCTGCCGCCTTTGAGGGGGAGGATATCGTCCTCGTTTTTCAAAAGTACGATAGAATCCTGCGCGATCTTCACCGCCGCCGCGTGATTTTCCTCTTTCGTTTTCACCGATTTTTTCGTTTTGTCTGCGTTGACTTTCTTTTCGACGAGCTCCAACACCTTGCAAACGCGCTCGTCGATCTCTTCTTCCGTGAGCCACCCCTCGTTCAAGCCCTCTTTCAGCTCGTTCACGGCGGTATCGTCCCAAGTGGAGGGCATACGCAGATCGAGCGTCGCTTTCGCCGCTTTGCCGCTATGGTGCACCGCGTTCCAATCGGACACGATCAGTCCGTTATAGCCCAGCTCGTCGCGGAGTACGCCTTTGAGTAGCTTTTCGTTCTCGCTCGCCCAGATACCGTTTACGGGATTATACGAGCACATCACCGTCCAAGGCTTTGCCTCCAAAACGGTTTCAAAAGCAGGCAGATAAATTTCGTGGAAGGTGCGATCGTCCACCTCGCTCGATTGCGCGAGTCGCTCGTATTCGCGGTTGTTGAGGGCGAAATGTTTGAGCGAAGTGCCCACGCCCTTGCTCTGTACCCCCTCGATATACGCTTTCGCCATCGCGCCGGCAAGGAAGGGATCTTCGGAGGAATATTCAAAGTTCCGTCCGCAAAGGGGAGTACGCTTGATATTTACCCCGAGGGCAAGCAACACGTCCACGTCGCGCGCGATACATTCGTCGCCGATCGTTTCGCCGTCGAGATAGGCAAGCGAGGGGTCCCACGAATTTGTCAGCGCGGAGATATTCGGCATAGCCGTCGCGACGAGCGTTTGTCCGTCCACGACCTTTCTTACGCCGTGCGGACCGTCGGCAAGGAATACCTCGGGAAGCTTTCCGTTCGCGTCGTATAACCGCCAACTGTCTTTGCCCGTCAAAAGACGGAGCTTTTCTTCAAGTGTGAATTGTTTCAAATCGTATTTCATAAATTTTCCTCCATAACGGATTTTCTCTATTATAACAGAAAATTCTCCTAAAATATACATAAAAAGAGTTTGAATTACTCTCATTTTGTGATATAATAAACGTATGCAGAGTTACTATGAAAAGAACAGAGAGGACAATCAGTCGCTCGAATACAAGCGGAGCACGAATCATTCGTATCCGCCGCATTTCCATTTGAACTTGGAAATTTTTTTGCTTGACCGCGGCGAATACGAGATCACCGTAAACGATAATAAATATACGGTTACGGACGGAGATATCGTCGTGTTCGATAGCTACGACATTCATAGCTACGAGCGCAAAAGTGTGCCGAAAGCAGGGGGAAACGACGGCTTGCTCGTGATTCCCTATCGGTATTTGACGCGGTTTAACGGTTGGCGGAAAAATTTCAGGATCACCACGCCGATCATTCGGAACGAAAGACTTTGCGCCGAGCTTTTGGCGCTTGCGGATAAATATCTGATCGGCGAAACGGACGAACGGGTGAAAGAGTCGGCGCTCGATCTGTTGCTTGCGCGGCTTTTAGAAAGCTTGCAATTTTCGGAAAGTAAAACCAAAGACGAGGGAATGTTGAGACATTAGTTCAATTATCCCACAAAAAACCTGATACCCATTTAGAGGTGGCTCTTGACTTTGAAGACGAAACTCTTGAACAGTCGCTTGTGGATGTTGAATCCCGTGTAAAATCAAGGGAAAGGGTGAAAGTGACCTAC
>JAFTPZ010000052.1 GCA_017463025.1 Clostridia bacterium
CGATCTCGAAGATGAACCTTGAAAACGTGACGATCGCGGGATTTAACAGCGTTATTACGGTAAATGGCAAGAGCTCGTTGACCACGTTTGAAAACGTATGCGTAAACACCGTTGAGGGATTGAAAACGTACGCTACGTTTGAGGACGGCGACGTGGAGATATACGCAACGGTTGCGGAATACGAAGCAACCTTATCGGAATAAGAAGCAAAACCAACAGGTGGGGGCGCGCGTCTTGGCGACGTTCATAGACGCGCGCACTCCAAATTAAGGAGAAAGGTATGAGAAAAAATATGAAGAAAGCTTCATTTTTCGTCGTTGCCTCCGCATTGACGTTGCTTTTGACGGGTGCGGTCGGGTGTAACATTGGCAAAGGTAACGGCGGCGGCACGGCTTCGAGCAGCGAAGAGGAAAAAGCGACGCCCGCGATTGCCATTTCCAATAAAACGGCTTCGTTGGAACAGGGCGACGCCTATGATTTCGACGCTACGTTGACGGCGTTGGAAGGCGAGGTGGTTTGGTCCGTAGGCGAAAACGGCGTGCTTTCGATCGATACGAACGGCGTAGTCGTTGCGCTCAAGGCGGGCGAAACGACCGTTACGGCGACCTGCGGAACGTTGGCGGACAGCGTGAGCGTCACAGTTTCGGATACGAACCGTCCCATCGTTTTGACGAACGAAGCGCAGACGGTAGAGCTTTTCCTCGGCGATACGTATAAAGCGAACCCTTCCGTTGTGTATAAGGGAGAAGTCGCGGAAAGCGGGAAAATAGAATATTCTTATTCTTCATCCGATCGATCTGTCGCGACGGTTGCCACGGACGGTACGGTGACGGGCGTTGCGGTCGGCAGCGCGACGATCACCATAACGACGGAATACAGATTTTTCAGTATTTCCGCGACGTACGACGTGAATATCGTTGCGGAATCTTACGTCGCGTTCACGAACGAGCCGAACGTTACGCTCGGAATGGTGGAGCACGGCGGTTACGTTACGGAAAAAGAGCTTTCCTATAAAGTAGTGATCGACGGCGCAACGAAAGAAAACGTCACGGTCGATTGGTCGGTCGAGGACGAGAGCATCGTTGCGGTAGAAAACGGCAACGTGAGCGCGCTTAAACCGGGCGAAACCAAGGTCCGCATAACGTATACGGACGGGACGGCGACCCATTACGCCGATTGCGTCGTCAAAGTCGTAAAGCCCGATATACGGACGGGATTGACTTTTGATTACGAAATTTCGGACGCGTTGGCGCTGCCTGCGTATTCGATCGCGGATTTTGCCGCAGAAAACGTGGAGAGCGTATTTTATAACGGCGTAAATATTTTAAAGGACGACAAGACCATAGACAAGGATCTTTGCGTGGGGGCGTCGGCAACAAAATCGTGGATCGTGGAAACGGGTATGGCGAAATACGAGGTTTCCGCGAGAGTGTATAACGCGATCGTGACGACGGCGGAAGAACTTGACAGCGTGACCGATCGTCTTGCAAAGATTCCCGTACAAAAGGGGAACGAATCGCAAGGGTATTATTACGACGGATACGTCGTGTTCGACGGGGATATCGATTACGCGAACAATTCTTTTTCGGGGATCGCGAGTATGGAAGCTTGCGGGGCTTCGAAGGTGAACGTCAACGGCTTTAAGGGCGCTATCGACGGGCGTGGGCATACTTTGTCCAACCTCGTATTCGATAAGGCGAACACCGCGTTCGTTTGGAATCTTTTGGACGGCGCGAGCGTTACCGATCTGAACTTCGTCGATTGCACCGTTTCCGCGCAAGCAACGGCTGTCGTTGCCGCGGTGATGAATAAGGCGATACTTTCCGACGTTTACGTGAAAGGTACGCTCGTTCCCGTGAGCGCGGCGATCGAATCTTCCGACAACGCGCGGGGGCTCGTCGTGGCGAGGGTCGTCAAGAGCGGCGCTACGATCAAAAACGTTACGGCGGAAGCGGCTACGAATTTCGGAATGCTTGCGATGACGGGCGTGTTCGGCTACCTTGCGAATAATAACACGAATACGTTCAACGGTTGTTTGGTCATCAACGCGACCGTGCTCTACGGCAGCTCGAACGGAGAGTCCGACACTTCCGTTTTTACAAGCGCGACCTCCGATATCGGTATCACCGTTTATAACAGCTATGGCGAGTATTACGAGTATCTCGGTTACGAGCTCGTAGAATCGGAAAGCATTGCGGGGAATTGTATTTCCAAAGGAAAGGAAGTATACAGAAAAGCGGGCGAAGAGGATATCGTCGTCGACGTGCCCGCATTCGGACACAATATCGAAAACGACGTTTGTACGTATTGCGAAAAGGCGGTGCGGAAAATGGACGCGATCGACGTGGACGTAAAGAACGGCTTCAACGTATCGGCGTTGTTTGGCGGCAGAAAGGTCGCTTACGTTACGAGCGACGACGTTTCCATTCCCGTATCGGGCGGCGTGATCACCTACGCGCGCACCGACGTGTCTATGACGCCGAGATATTACGTTATCACGTTGGAGGACGGCAATATCTATACCCTGAACGTAACCGTTTGGTCGCTTTTGATCTCCAATGAAAAAGAGCTTCGTTCGATGAACGATTATCTCACGTTTGGTCCGAAAACATCGGGCGGCGACGGATATACGTACGTGGAAGGCTATTTCAAAATGGACGCGAACGTCACGCTTACCGAGCAGTGGACGAATAAAGAGGCGGTCGGTTCTTCCGTACACGCGAACGTTTCGCAGGGCGGTACGGGCGGTTTCCACGGCATTTTCGAGGGGAACGGAAAAACGATCTATAATCTGAACGTCGTTGCGGGCGCGAGCGGGTTATTCTACGGCTTGGGCGGATCTTCCGTCATTCGTAATCTGAGCGTTTACGGCAGCAATCCTACTAGCTCTGCAAGCAGCAGCGTCGGTACGGGGTTGATCTCCAAGTTTATTTACGGCGGCACGTACGAAAATATTACGGCGGAACTTCATCTTCTCGAAAGCGCGACGGGACAAAGCGCGGGCGGATTGTTCGGAACGGCGTATTACGACGTGTATGCTCCCGTTACGATGAAAAACGTCACGATCCTTGCAAGAGCGGACGTGAGCGGCTCGATTGTAAACAATCCTACCCTTTTCGGGCTTGTCGGCGTGACGAACATCTCTCGCGTAACTTTGGAAAATATCACGGTCGCGGGATTCGGTAATTTTGTCGCGAATTGGCAGGGAAAGACTTCTACGTTGCTTACGTATAAGACGCAAGCCGCGCTCGAAGAATTCGGCGCTACGTGTACGAATATACGAATGTTCGAAACGGTGGCGGCGTACGAGGAATATCTCGACTCCGTCTATACCAACGAAACGTTGGAAACCAAGCGGGTGAATTATTTGGAAGCGCTTGACGTACAGGGGCTGGTGGGCGATAAGACCATCGTTTCGGTGACGGAAGGAGGTCTGGAGCTCGCGCTTGACGAAGGGAAACTGTACTTTAAAGCCATGGACGTGGATACGACGAAAACCTTCGTGATCGTCACGGCGGACGATTACCGTTATACCGTTGCGGTCGAAATATATAAGGCAGTGACCGATCTGGGTACGTTTGAAACGGACGTGGAAACCTCGTTCGACGTGCTGAACGCGCTTCCGCAAGGGGCGGCGGAGATAGAAACGGTGACGTTCAACGGCGAAAACGTCGAGTTGGAATCCGGCGTATTGAAGCTGACTGCGGATTATGCTTCCGATCAGGCTAAGGTCTTTTACGTAAATACGATCGACGGCAAGACGTATAAGTTTACGTTGACGGTCTGGACGCTTCTCGTATCTTCGGAGGAGGAATGGGCTACGATCAATTCGGAATATCTCGGAATAACGGGCGAAAACAATCCGAACTCTTTGAAAGGATATTTCAAGCTCGACGCGGATATTTCGTTGACCGTAAACTCTACGAACAGAAATCAGTATTCTCTCGGTAAGATCGACAAGATCGCCAATGATTTTGCGATCGTGCTCGACGGTGGCAATCATACGTTGACGTGGACGGTTTCGTGCCAAGATGGCTCGATTATTTGGGCGACGACGGCAAACACGATCCTCAGAAATATGAAGATCGTCGCGACGATAAACACGGCGGGCGATAACGATACGAGCGTGCTTGCATATCACAATTTGGGTGGTACGTTCGAAGATCTCGACGTAACTTTAAATTTCGCGTACGTCTACGGTGAAACGACGAAAGCGCCTTCGCTTTTGGGGCGAGCGGGATTCTCCTCTTGGGGAAAAACGCCCGGTAATATCGTTGTAAAGAACGTTGTCGTAAAAGCCGGCGGAGAGAACGAGGGGAATGAGGGACAATACGCGGCGGCGCTCATTTACGACATAGAAAATGCGTTGTCGATCTCGAAGATGACCCTTGAAAACGTGACGATCGCGGGCTTTAACAGCGTTATTACGGTAAATGGCAAGAGCTCGTTGACCACGTTTGAAAACGTATGCGTAAACACCGTTGAGGGATTGAAAACGTACGCTACGTTTGAGGACGGCGACGTGAAAATATACGCAACGGTCGCGGAGTATCAAGCGACGATCGGGCAATAAAAAAGAAGACTACTCCGCGCTTTGATCCGTTGAAGAGCGGAGTAGAGAAAAAGGTAAAATAAATAAGGAGAAAAAGCAATGTTTTTACACAGAAACGGAAGATCGACCTATTACGTGATCTACGGAAGCGCGGAAAATTCCGTATTGCAAAACGCCGTCAGCGAATTTTGCTATTTTGTAAGACTCTGTTTCGGTCAGGATTTGCAGGCGAGCAACATAATTCCCGTTGAAAAATACGAAAGCTACGTATTGATCGGCGCGGATGACGAGGTGTTGAATGCTTTTGGCGTTACGTTGCCGAGAGAAAAATTCGGAGAAGATACCGTATATATCGGCGTAAAAGGAAACGCGGTGGTGATCGACGGCGGAAAGCGAGGGCTCTTATATGCCGTATACGAATTTTTACATAAATATTTCGGCTGTCGTTTTTATTTGCCCGAGCAGATCAAAACGCCCGTGACAAAGGACGTCGAATTGCAGGAAGGCGAATATCTTTACACGCCTGCGATATCGTTCCGCGAGGTGTATTCCTACGATTCGAGATCGAGTCGCGAATTTCGCGCGAGAACGTTTCAAACGAATGAAGTCGATCCGTTGAGTATGTCGAATTGCGGCGTTGAAAAGCTGTGGTCGACTCCGGGCTGTCATACCGTCGATCAATTGCTGCTTCCCGTTGACGATCCCGAATACGGATACGACAAACATCCCGAATATTTCAGTTATTTGGAACGCAAAGGCAAACGCTATGCGAGCTTTGAATACCGTAAGAACATGAAATGGTTGGAAGGGGAAATTTGTTGGACGAATTCGGAGGTCATCGAGATCATAACGGAGCGCTTGAAGAGGTGGATATTGGATTCGCCGCGCTCGCGCGCGTTTTCCATAACGCAAAACGATTTCGGCGAACATTGCGAATGTCCCGAATGTAAACGTCTTGCCTACGAGCACGGTAAGGACGGCGAGCCTCGTTGGAGCGCTCCCATCGTTTACGCCTTGAACAAGATCGGAAAAAATATCAAAGAATGGCAAAAGACCGACGAGCGCGTAAAAAACAGAGAGATCTTTGTCGAATCGTTTGCCTATATTTACGGCAAGGAAGCGCCTATCGGTATGGAGCTTGAGGACAACGTAATGATCCGTCTTTGCACCTCGTATTGTTTGGCGCACGCCTCCGACGACGAAAATTGCGCGTTTAACCGCGAAGTAAGAAGAATTTGCGGCGAATGGAGCAAGGTTTGTAAAAAGTTATACCTTTGGACGTATCCGAATAACCATAATTGGTACGGCTCGTACACGCCGCTTTTGAAGCACGCGCAAAGCCATATCAAATATTTTGCGGGGTTGAACGTTTACGGGCTGTTTAACGAGTTTTCCGACTTCGGCAAACGCGTCGGTCCTTTGTACGCCGTTAAGCAATATATGTTGGCGAGGCTGACGTGGAATCCCGATATAGATTGCGAGGCGGAATGGAAGGAAGCCGTTGAATATCTTTACGAGGACGCTGCGCCCTATATCCTCGAAGTGGAAAAACGGTATTTTGAAAATTGCGAAAATATTCCGAATTTCCATCATTTGGGATCGCAGTCGATCATGAAAGATTATTACACGGACGAATTTCTCGATATCGCAACGCAGCTTTACGAGCAGGCGTTAAAACACGCAAAGAAAGCCCGTATCCGTTTGCTTGTCCGAAAGGAATATTTCTACTTAAAATGGACGAAAATGTTCCTTCACCGCGGAACGAACTATGCGGAGATGGACGAACTTTTGGAAGAAATGGACGAACTCGAATTGCACGAGGGGTTGCCGAAAGCCGATCTGTTCAAACAGCATTATTACGGCGGTGAAAAGAGCGATTGGTTCTTGGAATCGATCTTGATCCGTAATAAGAAAGCGGAAGACGCGAAAGGCGCGCTTTTGATGGAGAGAAATCTTCAACCGAACGCATTTAAATAAAGGCTTCGGTCCAACATTCGGTTGATTTTTGTTAAAAAAATCCGATAAAACGACGAAAAAACAAAAAGGTGTTAAGTTTTTGCAATAACGTCGGTATTTACTTTAAAAAAATGTCTGTTATAATAATTAGTGCTATGAAAAAAGAGTTGAATGAAATTTTAAACGGATTGTCTTTAGAGGATATGGTCGGGCAGCTTTTGTGCTATGATATATATCCCAAAGACGATCCTTGCGAAGTGGAAAAGGTCCTTGCAAAGATCAGACCCGGCGGGTTGTTTTTGACGGGTATGACGGGAGAACAGATCGCCGCATATACGGAAATGGCGAATAGGTATACAAAAATCCCCGTCGTGATCGCAAGCGATATCGAAAAGGGTCCCGAAACCGCTATCAAAGACGCGGGGTATATCCCGTATCCGATGGCTTGGGGCGCGTGCGACGATCCCGCGCTTGTGGAAAAAGCAGGCGAGGTCACGGCAAAGATCTGCCGCAAAAACGGCGTGCATTGGACGTTCGCGCCCGTTGTGGATTTGAATCTCAACTTCCGTTGCCCCGAATCGACCATTCGGGCGGTTTCGGATAAGCCCGAACAGGTCGTGAAAATGGCGGGCGCGTATGCGGAGGGAATAGAAAAGAACGGATTTATGGTCGCCGGGTGTAAGCATTTCCCGGGGCAGGGTACGGACGACAGAAATTCCCATTTTTGTACGACCGTCAACGGACTGTCCAAGGAAGAATGGATGTCTACATACGGCTACGTTTACAAAGAGATGATCAAAAAGGACGCGGTGTCCATTATGGTCGGACACGGCAGCTTGCCCGCGTACGAAAAGGATATCGATCCCTTTTTCGGCGCGCCGCCCGCAGTTTTGAGCAAGAGCTTGATGACAGATCTTTTGAAAGGCGAGCTTGGCTTTGACGGCTGTATCGTTTCCGACGCGATGAGTATGATCGGCGCTGCGGCGAGAGCGCCTCTCGACGAGCTTGCCGTGCGGTATATAAAAGCGGGAGGGGACGTGGTGCTTTTCCCCGAACCTACCGATTTCGAGCGTATCATAAACGCCGTAAATACGGGGGAAATATCCGAGGAACGGTTAAAAGACGCCGTTTTGCGCGTATTGCGATTGAAGGAAAAGGCAAGGCTGTTCGAAGATCAATCGGAGATCGAAAAGGAGATCGGGGAGATCGAAAGTCTTTCTGAGATCGCGCAAAAAATTGCCGATAAAAGCATCAAGATCGTTCGTGATTATGAAAAAATCTTACCCGTAAAGTTGAAAAAGGGAAGTAAGATTCTGTTTTTGAATATGTTGGAGCCGCATTTCCACAAAGCCCCGACGGGACGCGAATTTGCCGCTTTAAGATCCGAATTTGAGAAAAACGGGCATACCGTGTACGAGTTGACGACTGCAAAACACAAACAGGTGCAGGAGATAATGAACGAGTACGACCTCGTATTGTTGAATATAAAAATGTGTTCGAACGACTATCACGGCGCGACCCTTCGCGTGGGGTGGAACAATATCATGGTACTTTGGCGCGGGTACGTTTTACAGCATCCGAGATTGGTCGTTACCTCGTTCGGCGAGCCGTGCAAGCTCTACGATATGCCGTATTTGAAAACGTATATAAACGCGTTTTCTTATACGGACGAAAGTCAGCGCGCCGTCGCGAAAGTGATTATGGGTCAGATCGAAGCCGTCGGGAAAAATCCCGTGGATTTCAAACCGTTTTTCGAAAGAGAAGTGTAAAAAGGAGCGGAGCATGATAACGAATAAAGAATACGAACGGTTGGAACGTAAAGGCGTAGAGAAGCCGAGAAGTTATTATATCCCGTTTGCCGCAGAGCAAAAATTCGCGTTTAAAAATCGCATTATCGATCGCGAAGCCAGCGAGAGATTTATTTCTTTGGACGGAGAATGGTCGATCAAAGAACACGGTTCGGTGGGATCGGTGGAGATAGGCGAAAGGCTCAAAGACAAGATCGAAGTGCCCTCCTGCGTGCAGATGAAAGGGTACGATCAGATACAGTATATCAATATGCGTTATCCTTTTCCTTGCGATCCGCCTTTCGTGCCCGCGGAAAATCCCACGTATCATTATCGGAAACAGTTCGAGATCAAGGATACGGATTGGACCTATTTTCTCAATTTCGAGGGCGTAGACAGCTTTTTCTACCTCTTCGTAAACGGCAGGGAAGTGGGGTATAGTCAGGTTTCGCACAGCGTGAGCGAATTTAATATCACGCCTTATTTACGGAAAGGGAAAAACGTCCTTGACGTGGTCGTTTTGAAATGGTGCGCTTCGTCGTATTTGGAATGTCAGGATAAATTCCGTTTTACGGGGATATTCAGAAGCGTATATCTTTTAAAACGCCCGAAAGAACACGTCACGGATTATAAGATCGACGTGGATATCCAAGGCGCGGACGGCGTGATCGAGGTAACAAACGAAAGCCCGATCGCTTTTTCCGTGCGTTATGCAAATACGAAAAAATGGTTGCAACCGCAAGAAAAAGCGCGTTTTATCGTCAAAAACGCAAAATTCTGGACGGCGGAAACACCGCATTTGTATAATCTCGTTATCGAGGCGAACGGCGAAAAGATACTCGAAAGAGTGGGGATCCGCACTTCTGAAATTGTGGACGGGATATACAAGATCAACGGAAAGCATATAAAGCTCAAGGGCGTAAACCGCCACGAAAGCCACCCCGAAACGGGTATGACGGTGACGGTCGGGAACGCGATAGAAGATTTGAAATTGATGAAGTGGGCGAACGTGAATTCGATCCGCTGTTCTCACTATCCCAACGCGCCTTGGTTTTACGAACTGTGCGACGTATACGGTTTTTACGTGATGGACGAAGCCGACGTGGAAACGCACGGCGCGATCATGCGGTATAATTGGAGCGGCTACAGCGAAAAAAAATGGCAGGAATTTGCGGACAGCGGGCTTTTTGACGACGGCGTAACGGACAGAGAGATCCTTATGCTGGAACAGAACAAAAATCGCACGTGCGTTGTGATCTGGTCGCTTGGAAACGAAAGCTCTTACGGAAAAATGTTCCATCGCGGCTTGGCGTATATCAAAGCTCGCGATTCCCGTCCCGTGCATTATGAGGGCGCGTTTTGGGCGGATAAAGCCGAGTATTATACGAACGGGGTCAATATGGCGAGCCGTATGTATTGCTCGTTTGAGTTTTTCGACGAGTTTTTGGCGGACGAAAAGGAGACCCGACCTCTCGTGCTTTGCGAATATTCGCATGCGCACGGGAATAGTAACGGGGATCTGAAAGATTATTGGGACGTTATCGAAAGCAACGACCGTTTTATGGGCGGTTTTATTTGGGAATGGTGCGATCATGCGGTAAAGACGGACAAGGGCTTTTTATACGGCGGAGATTTCGGTGAAGCCGAACACGACGGGCAGGGTTGCGTCGACGGCTTTGTTTCGCCCGATCGGAAGATCAAGAGCAATCTCGTAGAACTCAAAGCCGTTTACGGCGGTTATGCGTATAAAGAAAAACCGATGCCGACGGAAAAGCGTTTCGATCGCGCGGCGTCCGAAAATCCCATCGGGTATGAAACGGACGGGAAAGGCAATCTTCTTTCGTTGGGAAATATTCGTTTTAAATCGCCGTTGAAAGTCACGATCGAACGCGCGTACGTCAACAACGATAAGCGTTATATCGGCGAATGGGTTTATTATGAAAATTGCGCGCAATATATCCGTTCGGTGAAAAACGAGGGGGGCAGGTATGCGTTGAAGGCTGCGCTCGTCAAAAATACCTTTGCGCCGATCATGGAATACGAGCTTGTTTACGAGTTCACGGACAACGGCGTGGATATAGAATTTTCTTACGAGGTTGCCGATTTTATCGATTTTCTTCCCCGTATCGGATTGGAGTTTTCTTTGCCGAAAAAATATCAAAAATTCTCTTATTCGGGCTTCGGACCGAGCGAAAGCTATATCGACAAGCACGCGGCGTCCGAATACGGAACGTATCGCGATACGGCGAAAAACGCATATTATCATTGGATCGTTCCGCAGGAAACGGGCAGCCATTTTGCCAGCATGCGGTTGGAGATAGAATCCCTTATGAGGGTCGAAGCGGAAAAGCCTTTTTCTTTCAGCGTTTTACCTTATTCCACGCAGGAATTGAGAAATGCGCGGCACGATTTCGAGCTTCCCGCGCCTTCGGCAACGCATATCCATTTGGACGTGGCGATGAGCGGGGTCGGTTCGGGGTCTTGCGGACCGAAGCTCCCCGATAAATACCGCGCGCCGAAAAAAGGAAAAAATAAATTCCGTATCACGCTCCTCTGAGGTAGAATATGCAGAAGGTCATCAGTTTTTTAGGCGACAGTATCACGGAAGGCGTAGGAACGAGCAGCTTCGGCACGAAAGAGGCTGCTGCCCGTTACGATACGCTTTGCGCAAAAGTGCTCGGAATGAAGGCGTATAATTACGGGATCAGCGGCACGAGGCTTGCATACAAGAGCGTATGTTCGGACGATCCTCGGTTCGATCTGTTTATGAGCGGGCGGATATTCGACGTTCATCCCGACTCGGATATTATCGTCGTTTACGGCGGTACGAACGACTACGGGAGCGGCGACGCCCCCTTAGGCTCGTTCGGAGATACCAAGCCGAATACGTTTTTCGGCGCGGTGGAATTTATCGTACGGAGCGCGAAAAAATATTTTCCGAAAGCAAAGCTCGTTTTCCTTGCGCCGGCAAGACGCGCGGGCGATGAAAGAGTGTACTGCGGGAGAAAAGAGGATAAAAACGCGCGCGTTTTGCTCGAATACGTTGACGCGATCTTAAAGGTCTGCGAGCATCACGGCGTACCTGCGTTCGATTGCTATCGTAATTTGGGGATAGATCCGAATTTACCCGAAGATAAAGAAAAATACGCCCCCGACGGGCTGCATTTCAACGATGAAGGGCATAGGGTCCTTGCGGAAAAATTGGTTGCGTTTTTGAAAAACGAGGGTTTGGCGGATTGATATTTTTGAAAAAACATAAAACAAAAAACGTTCAAAAGTTTTGTTTGACTTTTGGACGTTTGGCATAATAAACGGACACGTACTTATAAAGAGGCTATTTAAGAGATTTTTCTTGAACGATCTCTCTGTACTGTCTTGGAGAATATCCGTAATAGCTTTTAAAGGCTTTCGAGAAATGCGCCGAATCGTAAAAACCGACCTCTTCCAAGATCTGTGAAATGGATTTATTTGTCTTTTCGAGGAGGTGTTTGGCCCGATCGATGCGTAAATAATTTACGTATTGGATAGGCGAAACGCCCATGATGGACTCGAATCTTCTGAGGAATTGATTGGGGCTTAAATTGGCGCGGGTGGCAAGATCCGTCAAGGTCAGCTTTTCTATATAATTGTTGTTGATATATTCGATCACGCTCCAAATATGATTGTCGTTGGTTTTCAAACTGATAGAGCAATGATTGAAATAGTAGGAGAGCAGGCTGCAAAGCAAGCCGCTCCGCGTAAGCGTTTGTTCGAGCGCGTTATTGGCTTTGAGGTTGACAAGTTGTTCGAAAAGCGAATAAACGTACTCGTTCTGCGTGACGGCGATCGTGTAGGGAAACGTGTAGTCGTCGAATAAATTTCGCTTGTCGATCGTTAGATCGAAATGAAGCCAAAATTTTTGGGCGTATTTAAGCGGAGTCAAATAATAATCGTGCTTAGTCCCCGCGGGAATAAGCACCATATCTCCCGCCTTTGCGATGATTTCCTGTTTGT
This sequence comes from Clostridia bacterium, assembly GCA_017463025.1. GTDB lineage: Bacteria > Bacillota > Clostridia > Christensenellales > Borkfalkiaceae > Scatosoma. The sequence goes on from JAFTPZ010000052.1 coordinate 12,289, forward strand.
TGACAACGATGGCGATCTCGCCTTCCAAAATGTAGAACAGCTTGTTTTGCGTGCAAACGAAATCGTAATCGTGCCAAGACGGGGTCAAAACGTCTTTTTGCCCATAATGATAAGATAATTCTATTTTTGGCGTGAGTGTGTTGAGTATAGGTACGCCGAAAACGTTATACGAAGAATTGGTGGATTTCATAAATAAAGTATAACATTATCGCAGGTAAAATGTCAAACGAAAAAAGGTGATTTTTTACAAGTTTTTAGGTGGGATATTTATAACGCTTTTTTCGGCTTTAATGGTATAATGATATAAAGGAACAAGGCTTGTCGCATTGTTTGCGTTCATTATCGCGAGCAAAAAGGCGGATATTTGAAACGTTATAGACGAGTAAAGGAGATTGCTTATGTATATATCTACGGAAATTCATTCTTTTAAGAGGTACGGTTCGCCGAAAAAGATCGTCAAAATGTTGAAAGACGCGGGATTTACCGCTTACGATTATTCGATGTTTATTTATTCGAAGCCGTACGACGATCTGCAAGAGGACGATTATATCAATCGCGCATGGGATATGCGCGGGTATGCCGATCAGGTCGGGATCGTATGCAACCAGACGCACGCGCCGTATCCCACGGCAATAAAAGGAAACGCGGAATATAACGAAAGAACGTTCAAGCTCATCGTTCGGGCGATCGAAACGAGCCGCGTTTTGGGCGCTAAGGTTTGCGTTGTGCATCCCTGCAACGATTATACGGCGGAGGAGAACGCCGAGCTGTATCTTTCGCTTATGCTGTACGCAAGAAAAGCAAACGTTAAGATAGGCGTGGAAAATATGTGGAATTCGTATCATTGGGGAGAACCCGATTTCCATGCGTTGCCTGCGGCTTGCTCGCACCACGAGGACTTTTTGAAGCATATGGAGCTTTTGCCGAAGGACGTTTTCTGCGCTTGCGTGGATATAGGACATGCGGAAATGGCGTATCTGGATACAAGCGCGGCGCAAATGATCGAAGCACTGGGCGAACATATGCAAAGTATGCATCTGCACGATATCGACGGCGTAAACGATAATCATCAGGTGCCGTTTAATTACAATATCGACTTTGAAAAGGTGATCGCTTCGTTAAAGAAGATCGGTTATAAGGGCGATATCACGCTCGAATGCGCGTACACGGCGACGCGCCATCCCGTCGAGCTGCACGAAGCGCTCGCGCGGTATATGGCGAGCGTGGCGGATTATTTTAGAAAACGTTTGGAAGAATAAAAGGAGAACGACTATGTTACATAACAAAGAATACGAGAGATTCGAGAGGATCGGCGTGGAAGCGCACAGAAGCTATTATATCCCTTTTGCCGAAGCGGACAAGCCGGGGAAAACGTACGGGATCGTAGACAGAACGACGAGCTCGCGTTTTATAAGTCTTGACGGCGTTTGGAAGATCGAGCAATACCGCAATGTAAACGCGGTAGAGCTGCAAAACGAGCCGAGCGCGGAGATACCCGTACCCTCTTGCGTGCAAATGCACGGTTACGATCAGATACAGTATACGAATATCCGTTATCCGTTTCCCTGTAATTTTCCGTATACGCCGCATGAAAATCCCTGTTGGCATTATCGGAAAACGTTTACCCTTTCGAAAGAGCGGGGAGAAAAATATTATCTCAACTTCGAAGGGGTGGACAGCGCGTTTTATCTTTACGTGAACGGCGTTTTTAAGGGCTATTCGCAGATCTCGCACGCGACGAGCGAGTTTGACGTGACCGAGCTGGTGAAGGAAGGCGAAAACGTTTTGGACGTCGTCGTTCTGAAATGGTGCGTTTCGAGCTATTTGGAGGATCAAGACAAATTCCGTTTTTCGGGTATTTTTCGCAGCGTGTATATTTTGAAACGTCCCGAAAAGCATATTACCGATTATCGCATATTTACGACGTTTACGGGCGAAAACGACGGCGTGCTCACCGTAAAAAACGAAAGCAGGGTCGGGATCGAAGTCGTATTCCGCGGTAAAAAGGCGTTCGCGGCAAGCGGAAAAAAAGTGGATTTTTTCGTAAAGAACGTCAAAAAATGGACGGCGGAAAGCCCTACACTTTACGCGTTGGAGCTCAGCGCGAACGGCGAGAAGATTTACGAGCAGGTTGGTTTCCGCGAGGTTGCGATAGAAGATAAAGTATTCAAGATCAACGGCGAAGCGGTCAAACTCAAAGGGGTAAACCGTCACGATTTCAATTGCAAGACGGGGGCGACGGTGACGAAAGCGGATATAATGCAGGATCTTCGTCTGATGAAATATCTCAACGTGAACGCGGTCCGCACGTCGCATTATCCGAATATGCCCGAATTTTATCTGCTTTGCGAGAGAATGGGCTTGTACGTGATGGACGAGGCGGATTACGAAGCGCACGGACAAGGAATGCTCAGCGGTTGTATGGATGGATTTTCGAATAAGGAATGGTACGATTTTGCCGAAAATCCGACGATATTGGACGCGGTGAAGGATAGATATCAGGCGCTTGTCGAACGCGATAAAAACCGCGCTTGCGTCGTTATTTGGTCGCTTGGAAACGAGGGGAGCTTCGGGAAAGGGCTGTATGCGGGCGTGAAATATATGAGAGCAAGGGATAACACCCGCCTCGTGCATTACGAAAACGTACAATGCTCGCCCAAGAAATATTATTATACCAAGCTCGTGGACGTTTGCAGCAATATGTATTCCTCCCTCGAATGGATAGAAAAGAACGTATTGAAAAATCCGAAAGAAACGCGTCCGTTCGTGCTTTGCGAATACACGCACGCAATGGGAAATTCCTGCGGCGATATTTCCGCGTATTGGAAACAGATCTATGCCAATCCCCAGCTTATGGGCGCGTTTGTGTGGGAGTGGGCAGACCACGCCATAAAGACGAAAAAAGGCTTTTTGTACGGAGGCGATTTCGGTGAAACGGAGCACGACGGCAATTTTTGTTGCGACGGACTCGTTACGACGGATCGAAAGCTTAAATCGGGCGCGATGGAAATGCGGGCTGTGTACGGCGGAAAGCTGGAAAGCGGTTATACGCCTACGCCTATCCCCGCCCCTGTGGGAAAGGCAAAAACGTTGGAGATCGAAACGAACGACGAAACGGGAGAGCTTCTGTCTTTAAAAGCGGATGGGAAGGAAACGCTCGCGTCGCCTATGCGGCTCAATTTTACGCGCTTCATCGACAACGAACGCGGAAATCAAGCGGAATATAACGCATACGGTTTAAACGGAGCGAAAGCGATCGCAATGCAAGCGCAAAAAACGGAAAACGGCTGTGCGTATAAAGGATATTTGTCGGCGAACGGTCGTAATCCCGTAGCGTTTTACGACTTGTCGTATACGATCGAGGGAAACAAGCTTATCGTAGAACTCGGTTACGAGCTTACGGGTCTGGTGCGTAAGATTCCCCGCTTTGGATTGGAATTTGCCGTGGATAAAAAGTATAGCGAATTTGCTTACGTGGGGTATGGTCCGTACGAGAGCTACGTCGATAAACGCGTTGCGAGCGATTACGGTTATTACGAAAATACGGCGGAGGGAAATTTCACCGATTACGTAATGCCGCAGGAAACGGGCAGTCACTACGGCAGCGATTATTTGGAACTCAATGGGGCGTTTGCGGTGACGGCGGATAAACCGTTCTCTTTCTCCGTAACGCCGTATACGACGCGGGAGCTGCGAGAGGCGAAGCATCACTTCGAGCTTGGCAGAAGCGATAAAGTAAACGTGTGTCTGGATATTGCGATGCGGGGGATCGGCTCGCATTCTTGCGGACCGGAAATCCCGCCCGAACACGAGATCCCTATGAAAGCGAAAACGCGTTTCGTTTTGACGATCTGAATGGAGTCGCAGCCTGCGGTTTTCGTATCCGCCGTTCGCATTGGGTACGGCTTGTTGCGTAAAGGCGGGGCTATCGTTAAAAGTATAATGAAATTTGTAACATAAATTGTTTTATATACCTTTTCACTTGCAACTTTTTCCTGAAAATGGTATAATAATTCAAATCATTGAAGGAGAAGAAAGATGAAAATACTTGTTATCGGCGGAACGGGACACGTCGGAAATTATCTTGTTCCGAAGCTTTTAAAGAACGGACACGACGTTTACGTGGGGACGCGCGGACAGATACAGCCGCGCGACGCGGAGAGCTTGCAGGGCGCGAAATTTATCAAGGTAAACGCTCGAGATAAGGAAAATTTGTGCGCTTTAAAAGAGGAACGGTTCGACGTTATAATAGATTTCCCCGGATCGGCGAAGCTTGTTTGGGACGTGCTTGCCGAGGGTGTTTCGCATATTATCGCTTGCGGGTCGCTTTGGATGTTCGGATATCCCAAGATCGTGCCCACGCCCGAGATCGGTTTTGAAAAGTGCTTCGACAAGGGTTATGAAATTCGTTATGACGATATGTTGAAAATGCAGGCGGAATCGGGGAAAGGAAAAGCCGTGTTTACGGCGATAATGCCCCCTAATATTTGCGGACCGGGGAAGATCCCCGTGGATCAATACGGCGGAAGATCGATCGAATTGCACAAGCAAATGGCGGCAGGTGAAAAGGTATATATACCCGATGGACCGGAATGTGTGATCGGACCTTGCGACGCAGAGGACATTGCCGAGCTGTTCGCGCTCGCCGTTGAAAACCGCGAGGCGGCGGCAGGACAGATCTTTAACGTTGGTTCTGCTTATTCTTTGACGACGAGCGAATTTATCCGCGCGTATGCGAGGATATACGGCGTGGAAATTCCCATCGAAAGAGTGTCTTGGGAAAAATATATTGCGGAGATCAATCCCTCGAAAGGCGGGTGGTGGCACTTCTATTCGCCTATGTGCCCCGATATATCCAAAGCGCGTAAATTGCTCGGTTACGAGCCTCGTTATACGCCCGAACAGACTTTGAAGCGGGCGGTCGATTGGATGAGAGAGCAGGATTTGTTATAAAATCGGAAACGTAAACGGAACGGCAACTATCCCCGCTGTCGGGCGGAGGATAGTCGCCGTTTTTTTCTTTTGGAAACAAAGATTGACAAAGCCGTATTTTTATGTTATGATCTTGGGATAACGTGCGTTAAGAAAAAACAAAACCCGAAAACGAATGAAAGAAAGACGAAAATAACTGAAAAAAGGCGATATGGGTAAAAAACGCAAAGGGAAGCTTTTATCAGGTCAAAAAATGTCAATTTTAGGTTAAAAAATATCATTGCAATCTATCGTATATTGTGATAAAATAAAAGAAAGAAGAATACAGCGTTAAAAGGAGAAACAAGATGAAACGGCAAATAAAAGTCGATCCCTTTTTAAAACGTCAGCCGCAAAAGTTGTTTGTGGAAGAACTGAAAAAGCCCGTTCATACGGAAAAGCCCAAAGGGTTTAATACAAGAGCCGTCGAAAAGGGCGAAGTGAACGTAAGCGGCGTTTATCTCGTTGTTGAATATAAAGACGAATTGTTAGAAACGGCATATGCGGATTTTAATAATTTCCTCAACGTATACGAGATTGCAGGGGATAAATATCCCGTTATAACCCGTCGTGGGGCAACGGCGAAATTCGAGAGTTATAAAATCGTTACGAATAAAGAAAAAACCGTCCTTATCGCAAATGATACGGAGGGTATTCGTCGCGGTTTGGTGTATATCGAGGACGAAATGCGTCGTCGAGAAGGCGCGTTTTTAAAAGAGGGCGAAACGGAGCGAACACCGTGGTTGGTTTCGAGAATAACGCATTGCTTTTTCGCACCCACCAACCGTCCGCCGAATAACGGGGAAGAGTTGGGCGACGAGGTGGATTATTATCCCGACGAATATTTGAATCGTTTGGCTCACGACGGTTCGAACGGGGTGTGGATATATACCCGTTTTCCCGATTTGTTGCCGTCTAATATTATCACCGAATATGGTAAGGATTATAAACGCAGAATAGACAAGCTCAACCGCACGATAGAAAAATGCGCGCGGTATGGCGTGAAAGTGTTCGTGTTTGCGATAGAGCCTGTGCCTCTGCGTGGCGATCTGTATGGGAAATATGCGGATATCAGAGGGAATCGCGCGTGGGACGGGTATACGTTCTGCACAAATTCGGAGCGCGGAAAGGCGTATTGTAAAGAAGCCATACAAACTTTGTTTAAATTGTGTCCCGATCTTGGCGGCGTTATGTTGGTAACGAACGGGGAGCGAACGACGAACTGCGCTTCGGGTTATGAATACATAAAACAGAATCTAAACGCTTGTCCGAATTGTAAGGACAAACGCGCGGGAGAGATACTCGCGCAGGCTGTAGACGCGCTGATCGCGGGAATGAAAGAGGAAAAACCGCAGACGGAATTTTTGTCGTGGACCTACGGACACAGGGAATGGGAATACGAGGATATCGAGGATTACGTTCGTCTGATCGACAAAGACGCCGTGATGGTGCAGGGTTTTGAGGATAACGGTCGAGAAATACAGCTCGGTAAAGAACGTATGGCGATCGATTATTGGTTGTCTTACGTAGGACCGTCCGAAATGTTTAAAAGGACGGCGCTTGCCGCAAAAAAATACGGCAAAAAGTTGTATACCAAAATACAGGCATGTTGTTCACACGACGTGGCGAGCGTGCCGTACGTGCCCGTTCCCGGTATATTGTTCGAAAAATATAAGGCAATGTACGAGCTTGGCGTTTCGGGTATGGTGCAATGCTGGTATTTTGGGAACTATCCGTCGCTTATGAATAAGGCTGCGGGCGAGTTTGCGTTTTGGTCGGATTTTGACGATAAAAACGGTTTTCTTGAATTTTTGGCGGGCATATATTGGGGCCGAGAAAAGGCGAAAGAGGTCGTTAAGGCTTGGGATTTA
>JAFTPZ010000053.1 GCA_017463025.1 Clostridia bacterium
CCGTCCGCTTGCTTATTAAAGCGCATAAACACGTCGTTCCAGATTTCCAAAAACGCGCCGCAATTACAATCGGGATTACACTCGGGCGAGCACTTTTCTTTGCGAATGACGAACATTTCCGTATCCGTGCCGCAAGGACCGGTCAGACCGGCAGGTCCCCACCAGTTGTTTTCGCGCGGCATAAAATAGATATTCTCCTTTTTAATGCCCGACTTTTCCCAGAGCGCCGCCGACTCGTCGTCGCGAGGGAGCGTTTCGTCGCCGCCGAACACCGTTACGGCGAGCTTGTCCGAGGGAATACCCAAATAGTTTTCACCCGTCAAAAATTCATAGCTCCAAGGGATCATTTCTTCCTTGAAATAATCGCCGAGCGACCAATTCCCCAGCATTTCGAAGAAGGTACAATGCCGTTCGTCGCCCACCTCGTCGATATCCCCCGTACGCACGCATTTTTGCACGTCGGTCAGTCGCTTGCCGGCAGGGTGTTTTTCGCCGAGCAAATACGGCACGAGCGGATGCATACCTGCCGTGGTGAAGAGTACCGTGGGGTCGTTCTCGGGGATCAAAGACGCGGAGGGTATCACTTTGTGTCCGCGATCTTTGAAAAAGTTCAAATACATTTCTCGTAAGGTTTGTCCCGTATACGTTTTCATATTCATTTACCTACTTTTTATTTTCCTTTCTATTATATATGCAACCGTCGCGTTTGTCAAGTAATTTTCGCTTTTTACAAGATCATACAAAGCAACGAATATAAAACGGGCAGGGTGATCACCGACAATATCGTATTTCCCAAGGTAAACGCCACCGCGTTTTCCGTATCCCCTTTATAGTGATCGGCAAAAGAAATACCCCCTGCCGCCGTGGGTACGGCAAACGCCACGAATATACCGATGATCGCGTCCGCGCCGATCGAAAACAATGCGTTCAACGCCCATACGCACGCCGTTACGACGACGGGTAGCACTATCAGTTTTATAAAGGCTACGTAGTAATTTTTCCACGAAAGGAAAAGGCTACGAAAGGATACCTCGCCCAGTTTCATACCCAAAATGATCATAGAGATCGGGGTTACGATATTGCCTAAATAGCTTGCGTACGTGGATATTTCGGGAACGTGCGTTTTCACGTTCAAAAGATTGAGCACAAGCCCGATCACGAATGCGATCAGCACGGGATTGAACGCCGCTTTTTTCACGTTCATATCCTTTTTGTCGCCCGTGATCAAATACACGCCGAACGTGTACATCATCGTATTCGTGATAATATTGACGATAATAAGCGCCGTCATAATCAGCGGACGATCGGGAAAGATCGCCGCCACGAGCGGAATTCCCAAGAAACCGCTGTTGGAAAAGATCATACAAAACCGCATCATTCCCTGCGTTTTTACGTTTTTCTCCCCTTTCGTCAGCAGATACGTTCCGAAAAAGAACAACAGCGTAAAGCCGATCCCCACCGCCGCCGCGATCAAGATCACCTTCAAAAGCTCTGCGTTGAATTGTACGTTGAGCGTATTATTCAGAATAAGAAAAGGCAGTCCCACGTACAAAAGCACGACGGAAAGCGCACCCGATTGTTCCTTTTTTAGCAATTTCGTTTTTACAAGCACCAGCCCTGGGAGCGTAAGCAACAGGAATACCAGCACGTTTTTCAGCATGATCGTAAAAGCGTCCATATTTCTCTCTCTTTATCCGTTTTTCGTCAGCTCGTAGCCCGTTTTGCTATCCTTTACCGCATAACCAAGGCTTGCGAGCTTATCGCGCAGCTCGTCGCTCTTTGCCCAGTCGCGGTTTTGTCGAGCCGCCCATCTCTCCTCGGCAATCGTTCTTATTTCTTCGGGTATGCTTTGCGCGTGCTTTTCCTCATACCAAGCGACGTATTCTTTCGCGCTCTTTTTGAATAAACCGAGCAAAGAATACGTTTTTCTGATCTGAATAGCGTACGCAAGCGCCGCGAAAAAGTCCTCCGATTTCCCCGTCGTGAGTAGCTTTTTCATATCCTTGAAATACCCGAACAAATTCGAAAGGGCAAGCGCGGTGTTGAAATCGTCGTACATGCACTCGTTGAACTCTTTATCCACCTTTTCCGCAATATCCGCCGCGTTACTTGTGTCCAAAGTAAAGTCCATACCGCGCAGCTTATCCATCACCTTATCCACCACCGCAAGCGTGGAATAGAATTCGTATAAATGCTTTTCCGCCTCGGGGAACAGCTCGTCGGTGATATTGATATCGTTGCGGTAATTCGTTTGGAGTAGCGCGAACTTGATCGCCTCGTCCGAATATTTATCGAGCAGATCGGCAAGAAGCAAGCTGTTTCCAAGGGATTTGCTCATTTTCTGTCCGTTTACTTTGATCAGTCCGTTATGCGTCCAATATTTTACGAACTGTTTGCCCGTGAGCGCCTCCGTTTGCGCGATCTCGTTTTCGTGGTGGGGAAAGATCAGATCGCGACCGCCGCCGTGGATATCGATCTGTTCGCCGAACGCCTCCCTGTTCATTGCCGAGCATTCGATATGCCACCCAGGGCGTCCCTTGCCCCAAGGGGAATCCCAACAAATTTCCCCCTCTTTCGCACTCTTCCAAAGCGCGAAGTCGTAAGGGTTTTTCTTCCCCTCGTCGTTGTCCACGCGCACGCCGTCGAGCGCGTCCTCCACGTTACGGTTGGAGAGCTTGCCGTAGCCCTTAAAGCTTGCGACGTCGAAATATACGTCCCCCTTTTCCGTGGCGTAGGCGTGCCCTTTTTCTATGAGCGCGGAAACGAACCCGATAATATTTTCGATATTTTCCGTCGCTTTGAGCCATACGTCGGGATCGTCCACGCGGAATTTCGCCATGATCTCGTTGATATTCTCGATCATTTTTGCCGCGTACTCGTCCGCAGGAATCCCCGTTTCATGGGATTTCGCGATAATTTTATCGTCTACGTCCGTGTAATTACGGGCGTACGTTACGTTATACCCTGCTTTTTTGAGGTATTTACGCATAATATCGTAAATGAGGGCTTGATAGCCGTGTCCGATATGCGCCTCGCCCGAAACGGTGATGCCGCAGGCGTACATTTTGACGTTGTTCTCCTCCAAGGGAATAAACTCTTCTTTACGTTTGGTGAGTGAATTATAGATTTTCATTTTTTCTTACTCCTTTCTGCCTCCGCGATCTCTGCCGCGCGGATCGCCTCTTCTTCTTTTCTTGCCTCTTCCTCTGCCGTAAGCTCGGCATTGAGCGCCGCTACCGCGATAATCCCTGCGTGCGGATCGTGTTCGTGTTCCTCTCCCTCCGGCGTACGTATGCGAACGATACGCGCAGGTATCCCCACGACGGTGGCGTACGGGGGGACTTCTTTGAGCACTACCGCCCCCGCGCCGATCTTCGCGCCCTTGCCTACGGTAAAGCCGCCGAGTACCTTTGCCCCCGCGGAAAGGGTTACGTTTTCCATAATGGTAGGATGCCGTTTGCCGCGTTCCTTACCCGTGCCGCCGAGCGTTACCCCTTGATAGATGACCGTGCCTTTATGCACCTCCGCCGTTTCCCCGATCACGACGCCCGAACCGTGGTCGATGAATATACCTCCCTCGATCTTTGCCGCAGGGTGGATCTCGATACCCGTTAAAAACCGTGCGAACTGACTGATCATTCTCGCGATCAGTTTTAATTTGATCTTATGAAAAAAGCGCGCCAATCGATACCACATAAGGGCGTGTACGCCCGAATAGGTAAGAAATATTTCAAAACCGTTGCGCGCGGCAGGATCGTTGGCTTTCGCCGCCTTGATATCTGCCCGTAGATTTTTGAACCACATATGCGTTCCCTCCTTGTAAAAAAATACGCCTCTATACTATTGTATAAAGGCGCTTTGATCCGCTGTTCCACTTTATTTTAGAAAACTTAAAAAGTTTTCCCTCTCACGCCCGATAACGGGGGCAACCGCGGAGGATTAGTCCGACCTTATGCGCGGAAACGCACTTTCTCTTACCCTCGTCGGCGTTCACGCGCTTTCAGCCTTTGGCGCGTATCTCTGTTCTTGCCTACGAAATATAAGATACTCTTTTTCCGCTCGGTTATTCGATTTTTCTTATTATACCATTCCTCACGCAAAAACGCAACCGTTTTTCGCGCGTTTTTTCAATTTTCTGCTATGAACAGGTTGTCCACCTTATATTCCGCAAGCGCCGCGTCGATCATCGGGCGGTTGAACACTTTATTGTGGAGAAGATAGTACACGACCACGTCTTTCACGATCGCAAAATCGAACTCGTAATCGCAAACGAGCAGAAGATTTTCCGTATCCTCCGTGCTTAAATTGACCGTGAGCGCCAACGACAGGATCACGTTTTTCGTGGGCAGATAATCCCCCTTGCATATCCCCTGCCAGATCTTTTTATCGACGTTCAAGCTTTCGCCCGCCGCCTCGGGCGTTACGTTGTATTTTTTCAAAACCGCTTTCAACCATTTTACAAAGCCGTAGCGCGCGTGTTTATTTTTCAGCCGTGAAAAAAATCCGAGCGGACGGAAAGAAAAAGAAAAGGTCTTGTCCTGCATCTGCGCTTTGAGCTGGGCGAGCAGCTCCTCCTTTTTTTCCTGCAAAGCAAGTCGCATAGTATTCGCAGGAAGGGTGTAAGCGTACGTTCTGCCGTCCTCGCGCACCTCCGAAGTCTGCATTTTGGGCATACGGTATCCCTGCAAAACGCAAAGTTTGTCGTAATTTGCGTACGTTTCGCAAAAATAAGCGTCGAGATCGGCGATAAAATCAAACATTTCCTCTTTCTCCAAAGTCTTTATCTTTTATATTATAGCATACTTTGTATAAAAAGACAACCGATATCATTGTAAAAGTTCCGTGAAAAAACTGAAAAGTTTTCGCAAGAAAAAAAGATTTTCAGAATTAAAAAGAAAAAATTGAACATTTTTATACGTATTCGCTTGCTTTTTTTTCAATTTTATGATAAATTGATTGTATCACACGATAGGAGGAACTCCTTTATGAAGAGAGAACGAATAGCGGAAATCGCCGAGCTGATCGACAAGCGCGGCAAACTTTCCTTAAAACAGTTGGGCGACTATTTCCCCAACGTTTCGCAAATGACGTTGCGTAGGGATCTGTTTTTACTGGAAGAACAGGGCAAAATCATTCGCGTGCGCGGCGGCGCTATGTCCGTGCGCGACGTGCAAAAAACGTCGGGCGAGCCGTACGTTAAAAAGACGGCGATCCACACCGACGAAAAGATTGAAATCGCACAAAAAGCCGCGGGGCTCATTGACGAGGGCGCGTGTATTTTCCTCGACGCAGGCTCGACGGCGCTCTATCTTGCCAAAGAAATGCCGGATATTTTTTGCAACGTGTTTACCAACGGGCTTGCCGTTGCCACCGAGCTTTGTAAGAAAAAAAACGTGGTCGTCAACCTGCTTGGCGGTCAGCTTATCAAAGACAATCTTTCCACGGCGTCCTCTTTCTCGTCCGTGTATTTTGCCGATATGAATTTCGAACTCGCAATCATATCCGCGGCGGCGTTTACCCCCGAAAGCGGCTTTTCTTGCGGCTCGCAATCGGAAGCGGAACTGTTTAAGATCATCTGCAAAAAAGCCAAGTTTACGTATATGATGCTGGACAGCTCGAAGATCGGTAAGATCAAGCCCTATACGTTCGCGCATACCGAGGATATCAACGTCATCATCACCGACGATGCGTTCCCCGACGCGCTGAAAGAACAGTTCAAGGCGCTCGACATCGTCGTTTTGTAAGAAGAACAAACGGAAAAAAGGAGTTGCTGAAAAGCAACTCCTTTTTATATTGTTTAATCATGAATCCGTCGGCGTAGGGATCACGACCGTAGCGGATTCCCCAGCCACCACGGAGGGCAGCTCGCCGTTCCATTTGGCGAGATATTCAAGGTATTTCAAATAATCGGTAATGAGCTGAATTTCTTCCGCGCTCTTACCCGTAAAGTCGATCTCGTATTCGGTTGATTTCGTACCGTCCGTGTTCGTGATCTCCGTTTCGGTGATCGCAAAACCGAGCGCACGCGCCACTTCGATCGATTTAAGCTGAATGGCAAGCGCCTCCGCTTTCGCCACTTCCACCTGTGCCTGCGCGTCCGCTTTTGCCGTTTCCAGCTTTGCCTCCGCCGCAAGCTTGGCTACCTCCAACTCCTTTTCCGCATTGACGATCGCCGTTTCTTTTTCGTATTCCGCTTTCAGCTTTTCCTGTTCCGCGATCATTTTATCCTCGACCGTCTTTTCAAAGGCGTCCGAGAAATCGATATTCGTCAGCACTACCGCCACAATATTCACGTAATATTCGTCGTTGACCGTCGACTTGATCACTTCTTCCACTTGCGGAGAAATACTGGAACGCGTTTCTATAATGTTCATCGCCGAGTAAGAGGACAGATTGGACTTCGTCTTTTCCGTCGCAATGCTTTCAATACGGTTTGCAAGCACCGTGATCGTACCGTATTTGTTGGCGATCTCGATCGCTTTCGACGCGTCGATCTGATACTGTACCGTCATCGCGACGTCCATCGTCTGCGCGTCCTTGGAATACGCTTGCGTTTTGATTTCGAGATTTTGTACTTTCGCGTCGTAGATATCATACGTTTCCGTCAACCATAAATCGAAATACGTACCTGCGGTGCGTACCTTTTCCGCTTTTCCGAGATGTTTAACGACGGCAACCTCGCCTGCGTTCACGGTATGAAAGCTCATCGGCACGATAAGGAGTAACAGCGCGAACACGCCTGCCACCGCCGTCGGCGCGACCGCTCTTTTCTTTTTCTTTTTCGCAAACAGTTGCGCGGCGTAAGCGCCTGCGCCCAAAGTACCTGCCAGAAAAATCACGCCTAAAATAATACCGATCATATTGATTTACCCCTTTTTATATTATTTTTCTGCGTTACAATAACCGAGGATAAGCTCCGCCGCGATCTTCAAGCCGACGGGAATACTGTCTATTTTCACCTTTTCTTCGCGCGTATGCGCACCGCTCCCCAAATAACTCCCCACGCAGAGTGCAGGTACGCCCAAGGACATAGGTATATTGCAATCGGTCGAACCTGCCTTACGCAAGCAGGGTATGCCCGAATACTTTTCGCTGATCTCCACCGCTTGTTTGCTCATTTCTTCCAAAACCGCTTGATCCACGTCGCCGGTGCAAGGACGAACACCTACCGTTTTCACCGTGATATCCGCTATATTTTCCGCTCTCGCCTGCGCGATCGTATTTTCGAAAAATACGCGCATTTTTTCCAAGTTATCCGCACGGTTGGAGCGGTATTCGTACAAAAATTTCGCCTTTTGCGCGATCGTGTTGACGGAAGTACCGCCCTCGACCACTCCCACGTTATAGGTCGTGATCCCCTCGTTGTTTTGAGGGATATCGCAATCGCTTAAACGGCATATGATTTTTGCGGCGGCTACGATCGCGTTACGGTTACCGAAAGCGCCGAACGAGTGTCCGCCCTCCGTTTCCAACGTGATTTCGTAACGGTGCGAGCCCACGCATTCGTTTACCAGCGCGCCGTAGTGTCCGTCAAAGGTATACGCGCGCGCGATCCGACCTTGATAATCGGCCATAATTTGCTTAATGCCCTTTAAGTTGCCCAAGCCCTCCTCGCAGGAATTTGCGGCAAATAAAATACCGCATTTAGGCTTGATACCTTTTTGCGTGATATATTTTGCGATCATCAGCATCACGGCAAGGCAGGCGGTATCGTCGCCCACCCCTGGGGAATACATATATTCCTCATCGCGAACGAACGGCATCGGTTCGAGGTCGGGGAATACGGTATCGGTATGTGCGGAAAATAAAACGATCTCGTTTTTACCCTCGCAATTCACGGGATACAACGTATTTTTCGCCTCGTCTATGTAAACGCCTTTCGCGCCCTGTTTTTCCAGCCATTCTTTGACGAACGCCGCGCGGTTTTCCTCTTTGCCCGAGGGCGCGGGGATCTTGCAAAGCTGCTCGATGAGCGCAAGCGTTTCTTCTGTGGATGTTTCTAAATAGTTCAATAGTTCGTCTGTTAAAATCATAATAATCACCTCTCGATATCTATTATATAACAAAAAAAGAATGAAGTCAAGGAAATGGAAAAAGAAAAAAGAACCGAGCATGAATACTTGGTTCTTTTCTTTGAAAAGCGGCAATTACCTATCCTCCCGGCAGTAACCTGCAAGTACTTTCGGCGTAAAAGAGCTTAACTTCTGTGTTCGGAATGGGAACAGGTGGATCC
>JAFTPZ010000054.1 GCA_017463025.1 Clostridia bacterium
GCCACAAGCGTGTAGACCGCGTTTGTTCCGAATACATTGTTCACCGTCAACGCTTTCGTTTTAACGATATCCGCAGGAACGATCAACATACCGTAGTTCACGGCGATCGTATCACTCGTTTGAAGCGCCTCCAAGCTCGCGTATGCCGTATCCGTTATCGTCGTTTCAAAACGGATACCGTTTTTGCCGTCCGCAGCATTAAAGCGCACGCTTGCGCCGTGCGTCATGCGGAACGATGAAACGTCCACTCCGCCGATTGTCGTTGCCGCGCTTGCAGGCGTCGTTACCAATCCGGCGCCCGTTGCGATCGCCACGCAACCGAGAGTAGCTAATAAACTAATTACTTTTTTCTTTTTCATTTTTTCATCCTCCTTAATTTTTCACGTTCTCGTCTTGCCACCCGCTCTTGTAAATATCAAGAGCATACCCGTCTGTGGTTGCCGTTCCGCCGGAAGTGGAAACTATGTCTTCCGTCCGAAAAGCGACAACTTCAATGCCAACTTTCCGATACTGTTTTTTGTTCATAATTTTCTCCTTTTATATTTTTTTACAGAGATTTTTCTCTGTTTATTCCGTTATTCGTTTTCCTTTCTGAAAGGATCAGCCCACTCGTCCCCGTAAATATCGGACGCACTATCGTCGCCCTCCGTCCACGATCCGTTTTCGTTGCGTTCCCAGACCACTTGGTCGATATAATACGTTACGTCGGAATTCTCGTGCGTTGCGGTTTTTATATTCGAAATATACATAAACGTTGTGGGTTCGCTTCCGAGCACTTCGTTAAAGCTCTCGTAAAAAGCCTTATCCACGAGCGGAACGCGAGTGTCGTTTATATACGAGGGAACGGTGCCGTTCAACATTTCCTTTGTAATCGTCAATCGTATCCATTTGCCCGTTTCCAGCGTGGCAAGTACTTTGCTACCGCTTTGCAGTTTCACGCTGGGAGAATCGGCAACGATACAAAGATCGATATAGAAAGAATCCCACGCGGCGTCGGTTGCGACGTTCAAAAGCTGTTCGGCAAAGCAGAAGCCGAGATAGCCCGCCGCCCATTGACTTGCGTTCGCGGCTTTCGCCACCACGACGCCCTCGCGCGTTTCGCCCTCAAACGTTGCGGTTTGTTGCCACGTAACCTCGTTGTTTTCGGCGCTTTTCAGGAAAATACCGCTCGTTTCGTCCGCGTACGAATAAGACGCCCACACGTTCGGTTCTATCTGCGTTACCCCTTTGAAAGGATATTCCTCTGTCGTTACGTTTCCAAGGCTGTTTTTCGTGGTTGCGACGATTTTATAATCGCCCGCTTTATCGATCGGGATCGCGCCCTTTTTCAAGGCTACGACTTCCCACTCCTCGCCATTCTTATAATAGGGTGTAAGCGTAACGGGCAGAGTCAGGTCATATTTATCTGTGATCGTTGCCGTCGGGAAATCGATAGCCGAGCCGACGAGCGCCTCACGCGCAAACGGCGTTACGATAATATCCGCTTTTGCCGTCGTATCCTTTTCTGCTACCGTAAAGCCCATATTGTCGAGATAGAAATCTCTGTCCTTGCCGCCGTTAAATTCGCCCCAAGTGATTTCGATCTTTCCGGGATTCGTAAACAGGTCCTTATTGTTGGGATATTTAGTCTGCCAACGCTCGTACAGGTCTTTAAGCGTAAATTCGATCCGCGTCCACTCGAACGGTTTCAGTTTCTCGGGGAAGTTGATTTCCATCGACTTGCGAGTACCGCTTTTCGACGGAGCGGTGAAAAAGAGAACGCTGATCCGCTGAATTTCGGGCTCGTTATACATAATATCGAAACCGAATTTCGTGTTGCCGTATTCGCCGTCGGACAAGCCGTTGAACATAGAGGTTTGCAACAGCTTTTCAGAGAAAGACACCCCTGGATAATACGTGTTCACACCCTCACTGACGGGCATCACCACGTGTAAAACGTTTTCGCCCGAAACAGCCGTCAGCGTTTCTCGCGTATCCGCTTCTCCCTCTTCGGGAATTTCGCCGATCTTGCACTCGCTCGCCTTTTTGATCGTGGAAACAGGAGCTGTGGGCGTTTCTCTCGCACTGATCACGTATTTCTGCCAACTCTTTTCAAAATCGAGGTATTCCGTTTCGTCGAGCTCCAACACGTTTTCGATCTCGGGCGCGGTTTCGTAGCGCGTGAGCACCACGTCGTCCAAATAAATTTCGGGCGCATCCGCCGTATCTCGCGAGCGGATATTTTCAAACGCCACGTAGATCGCTTGCATATCCGTTACGTCTTTATCGATACTCAATACGGAGGTGTTGACGGTATACGAAACCGTCGTCCACTGTTTCGGCGCAAGCGGTTGATACTCAAACGGCGTCGCCTCGTAATCGGAGGGCGAGGCTTTTGTCATCAACCCTACCGCTACGTTGACGGGCGTTTCCTCTGCGTTGTAAAACTCAAAGGTGATCTCGTTCGCGTCTGAAAAATCACGGTTATCAAAACCGAGCGTTTCCGAATAAGTCGGGAAGGAGAACACGGGCACAGTACCCGTTCGGTAGCCTCCCATGGGCAGAATACGCGCCGAGCCGTTGCCCGATTTCGTATACGTTGCGTCCGTGTTTAATTCGATCTTCCCGAAATCCTTGAACACGCGCACGAGTTGCATACCCGTTTCCCACGTTTCGAAGTCCGCTACCGTCCAAACAAGCGGACGCTCCGCTTGCCCGTCGTCGCTTGCATTGTTTTGAGGCAAGCAAGCGGAAAACGTACACAACGCTGCGCAAGCGGCGAGCGTAATCATTGAAAACGTTTTCGTTTTTCTCATTATACGTCCTCCTTTGCGGCGTATAATACGCAACCCTTTAAGTACACGTCCGAACGCGCCGCCGCGCCCAAATCGCCGATTTCAAACGCCACGTATTCGATTTCGCCGTTCTTTTCCCAATTTACAGAGGTGAGATTATCCCACGAGATCACGTTTTCACCCGTTTCCAATCGGAACGCCGCCGAACTGATCGATTCTTCGTAACGTTTGTTTTTGTATTTCACGTATACGCTTACGCTCGTCTTATCCGCGCCCGCATACCAGAATTTGAACACTACCTTATCCGTCTTTCCGCCGATTGCGCTCAAAAGCTCCGTTGCGGAATATTCCACCCTTGCGCGGGCATTCTCTTCCTGCGCAGGCAATGCAAGCTTCACCAGCTGTCCCGCGCCGCCGCTGATCTCTGCGGCTTGAACGAGCTCGTGTTCGCCCGAAAGCCCGCCAAGCAACGTTTCCGCGCCGTATTTCGTTACCGCGCCCGAAAGATTGTAGCTCATCGATACGGTTTCGCCGTTTACCGCCGTGGAGAACGTCGCTGTTTGCGCCGCGCCCGACAAGCTCATATCCGCGCGATACAACACGATTTTTCCACCCGTTACCGCCTTTTCGCTTATCTTCGCGATACCCGTTGCGCTTACCTCTATCCCCTCGGGAATATACAATTCGTATTCGATCACACCCTCGCCGTCGTCGCTGTAATTTGTGAAGCATACGCCGCTTTGCGTAAACTCCGATAAATCAAGCAAGCTCGACCGCGCGGCAGTAAACGAGTCCGTTGTCGCCGTAATGCGCATTCCCGAATGAATGGACGACATCAGCGAAGAAATCGTGCTTTCCGCCGAAAACTCTACGCCTATACTCTCGCTGACTGCGGCGTACGCTTCCTTAATATTGTATAAAAGCTCGTATTCCTCGTAGCCGTCGCGAATCGTTTCAAGACGCAAGCTGGCGATCGGACCGTCTATGCCGTATTTCGAACCCGGATAGAGCAGATACCCCTCTCCCGGGATATTCCTATACCGATTCGGATTTTCATAATATTCGTCCACGTAATAATATTTTGCGTTTTGATCTCTGCCCGCATAATACGCCGTAGCCCAATACAAATTCCCCTCTACATTATATAACGCTTGCAACCAACCGAGCAAACGCGGCGAAAGCGTCGGAGCGTCGATATGATAAGCCGTATACGGTACTTTCGGAGCGAGCGCACCGTATACCCATACCTTGTCGTCGTTTTCGTATACGCCCGTGGAAAGTCCTTGATCAAACCCCTCGAACGTGGGGCAGAAAATATCTACGTACGGCTCGTATTCCGCGAGATATTTCGTCGTCGTTACGTGGCGGATATTCCGCACCGCTTCCACCAATTCGTCGTAATATTCCGAGGTAACGCTCGGGTACTTTTCAAGATTCGCCGCTTTGGCTTTTACCAAATTGTCCACGGCAATCTCGCGCTGGGCGTTAAAGGTCTTGGAAAACGACACCACCTTTTCGTACGCGTCGTTCTGAATAGGCTCGTCGTTGGCGTAAACGTAGCATTTTTCGAGTAAGTTATACCCCGTTTCCAAGCATTTGTCCATCATGGCTTCAATGTACATAACGAGTTGACCGTCGGGGATCGTTCCCGTGCTTTTTTGAACGGGCAAACAGATCGTCGAGCATTTTTCGTTTGCACACAGCTCGTATGCCTTTTCTGCATAATACACCGCGTCCTCCTCGTCGTGCGACGTATCGACGACAAGTTTCCACGGCATTACGCGATAGTCCATCAAGAATTTGGAATACGTATCGTACATTTCCTGCGTGCTGTTATATTCCCCGATATACATAAAGAAATCGTTTCGGAAAATACTTTTGACGTGGTTCGCTTCGTTCACTGTCGCGTTGCGCACTCGCACGCTGACGGGAATCGTATTCACTTCACCGTCTACCGTCAATTTTACGTTGCCCGTATACGTGCCCGTCGTTTGCGTTTCGGGCGTATTGAACGTGAAATATACGCTTTGGTTTTCGCCAGCGGATACTTTATTTTCACCCGCCTCTACCGCCGCCGCAAAGGGCAACACGCAATCGGGATACCACCCCACGCGCGAACCCTCGTTCCACGTATTCGTTACGTTTACGTATTTCATATGATATACGGAAATATTGTCTTTGGAATACGTTCCTTCGCCGCCGACCAGTTTCAGATCGGAGAGCTCGACGGTATATTCGTTCACCGCGCCGTCCGCGCTAACGATAACTTGCGCCGCCTCGTATTCGTTTTTCGCCGTATCGACCGCTATCTTGGCTTCCGTTTTCAGTGCTTCGTACTGCGAATCGTCCACGTCGCGAAGTATCTTTTCGGTAGCGGCGACGCCCCAAAGGGTATATCCCTCCGCCCCTTCAAGGGACGAGCTGTTCGTCGGATTAGCGCAAGCAGTCGCGTGATACGCAAACGCCGTGCAGGCAAACGCGACCGCAAGCAATTTTTTCATTTTGCCATTCTTTTTCGACATGACTGTTTTCTCCCGTCAATTCAAGCCCGCTCGGTCGCGACAAAGATCGAAATTACCGCCGTCGATATAATATTTAATATCGTCGTCATAAAGCTGTTGCGCCGTACCCGTCGATTCTTTGGAGGCAAAATACGCAACCAACGAATTTCCCGAGAGGGAATATACGGGGCGCATTTCTCCCCATTTCATAAGCGGAAAGGCTTCCGGATCGGGGAGAAGGTTCATGCCGCATACCGTATTATACTTGATATTCAGATAATCTTTTCCGATCGGCAAAAGCTGTTCGTACAAATCGGGATTTTTACGTTCCACGTCGTAATCGAAAGGCAACGAAGAACCGCCCGTACAGCTGATATAAATTTCCTGCGCCTTGTCCGTCGCCATAAACCGAAGAAAATCGAACGCGATCTCCTTTCCTTTTGCATACGAGGGAACGAGCGCTCTATGCGTCGTACCCGTCGAATGAACGATACCGCGTGCTTCTAAAATCGTCTGATAGTCGTCGTCCGTAACGCCCGTAAGCAACTCGTAGCCCTTGAAATTTGCCTGACTTGCCATCTGTTTTGTCGCACACCCACCGTCGATCGCACGGATCACCGCTTGCAACGTTTCGTCGTCGGGGATAGACGGCGTTTTTTCAATGATTGCGCTGACGACAGGCACTTGCATCATACGGATATCGTACTCTATATCCAACATTTCTTTCACGTCTTTCATTGTCTGCTCCATTTCTTTTGCAAACCAGTCGCCGTTGGAATAAAACACCCCCTCGCCCTTTACGAAATTAGTCTGCGCTTGCATAAATTCCAAGCCCGTGCGTTTTTGATAAACGTATCCGTTATCCCATTCAAGAATTTCTTCCATTACCTGCAAGGAATACAATTTACCTTTTTGGCGGTGTATCTCTGCGGAAATACGGTTGTTCGCTACGCCGTTACAGAAATTATAATATTCCTCCATACCCTCGTATTGCGCCCACCACGTAGGATACAAATTATACCAATAATGTCCGCTGCTGCTCGTTAAAATCGCGTAATCGCCGTCCGCCTGTAAATTATACGCAAAAGGCTTTTCTTCCACGATCGTTTGGCACGTTGCAAGAAATTGATCGGTCGTCAGCGGCACTTCCATATCGATCGCTTCCAAATAGTCGGCGTTATACATAATGCTGTCCATACCGCCCACCCAAGGAAACGCATACGCTTTGAACGGCACGTCGGGAGAATTAGAGTCCTGCCCTTTTTCGTAATAGCGCAAGGATTCGAGCGCGCTATCGTCCATTTTTTCTTTAACCGTAACGTTTTCCCCGGGCA
>JAFTPZ010000055.1 GCA_017463025.1 Clostridia bacterium
AATGAAAAGAAAGGTTTTTTGTACGTCTACGGGCTGTTTGGAATACGCGCCGCAAAGATATCGCGAGTTGAATATCGGGATTATCCGTATTCACGTGCTGTTCCAAGGGAAAGAATATTTAGAGGGCGTCGATCTTGATCCTGTGAAATTTTACGAGGAATTGGAAACGCTGCAAGATCCCAAAAACAATCTTCCCCGCACGGCGATGCCGACGACGGAAGAACTTCACGAGCATTTTGAACAAGCCTATCGCGACGGTTACGACGAACTCATCATTATTGCGCTTAGCTCGTACTTGGGCGGTACTTATAATCTGATCCGTTTGATCGCGGAGGATTATCAGGATAAAATGAAGATCACCGTGATCGATAGCAAGATCACCTGCTTTGGCGAGGGCTTGCTGGCGGTGAAAGCGGCGGAAATGGTTGAAAAAGGCGTTCCCACGGAAACGATCGTCAAAGAAATTCGTTGGATGATGGCGCGCCAAGAATTTTTGGGCGTGGACGGCAAGCTCGATTATTTGGTGTATAATGGAAGATTAAAGGGCGGCAAGGCGTTCTTTGGAAAAATTCTTTCCATTTGCCCCGTGGTGCATTTCACGCGCGAGGGCGAGCTGACGGCGCTTTGCTCGGTGCGTACGCCCCGTAAAGCGCTTGCAAAAACTTGCGAGATTCTCAAAGACTTGATCGGGGATAGAAAACCCGAAGATTATCTTTTGTGGCACGTCTATACAGGCCCGTCGCTTTTGGAAGATCTGAAGAAGATCGAAACGGGCTACGGGATCGAATGTAATCACGAACCCGTGATTATGTCGCCCGTCAGCGGCTGCCATAACGGACCTTGGCTTGCGGGCTACGGCTTGCTGTTCTTGCGCCGTGAGGACGAACCTTTGGAATAAAATAAAAAAAGCGTAAGCGGGTGAAAGCGATTTCACCCGTTTTTTTGCGCTTAGAGATTGACAAACAAACGGGAATGTGATACAATAAACAAAATTCGTTGAGGAGCGAGAGATGACTGTGGATAAAAGACGGAGAGCGCAGGAAGTTTTTCAATTACTTTGCCGTACGCTCGATAACAGGAGTTGGAAATATACGAAAAACGAAAACAATTTAAGCGTATCGTTGAGCGTGGTCGGCAACGACCTGCCCATGCGTATGAATATATTCGTGGAAGCGGAGCGCGAACTCGTGTCCGCGTACACGGGGCAGGATTTTTCCGTTTCCGAGGAGAAATGCGTTCCGTTTTGCATGGGCGTATGCGCGATCAATAATCATTTGATCGACGGCTCGTTCGATTTCGACGTATTAAAACGCACGGTGATCTACCGTTTGATCGTTTCTTATCACGACGCGACGGTGGGCACGGAAATTTTCGATTATTTGATCGATTGTTCCACGGCGACGGTGGACGACGTGAACCACACGATGAAAGCTTACGTCGACGGGCAGATCAACTACGACGAATATATCGAAAAAATGCAGGCTTGAGGTGGTACGATGACGGACGAAATGAAGATCGAAAAAGCGGAATTGGCGTATTTTACGCTTTGCGATTCCTTGGACGAGGACGGTTGGAAATATATAAAAAAAGACGGCGATCTTTCGGTGAAATACCGCGAAACGGGCGACGATCTGCCGATGGATTGCCTGTTTGGAATCGATATCAAGCGTCAAGTGGTGCGGTTTTTATCCACGCTGCCCGTGAATATGCTCGCAAACAATAAGCTCGTGGACGCGGCGGTGGCTTGCTGTATCGTCAATTCCAAGATTTCTTACGGTTGCTTTGATCTGAATATCGAAACGGGCGCCGTTTGCTTTCGTATGACCTATTCGTTTAAAGAGAGCGTTATGGGAAAAGATTTTTTCCGCAATATGCGCCGCTTTGCAACGACGGTCATTGATAAATACAACGAAAGATTTCTCGCTCTGTCCAACGGCGAATGTAAAGCCACCGACTTTTTGGATATTTAAAAACGGATAACAACGAAAAAGAAGCGCGCCGCGCTTCTTTTTCGTTTATTTCATTCGGTAATTTTTCGGGGTGATCCTTTTTACGTCCTTAAAGGTTTTGATAAAATAACTCAAATCGTTAAACCCGCAATCGTAGGCGATGCGCGTAATGCTTTCGTCCGTACCCAGCAATTTTCTCGCCGCCCGTTCCACGCGGTAGGCGAGCAGATATTTTACGGGCGTCGTACCCGTCATGTTTTTAAAAAAGGCGCAAAAATATTTGGTGGAAAGTCCCGCTTGCCGCGCCATATCGTCCAAAGTGATTTCCGAGGCAAAATTATCGCGGATATATTTCAGCACTTTTTTCAGCTTGTGGATTTTTTGCGTATCCCGTCCCGCATACGCTTGCCGCGCAAGGTATTGCTTTTCCTGCACCGTTCCGAAAAATTGCGCGGCGAGTCCGATCACCTTGAACGCAAAGCCGTCCTTGCGTTCATCCATTTCCTGCATCATTTTGATCACGAGGCTTTTCAGTGTTTCGTCCTCGATCCTTTCGGGAATGTGCGCGTTTTGCGATAACAGGTTATCCAAAAATAAATTGCAGCCGTCGTTTCCCGTCTTTAAAAAAGCGGGGTTGAATACGAGGCATTGATATACGCAATTCGTCGGCGTCGCTCCGTGGATCACTTCGCTGTTGACGAATAAGATCTCGCCCGCCGTCGCTTCGAATACGCGATCGTCCAGCGTTACCGAAAGCCGCCCGTCGATCACTCGAATGAGTTCCACCGAAGCGTGCCAATGAAACGCCATTTTATATTTTGGATGCTCTTTATCCACATTGTAAAGCTCGAAGGGAAAATCCTCCGTTCCGTGCTGTTTGATCTCGTTAAAGCTCATATCTCCACCCAATAGGAAAATAATTATACTTTTTATTATTATATCACAAGTAATTTACTTTTTTCAAGTATATAATTATGAATATAGAAAGAAAAAATAAAAATTTTCGGAGGGAAAAATTTTATGGCGGAATCAAGACTTATCGGGAGTTATCCCGTAATCGGTATCAGACCTACCATCGACGGCAGACGCGGACCATTGAAAGTGCGTGAAAGCTTGGAAGTGCAGACGATGAATATGGCGAAAGCGGCGGCGGAACTGATCGGCAAAAACGTTTTCTATTCCAACGGCGAACCTGTAAAGGTGGTTATTGCGGATACGACGATCGGGCGCGTGGCGGAAGCGGCGGCTTGCGCGGACAAGTTCAAAAAAGAGGGCGTTGATATCACGATTACGGTAACGCCTTGCTGGTGCTACGGCAGCGAAACGATGGATATGGACCCGATGACGATCAAAGCGGTTTGGGGCTTTAACGGTACGGAACGCCCCGGCGCTGTGTATCTTGCTGCGGTTTTGGCGGGGCACGCGCAAAAGGGCTTGCCCGCGTTCGGTATCTACGGGCACGACGTGCAGGATTTGGACGATACCTCTATCCCTTGCGACGTTGCGGAAAAACTCTTGCGCTTCTCTCGCGCGGCGGTTGCCGTGGCGACGATGCGCGGAAAGTCCTATTTGCAAATCGGCTCGATCTGTATGGGGATCGCAGGTTCGATCGTCAACGTAGAGCTGTTTGAAGAATACCTCGGTATGCGTGTAGAGAGCGTGGACGAAGTGGAAATTATCCGCCGAATGACGGAAGGCATTTATGATCAAGCGGAATATGAAAAAGCGCTTGCTTGGGTAAAAGCGAAATGCAACGCCGATTTCGATAAGAACCCGCCCGAGCTTCAACGCACGGCAGAGCAAAAGGAAAAGGATTGGGAATTCACGGCGAAGATGGCGTGTATTATCAAAGACCTTATGAACGGCAACAAAAACTTGCCCGTCGGCGCGGAAGAAGAAGCTGTGGGGCATAACGCGATTGCTGCGGGCTTCCAAGGGCAAAGACAATGGACGGATTTCTATCCCAACTGCGATTTCCCCGAAAGTATTCTCAATTCCACGTTCGATTGGAACGGCGCGAGAGAACCGTATATCTTGGCGA
>JAFTPZ010000056.1 GCA_017463025.1 Clostridia bacterium
AAAACGAGCAAAGCGCGCGATAGGGCGCAGGAGGCGTACGAGAAGATAGAGCAAGTACTTTCCGAAGAACAAATCGAATCGGTAGACGAATTTGTTACGAAATCGGAAGATTTTCACGCGGACGAGGAAAGAGAAATGTATTTCCGTGGTTTTAAGGCGGGCGTTCTGCTTATGGTGGAAGTATTAAATTTTGAAAAAGAAGAATAACCTTTCGTAGTTACCACAGCTATTTTCGTAAGGTTGCGACAACCGAAAAACCGCCCGTCTGCTTTGTGCAGACGGGCGCGTTTCGTTCAAATACATTATTCTTCTTTATCCAGAGGTATTTTCATAGATACGAGGAAGAGTACCAAACCGATCAAAAAGAGAATGGGCAGGGGGAGCAGGGCAAGGTTGATCCACGTCGCCTCCGCAAGGGGGAAGATCGAACTTAATAACGTGATCAAGCCCAGACCGACGATCGCTGCGCTCTTGCCGAAAATATCGTAAATGCCGAAGAATTCACCCGATTTCTCCGCAGGTATGATCTTGGTAAAGTACGATCTCGACATTGCTTGTATGCCGCCTTGGAACATACCCACGCCCACCGCCATTGCCCAGAATTGCCACTCGAAGCGGAGGAATACCGCGAGTACGCCGATCAGCGCGTACGCGCCGATGCAGACGATCAGCAGCTTTTCGCAGGAATGTTTGGAGGCGAGCTTGCCAAAAAGTATCGCGCAGGGGAACGCCACGATCTGCGTTACGAACAACGCGATCACGAGCTTGACTGCACCGAAGTTTTCGAAATTGAGGTCGTTTCCGATACTCATTGCCATTTTGATAATGGTATGTACGCCGTCGATATAGAAGAAGAACGCGATCAAGAACACGAACGCTTTCTTGTTTTTCGAAAGCTCTTTGATGAGCGAGCCCAACCGTTTGAACGTTTCCTTGATCGGCTTTTCGGGCTTGGGCAGGAAGTGGAGCTGTTGATAGCTCTTATAAAGGGGTATCGTGAACGTCAACCACCAAGCCGCGGTGATCAGACAGCAGATCGTGAACGCCCAACCCAAAAAGTCGGGGAATACCATCCAACCGAGAATATAGAGTACCAAACAGAAAATGAACGGAATACAGCTACCGATATATCCCCATGCGTAGCCGTTCGCCGATACGTTATGCATACGCTCGTCCGTCGTAACGTCGGAGAGCATGGAGTCGTAGAATACGTTCGCCGACGAATAGCCCAGCTCGGTTACGATATATACGATCAAAAAGAGTATGCCGGCGATCGATATACCTTTCATAAAGCTGAATATGGAAAGTACGCCGCAACCGATAATGCCGATAAGGGCGAACGTCATAAAAAAGTTGCGCTTTTTACTGAAATCGGCGAGCGTACCCAAGATCGGGCAGAGGAAGAACGCGATCACCGTAACGATCGTGTTGACGAGTCCCCAAACGGTGGTCAGATTTCCCGTCGGCGCGACGAAGTCGCGATAGAAGGTTAAAAGCGCGGTGGCGAGCAGTACGTACGCGGAGTTGGCTACGTCGTAGAGCACCCATTTCTTTTCGAGCGGGGTGAGCCGTTTGTTTGCCGCGTTGGCGGCGGTCGTTTCGTTCATAACAATGAGTCTCCTTTGTAATCTTTATCGAACGCGTTATATAATTCGCCCGTGAAGGCGTTTTCGCCGATTTTTGCAAAATAGTTTTCGATCAGCTCCGCCGTGGGCGCGACCGCGTTTTGCAAATTGTCCGTGAGTATCGGGTTTAATTCGTCGCACTCGGGCAGATCGTCAAAATACAGGAACATACCCCCGAATTTATTTTCCGCGTGCATTCTGCGGAGAACGAAATGCGCGAATTTATGGAAGAGTTTGGAGGGAAAAGAGAATAAGCCGTTGACTATGCGCATCGTTTTGATCGCGCGTTTGATCGATTTTTCGTCCACCTCCAAAATTTGAGCCGCCGCTTGGGAAGTACCGTTTTTCTTGTGCATAGCCTTGCCCGAATTGCGGTGTACCTTTTCGCCGTTTTTTCTTTTGAGATATTTATCGAATTCCGATTCGATCCTGCCGTGGGAAACGCCCTTGCTTTCCAAAAGATAAATATGCGGATGACAGGCGTTGTCGAGCATGAAATGACAGATAAAGCCGGCGACGTACGCCGAAGTCGCGCTTTGATTGCCTGCCTGCGCTACCTTTTGCGCGGATTTTTCGAAAAAGTCTTTCGCTGAGCGTAAGTGCATATCCATTCCCTGTTGCTTGATCGCGTTTTTCGAAAAGGGTTTATGATTGAATAAAATATCCGGACCTTGCGTGCCGAGGACAAACGCCTCTTTGTGCAGGGCTATATCGTTTTTGAGGGGTTGGGGGAGGGCGTTGAGTACCGTTTCCCCGAAATATTTATGCGCGTAGAGTGCCGGCATAGAGCTCTCCTTTTTTTCATTGATCGTTTTTATTATAACATATATTTTCAAAAAAAGATAGCGTTTTGAGCGTATTGAATGGAAGGAAAGAAAACGGCGCATACTTTATATACGTCGAGGTATGCGGAAATGTTGAACAGACGGGAAAGTGAAGTGATGGGCGCGGTGTATTCCCTTTGCTCGGAAAAGGGGATATGCCTGATTTCGCCTGCGGAGCTTTTGGTTATGCTTCCCCAAAGTAAAAAATATACCGAGGAACAGCTCGAATCCATTCTTTCCGAGCTCGCGCTCGACAACTATTTCGAATTGCTTTCCTCCGAACGCAGGGGCGAGAAAACGTACGTGATCTCCCTGCGCGCCAACGGGTATGCGTTTAAGCGGTGTTCGGTGCAACAACGCCGTGATTTTGCGGTCAAGCTGGGCTGGGCGATCACCTCCGCCGTCATTGCTTTCCTCGTCGGTTGGGTACTCAAATGGATATTTTAGAAAACCGTAAAAAATCCCTGTTCAATCCGTTTACTTTCGCGTGGAAATATGCTATAATATAAACATATGTTTGTTGCATAACGGAGAAGAAATGGAATTTAAGTTACATTCTGCCTACGCGCCTACGGGCGATCAACCGCAGGCGATCGAAAAATTAACGGAGGGCGTGTTAAACGGCGAACGCGCGCAGGTGCTCGTCGGGGTTACGGGTAGCGGTAAGACGTTCACGATGGCGAACGTGATTAAAAACGTCAACCGTCCCACCCTCGTGATCGCGCACAACAAAACGCTTGCGGCGCAGCTTTGTAACGAGTTCCGCGAGTTTTTTCCCGAAAACCGCGTGGAGTATTTCGTTTCGTATTACGATTATTACCAGCCCGAAAGCTATATTCCTTCCACCGATACGTACATTGAAAAAGATTTGAGCATGAACGACGAGATCGACAAGCTCCGCAACAGCGCGACGGGCGCGTTGATGGAAAGAAAGGACGTGATCGTAGTCGCGTCGGTGTCCTGTATTTACGGGTTGGGCGCGCCCGAGGAGTATTTCCGCTTGTCCATTTCCCTGCGTCCGAATATGGAGTGGGAGAGAAACGCGTTGATGCGTAAGCTGATCGAATTGCAATATTCGAGAAACGACGTCGATTTCAAGCGTTCGACATTCCGCGTGCGGGGGGACAGCTTGGAGATATTCCCTGCCTCCAACTCGGAGGTGGCGATACGTTTGGAATTTTTCGGGGACGAGATCGAAAAAATTTACGAAGTCGAGGCGCTTACGGGCAACAAGCTCAACGAGCTTTCGCACGTGGCGATCTTCCCTGCCAGTCAATACGCGGTGGGTACGGAAAAGCTACGCGGCGCGCTCGCTATGATAGAAGAGGATTTGCGCGGCGAGGTGCAGGCGTTCGAGGACGCAGGCAAAATTTTGGAAGCGCAACGGCTCAAACAGCGTACCGAACACGATCTGGAAATGATGCGCGAGATCGGGTATTGCAGCGGTATTGAAAATTACAGTCGGTATTTCGACGGTCGGAAACGGGGCGAGCCGTCGTTCACGCTGTTGGATTATTTTCCGCAGGGGGAATTTTTGGTGTTTATCGACGAGAGTCATATGACCATTCCCCAAATACGCGCTATGTATCACGGCGACCTTTCGCGCAAGAAAAACCTTGTGGAATACGGGTTTCGTATGCAAGCGGCGTTCGATAACCGTCCGCTCACTTTTCCCGAATTCGACGCGCGCGTGCCGCAGGTGGTGTTCGTTTCGGCAACCCCTGCGCCCTACGAGCTCGAACAATCGTCGCAGGCGGTGGAACAGCTCATTCGCCCCACCGGCTTGCTCGATCCCGAAATCACCGTAAAACCCACGCGCGGACAGATCGACGATTTGTTGTCGGAGATACGTACGGTGGTAAACGAGGGGGGCAGGGTTTTGATCACCACGCTTACCAAGAAGATGGCGGAAGAGCTTACCGACTACTTAAAGGAACACTCGGTAAAGGTTAAATATATGCATAGCGACATCGACACGTTGGAGCGTATCGATATCGTAAACGGCTTGCGTTTGGGGGAATTCGACGTGCTTTGCGGCATTAACCTGCTTCGCGAGGGGCTCGACCTGCCCGAAGTCAAGCTCGTGGCGATCCTCGACGCGGACAAGGAGGGCTTTTTACGCAGCGATACCTCGCTGATCCAAACGATCGGGCGTGCGGCGCGAAACGCCGAGGGGCGCGTGGTTATGTACGCGGATACGATCACGGACAGTATGAAACGGGCGATCGGGGAAACCAACCGTCGTCGTAAGGTACAAAAGGAATATAACGAGGCGCACGGTATTGTGCCGAAAACGATCGTGAAAGAAGTCAAATCGACTTTGAATATCACCAAAAAGCACACGGGCGACGATATCAAGATGCAGGAGATCCCCGACGAGATCGAAAAGCTGAAAGCGCTGATGAAAGTGGCGAGCGGTCAGCTCGATTTCGAACGGGCGATCGAAATTCGCGAGAAAATAGCGGAATTAAAGCTACGGTTGAGAAAGGCAGGAAAATAAGGAAAACAAAATTATGCAAGAAGAAATAGTCATCAAGGGAGCAAAAGAAAACAACCTGAAAAATATCAACGTAACCATTCCCCGTAATAAGCTTACCGTTTTGACGGGGCTTTCGGGGAGCGGTAAATCGACGCTTGCGTTCGATACCATTTTCGCCGAGGGACAACGCCGCTACGTGGAGAGCTTATCCTCGTATGCGCGGCAATTCTTGGGACAGATGGAAAAACCGGACGTGGAGAGCATAGACGGACTTTCCCCCGCCATTTCCATCGATCAGAAAACGACCTCGCGTAACCCCCGTTCGACGGTGGGTACGGTAACGGAAATTTACGATTATTTCCGTCTTTTATTCGCGCGTATCGGCGTGCCACATTGTCCCAAGTGCGGCAGGGAGATTCGCCGTCAGACGGTGGACGAGATTTGCGATAAGGTTATGGCGCTGCCCGAGGGGAGCAAGATCCTCGTCAACGCGCCCGTCGTGCGCGGCAGAAAGGGGGAATACCATAAAGAGCTTGCCGCGTATAAAAAGAGCGGTTATGGCAGGGTGAAGATCGATGGGATCGTATACGATCTGCAAGAGGAGATCAAGCTCGAAAAGAATATCAAGCACAATATTTCCGTTGTCGTGGACAGGCTGATCGTCAAACCTACCGTGCAAAAGCGGTTGACGGACAGTTTGGAGGCGGCGCTCAAACTCGCGGACGGGCTCGTTGTGATCGATCGCGAGGGGGAAGAGGAGCTGTATTCCATCAATTACGCCTGTCCCGATTGCGGTGTGTCGTTGGAAGAGATCGAGCCGAGAATGTTCTCGTTCAACACCGTTTACGGCGCGTGTCCGACCTGTTCGGGCTTGGGCTTTAAGCAGTTCGTCGATCCCGACCTCGTCTGCCCCGATAAAAACAAGACCTTGCGCGAGGGGGCAATGAAAGTTACGGGCTGGAATTTGGGCTCGAATTCCATGGCGTTGATGGAGCTTTCCGCCCTGTCCAAGGCGTACGGCTTTTCCCTCGACGTGCCCGTGAAAGACCTTTCCAAAGAGGTATACGATATCTTAATGTACGGCAGTAACGAGCGCGTGGATATGGCGTATCATACCCGTTCCTTTTCGGGCAGCTTCAAAAAGACGTGGGAGGGGTACGTGAACAACCTCCAACGCCGCTATTCCACCTCCACTTCGGACGGCGTAAAGAGCGATATCGAACGGTTGATGCGTAACGCGCCCTGCGACGGTTGCGAAGGGAAACGTTTGAAAAAAGAGGCGTTGTCGGTGTACGTGGGCGGTAAAAATATCTGGGAGGTTTGCGAAATGTCCGTGGACAAGCTCTGCGATTTTATGGACGGGCTGAAAGAGGGGCTTACGCATACCGAACACCTGATCGCCGACGCGATCATCAAAGAGATCAATAACCGCCTCGGCTTTTTGCGTAACGTGGGGCTCAATTACCTCACGCTCACGCGTACGGCGGTTACCCTTTCGGGAGGCGAGAGCCAGCGTATACGTCTTGCCACGCAGATAGGGAGCGCGCTTACGGGGGTGTTGTATATCCTCGACGAGCCGAGTATCGGTTTGCACCAACGGGATAACGAAAAGCTGTTAAATTCCCTCAAAGGCTTACGCGATCTGGGCAATACGCTGATCGTCGTGGAGCACGACGAGGACACTATGCGCGCGGCGGATTATATCGTGGATATCGGCCCGAAAGCAGGCGTACACGGCGGCGAAGTGGTGGCGTGCGGTACGCCCGAGGATATTATGCAAGCGCCGCAATCGATCACGGGCGATTATCTTGCAGGGCGGCGGAAAATAGAAACCCCGACCGTGCGCGCAAAGCCGGACGGGCGGTGGCTGAAAGTGTACGGCTGTCAACAAAACAACCTCAAAAATTTGACCGCCCAAGTGCCCGTAGGGTTGATCACGGCGGTTACGGGCGTTTCGGGGAGCGGTAAATCGAGTTTTGTCAACGAAATCGTGTATCCTACGCTCGCCAACGAGCTCAACGGCGCGAAACACGCGCTCGGTAAATATGAAAAAATGGAGGGGGTAGAGTATTTCGACAAAGTGATCGCGATCGATCAATCCCCGATCGGCAGAACGCCACGGAGTAATCCTGCGACGTATACGGGCGTGTTCAACGCCATTCGCGACCTGTTCTCTATGACCCCCGACGCCAAAGAGCGCGGCTATAAAGCGGGGCGGTTTTCGTTCAATATCTCGGGCGGCAGGTGCGAGCATTGTTTCGGGGACGGTATCATCAAGATCGAAATGCATTTCCTGCCCGATATCTTCGTGCCCTGCGAGGTGTGCGGCGGCAAACGGTATAACCGCGAAACCTTGGAAGTCAGATATAAGGGAAAGAGTATCGCCGACGTTTTGGATAGGACGGTGGAGGAGGCGTGTGAATTTTTCGCGCCTGTGCCGAATATTTACAATAATATCAAAACGCTCAACGACGTAGGCTTGGGATATATCAAGCTTGGTCAAAGCTCGACTACCCTTTCGGGGGGAGAGGCGCAACGCGTCAAGCTCGCCACCGAGCTTTCCCGTCGTTCCACGGGCAAGACCTTGTATATCCTCGACGAGCCTACGACGGGCTTGCACGCCTACGACGTGGATAAGCTGATTAAAATTTTATTAAAATTACGCGAGGGGGGCAATACCGTGCTCGTGATCGAACACAACCTCGACGTGATCAAAACCGCCGATTATATTATCGACCTCGGACCGGAGGGGGGTAACGGCGGCGGCGAGATCGTGTGCGAGGGTACGCCCGAAGAAGTCGCTCAGCACCCGACGAGCTATACGGGTAAATTCTTGAAAAAAGTATTATAAACGCATACATGGTATGCACAAACGAACGCCCCGACGAAATCTCGTCGGGGCGTTTCTTGCCTGAAAGACGTTAATCTTCCGTTTTGGAAAAGGGAGCAGAAAGCAACAGTAACGCCGTGCAAACCGTGAAAATAACACAAGGGATTAAACAGCCGATAAACGCCGCGCTCGATACCTCGTAGGAATAATACATTCCCTCCGATATCAACGTTACGGAATCAAACGCGTTGAAAGCGTTCGCGACCGTGAGCATAAGAGCGATCACGCCTACCGCACATATTATGTACGAAACGACGGGGGAAACGCGCAAGCGTAAATATTTGCTTCCGATTTGCGAGCAGGATAACGAGTAACCGACTGCAAAAACCGCCAAAGAAAGATAGGCGAGTTGTTTACACAAATTCTCGTCGGTAAACGCCCACACGAGAACGCTGACAAGCAACGCGACTGCCGACACCGCCTGTACAAAAGAGAAACCCTCATTGCGCTCAAAGACGGGCGTTTTTTTGGTGCGTATCCATTCTTTGAAAAATGCGGTCAGTTTAATAATGGACGCGAGCAGTAGCAGACAATATACGGGAAACATTAAGAACATTCTTTTTTTATGTTCCCCAAATTTACCCTCCAACGCTTGATAGCCGTTAAATCCCGTAAGAATAACGGAAACAATTTCCCAAATTGCGAAAACCGCGATTGCCAGATAAAAAGCTGTTAAAACGGTTTGCCGAATTTTCGTTTGCTTGTTTACACCATTGTTTTCGACTCTTAAAAATTCTGTTGCCATAAAATACCTCCAATCTGTATTATCTGTATTAACTATAACATAAAAATAAACCTCTGTCAAGTGTTTGAAAGAAAAAAAATTTAGCTTTTTCAAAAATATTTATCTTGGGACGGTAAAATAAGCAGAACACCGCTTAGAGGGGCGCTCCAAGCGGTGTTCTTTATTGTTGTGAGATTAAATTGTTAAATTAATAGTTTTCCGCGCGAACTTGGAAATATGCCTGCGGATGCGCACAGATAGGGCAAACCTCCGGCGCTTTCTTGCCGACTACGATATGACCGCAGTTGGAGCATTGCCATACGGCGTCGCCCTCTTTGGAGAATACCAGATCGCCTTTCACGTTCGCGAGCAGCTTTCTGTATCTTTCCTCGTGCTCTTTCTCAATCGCCGCAACGCCGTCGAACAGTTTCGCGATTTCTTCAAAACCTTCTTCGCGTGCTACTTTCGCAAATTCATAGTACATATCCGTCCATTCGTAGTTTTCACCCTCTGCCGCCGCAAGAAGATTTTCCGCAGTGGAGGAGATTTCGCCGCCGTTCAAAAGTTTGAACCAGATCTTTGCGTGCTCCTGCTCGTTTTTCGCCGTTTCTTCGAAAATCGCCGCGATCTGTACGAATCCTTCCTTTCTCGCTTTGCTTGCGAAATAGGTGTATTTGTTTCTCGCTTGCGATTCGCCTGCAAACGCCGTCGCTAAATTCGCTTCCGTCTTCGTGCCTTTCAAAGGATTTACTTCTTCGAATTTGCCCGATTGTTTACAAACGGGGCATACTTCGGGCGCAACGCCCTCTGCAACGTAGTGACATACTTTACATTCGAATTTTTTCATAACCTTACCTCTTTTCTTTGCTCCTTATTAGGATTTAGTTTTATTAAGTGATTATAGTATACTATAAAAAAATATATTTGTCAACGGTTTTGCATAAAAAAAATAAAAAATTTTTTTGAAATGTGATTTCGGTGTGAAAACCGCGCGCGCGGCGAGTTTAAGGGTTGACAAAGGAGAAAAAAGGGAATATAATATATATAATGAAAACGTTAAGCAAAAGAAAGAAAAATTGGATAGAGAGAACGGTAGCCAACGATCGGAGTTATAAATTATTTCTTTATAACCGCTTTTTTATTTTCCTTTTGGCGGTCGTGGCGCAGCTTGTGGGGATAGGTTTGTTTTTATACCTGCTCGTATACCATTCCGCGGCGGCGCTCGCGTTGCAGAGTACTTTGTTCGTTTTGGAGCTCGTGTTCGTTTTGTACATTATCAATCACCACGATCGTCCGTCGTCGCGGCTGAATTGGATTATTTTGATCCTACTCGTACCCGTATTCGGCGTTCCTATGTACGTAATGAACGGCAGGGGCAGACCGACGCGGAAAATGCAAGGCAAGATCACGAAAGCAAAAGAGGAAAACGCTGAAAAAATGCGCGAGCTTTACGGGGAAATAAAGATCCCCGAACCGCAAACGCGCGGCGAGGCGATCTCCCGTTATCTTGCCCAGTTCGGCAGATATCCCGTCTTTTCGAACGGTACGGTGGAGTATTATAAATGCGGCGAGGAAATGTTCCCCGTTATGCTCGAAGAAATGAAAAAGGCGGAAAAATTTATCCTCGTGGAGTATTTCATTATCGCGCACGGGAAAATGTGGGGTGAAATACTCAAAGTACTGCTCGAAAAGGCGATGCAGGGGGTGCAAATACGTATTATTTACGACGATTTCGGGTGTATGATGACTCTGCCGCCCAAGTACGAAAGATACCTTGAAAGTCTGCACGAAAATATAAAATGTTTCACGTTTAACACCGTCGTACCCTTTTTTGCGGTGCGTATGAACAACCGCGATCATAGAAAGATACTCGTCGTGGACGGGAAAGTGGCGTTTACGGGCGGCATCAACCTTGCGGACGAGTATATCGCGGAAAAGGAGCGGTTCGGGTATTGGAAGGACACGGGCTTAAAGCTCACGGGCGATTGCGTGCGGTCGTTTACGCAGATGTTTTTCTATCTTTGGAATGCGTTCAGAAAGGACAAGGAGGATATCGGGGATTATTTATTGCCCGATTCCAACGAAAAACGGGAGGGGTTTAGCGTACAGCCCTACGACGATTCGCCCCTCGATCGGATCAGTACGGGCGAAACGGTGTACTTGGATATTATTAGCCGTGCGAGTAAGTATGTGTGGATATTCACGCCCTATTTGGTGTTGGACGACACCTTGCGCGCGGCGCTTTGTCAGGCGGCGGCACGCGGCGTGGACGTGCGTATCGTTACCCCTGGGATACCCGATAAGAAAACGGTGTTCCGCTTAACGCGCGCCAATTACGGGCTTCTTATGAAAGCAGGCGTGCATATTTACGAATATACCCCTGGGTTTATTCATGCGAAAAGTATGATCAGCGACGATACTTGCGGCGTGGTGGGGACGATCAATCTCGATTATCGGAGCTTGTATCATCACTTCGAGAACGCGGTGTATTTTTCGGGTTGCGAGGCGGTGTCTGCGCTCAAACGCGATTGCGAGGAAACGTTTGCGGTATGCAAGGAATGTACGCCCGAAAATACCAAACGCGGTTTGTTGGGACGGCTTGTAGATTCGGTGTTGCGTGTGTTCGAAACTTTGTTATAAAGGAGAATTATTATGAATAAACATATGCCCGAAACGTTGCACTGTAAGCGGTGCAAAACGGAAATGAAAAACGGGGTGTGCCCTGCCTGCGGTTTTCGCGTGTACGTGCCAATGGACGAGAAAAAACAAAACAAGATCAAGTTTGTCTTGACCTGCGTGTTTATGGCGATATTGGTCGTATTATTCGTGGTATTGCAAATCAAGAACGGTTAAGCCGTTCTTATTTTTTACGAAAAGTTGTTTAAGAAAATTTCCGTATGGTTAAAAATATAATGAAAACGAAAACTTTATAAGGAGAGGAAATCATATGGAAAAAAATAATGAAGTATTGAGCAAATACGGCGTTGACCTTGTGGAAAAGGCGCGTGCGCAAAAGATCGATCCCGTGATCGGGCGGGACGAGGAGATTCGAAACGTCGTGCGGATATTATCGCGGAAAACGAAAAACAATCCCGTACTTATCGGCGAGGCGGGCGTGGGGAAAACGGCGATCGCGGAGGGGCTTGCCATTCGTATTATGAAAGGCGACGTGCCCGATTCCCTGAAAGACAGAAAGGTGTTTTCGCTCGATATGGGCGCGCTCATTGCCGGCGCGA
This sequence comes from Clostridia bacterium, assembly GCA_017463025.1. Taxonomy (GTDB): domain Bacteria; phylum Bacillota; class Clostridia; order Christensenellales; family Borkfalkiaceae; genus Scatosoma. The sequence goes on from JAFTPZ010000056.1 coordinate 11,779, forward strand.
AGTTCCGCGGCGAGTTCGAGGAACGACTTAAAGACGTACTGGAAGAAATAAAAAAGAGCGAGGGCGGTATTATCCTGTTTATCGACGAATTGCATAATATCGTCGGCGCAGGGAAAGCGGACGGCGCAATGGACGCAGGTAACCTCTTAAAGCCTATGCTCGCGCGAGGGGAGTTACATTGTATCGGCGCTACTACCCTCGACGAATACCGAAAGTATATCGAAAAAGACCCTGCCCTCGAACGGCGTTTCCAGCCCGTGCTCGTCAGCGAGCCGACCGTGGAGGATACCATTTCTATCCTGCGCGGTTTGAAAGAGCGGTACGAGGTGTTCCACGGCGTAAAAATTCAAGACAACGCGCTCATTGCGGCGGCGACTCTTTCCAACCGTTATATTTCCGATCGGTTTTTACCCGATAAGGCGATCGACCTTGTGGACGAGGCGTGCGCGCTCATCAAGACGGAAATGCAGTCCATGCCCTCGGAAATGGACGAGATTGCCCGTAAGATCATGCAGCTGGAAATCGAAGAAAACGCGTTGAAGAAAGAAACGGACGCGCTTTCTAAATCGCACTTGGAGGAAATACGCGCCGAACTCGAAACGCTCCGCAAAGAGTACTCGGAAATGAAAGCCAAGTGGGAGGAGGAAAAAGACTCGATCGGTAAGGTGCAAAAGCTCCGCGAGGAGCTCGAACGCGCCAACGCCCAGCTCGAAAAAGCGCAAAGAGAGTACGACCTCGAAAAGGCGTCGAAATTGCAATACGGTAAGATCCCCGAACTGAAAAAACAGCTCGAACAGACGGAAAGGACGGGGGCAGGTATGCGTTCAACGGAAAATTCCTTGCTCCGCGACCACGTGAGCGACGAGGAGATCGCGCGGATCGTAGCGCGGTGGACGGGTATTCCCGTATCCAAACTTATGGAGGGGGAAAGAGAAAAATTATTGCGGCTCGACGAAACGTTGCACGAACGCGTGATCGGGCAGGACGAGGCGGTAACGGCGGTGGCAAACGCCATCTTACGTTCGCGCGCAGGGATTGCCGATCCCAACCGCCCGATCGGCTCGTTTTTGTTCCTCGGTCCGACGGGCGTGGGGAAAACGGAGCTTGCCAAAACGCTTGCTCGCGCGCTGTTCGACGACGAGAAAAATATGATCCGTATCGATATGAGCGAGTATATGGAGAAATACTCCGTGTCGCGACTGATCGGCGCGCCTCCGGGGTACGTGGGTTACGACGAGGGCGGACAGCTCACCGAAGCGGTACGCCGCAAGCCGTATAGCGTGGTACTCTTCGACGAGATCGAAAAGGCGCACCCCGACGTGTTCAACGTGCTCTTGCAAGTACTTGACGACGGGCGTATCACCGACGGACAGGGTAGAACGGTGGATTTCAAAAATACCGTCATTATCCTGACGTCCAACCTCGGTTCGGCGGCGATCTTGGAGGGTATCGATTATGCCGGCGAGCTTTCGGAGGAGGCGAGAGAGGAAGTGGAAAAGCTGCTCAAAGCGTCTTTCCGTCCCGAATTTTTGAACCGTCTGGACGAAATCGTGTTCTTCAAGCCGCTCACGAAAAAGGAGATCGGCAGGATCGTGGAATTACTCGCGCAAGACCTTATCAAGCGGCTTTCGGAAAAACAGCTCGTGTTGGAGATCAGCGACGGGGCGGTGAATACGATCATCGATAAGGGCTACGACCCCGTGTACGGGGCAAGACCGTTAAAGCGGTATATGCAGCACACGTTGGAAACAATGCTTGCAAAAAGCATACTCGGCGGCGGTCTTACGGCAGGGGATACCTTGCAGGTGGACGTGGATGAGAACGGCTTATGCGTGAGAAAGAAAGCTTAACGCTTTCCTTGGCGCGCTCTTGCAGGGCTCGCAATGACAAAAACCGCTCGCATTGCGCGAGCGGTTTTTTCGATTTTATTTGTTTATTCTGCCGTGGTCGCGTCCGACGAGCTCGTCAAGCGAAATACCGTATAAATCGGCGAGTAAAATACAATTTTCTATGTTGGGGATTCGTTTATCGTCCTCCCAACGACTGATAGTGGCTTGGCTTATTCCCGTCTGTTTTGCAACTTCCGTTTGAGAATATCCAACCGCCTCACGATTACTTTTAAGTTCAAAGCCGAATTTCATATTTCACCTCTTTCTACAATTTTATACCAAATGGTATTAAAATGCTTGACTTATACCAAATGGTATAGTATAATGTAACCAAAAGAGAATGAAAAATGCAATCGGTTAAAATGTCATTGCGCGGAGGGCAACGCCCGACAAAGCAATCTGAACAGAGATTGCCGCGCTCGTAAACTCGCTCGCAATGACAAAGTGAGAAAGATTGCTGCGCTCTTGCAGGGTTCGCAATGACAAAAACCGCCCGCATTGCGCGAGCGGTTTTTTCGATTTTATTTGTTTATTCTGCCGTGGTCGCGCCCTACGAGCTCGTCAAGAGAGATTTGGTAAAAATCAGCGAGTTTAACGCAAAAATCAATATTGGGATATACCGTACCGGCTTCCCAACGACTTATATTTTCTTGGCTTATCCCTGTAAGTTTTGCTAATTGACATTGCGAATAATTATTGATTTCTCTTTGATATTTCAAAGCTTCTCCATAAGTAGACATTTTTTGTTCCTCCTTTATTTAATTTTATACAAATTTGTATCAAAACGCTTGACTTATACAAATTTGTATGATATTATTATACATAGTAGGAGGACGAAAAAATGGAATCGATTATTAAAAAATTATATTTTCTTGTGTTGGAGCAGTCAACGGGAAAATCAAAAACGAGCAAAGCGCGCGATAGGGCGCAGGAGGCGTACGAGAAGATAGAGCAAGTACTTTCCGAAGAACAAA
>JAFTPZ010000057.1 GCA_017463025.1 Clostridia bacterium
AGCCCGTAAAAACGGCTTGCTTTTTGGTAAGAAAAGTCGTATAATAAGTAAAAGAGCGAAACGAAACGGCGACGGCGCGGAAAATTAGAAATCCTGCCTCCCATAAGTTTCGGGGACGCCACGTTCATCGTATAGGCGGCGCATCTCTTTGTCGCGCTTGCGTTTTTCCTTGCTCATTTACGCATAGTAAACTCCCGTCGGAAAAGCCGCGCGCTTCGCGACCTGCTTGCCTCTACGAAGAACTATCCTGTTTTCCGTAAAATTCGGGGACGCTTGTTTGATTTTGTAAATCAAGCAAGCGTTTTTTAATAAATACCCATTTTTTACTTGGCGGCGGCATAAGATAATCATATGAGGAGATAAGGCGTATGAAATTTTTATCGCAGCTGAACGTAGGGGAAAGAGGCAGGGTAGTTGCGGTGCACGGCGAGGGGGCGGTCCGTAGGCGGCTATTCGATATGGGGATCACCCCCGAAACGGAAGTATATCTGCGGAAAAAAGCGCCGTTTGGCGATCCCATCGAAATTTCCGTCCGCGGCTACGAGCTGACCTTACGCAAAGCGGAGGCGGCGCACGTGGAAATCAAGTAAAAAAGGGGAAAGGGTATGTTAAAATTCGCACTTGCCGGAAATCCCAACTCGGGCAAAACGACGCTGTTTAACGCGTTAACGGGGAGTACGGCGCACGTAGGCAACTGGCCGGGGGTTACCGTGGATAAGAGGGAGGGGACGTATAAAGAGGGGGATCTGCGCGTGGATATCGTCGATCTCCCTGGGGTGTATTCCCTTGCGCCGTACACGCCCGAAGAGGTGATCGCGCGCAATTTTCTGCTCGACGCGCGCCCCGATTGCGTGATCGATATCGTGGACGCGACGAATTTGGAGAGAAATCTTTATCTTACCACCCAGCTTATGGAGCTCGATCTGCCCATCGTCGTTGCGTTGAATATGACGGACGTACTCGATAAAAACGGCGACAGGATAGACGTTCGCGCGTTGGAAAGGCGTATTGCGCTTCCCGTCGTGGAAATTTCGGCGCTGAAAAAAACGAATATCGATCTACTTATGCAACGCGCGCTACAAGCGGCGAAAAACAAACGCCGCGGTGTGAGCGTGCTGAAAGGCTCGCCGCTCGGTTCGGCGATCGAAAACGCGGAGATCGCCTTGCGGTTAAAGGGGGTGGACGCACCGCTATTCCACGCCGTAAAGCTTGTGGAAGGGGACGGACTGGAAGTACAGAGCCATCCTGCGGAGGCAAGGGCGGCGGAGGCGTTTATCCGCGCCAACGCAAACGAGGGCGAGGGGTTGGACGCGGAGGCGGCGATCGCCGACGCGAGATATAAATACGTAACCGCGCATTTTTCGTCTACGCTCACGCGCGCGAGAAAAAACGATTTGGAGGGGCTTTCGCGTTCGGATAAAGCGGATAGGGTACTTACGCACAAATGGGTTGGTATTCCCGTTTTTCTTTTGATATTATTTTCCGTCTTTCATTTGACCTTTTCGGAAAATGTTCTCTATTTAGGTAATATTATTCCTGCGTTCGGGGCATGGTGCAACGCGGAGGGGAGCGCGCTCAAAAGCGTTTTCTTTTCCGACGGACTCCATTCCGTGGGGGTAATACTTTTCAACGCGCTCGATCTGTTGACGGGAAAGATCGGGGAGGTATTGCGGCTTGCTTTGCAAGCGTTCGGCGCAAATCAAGCGGTTACGGGACTCGTCTGCGACGGTATTTGGGGCGGTTTGGCGGCGGTTGTGGGCTTTTTGCCGCAGATACTCTTGCTATTTTTGTTTTTCTCTATCTTGGAGGATAGCGGATATATGGCGCGCGTGGCGTTCATGCTCGATCGGATTTTTCGTCGTTTCGGCGTTTCGGGTAGGGCGTTCATGCCCATGATCATGGGTTTGGGTTGTTCCGTACCTGCCATGATCAATACCCGAACGATGGCGGACGCACGGGAAAGAGAGGCGACCGTGCGCGTGATCCCGTTCTTTCCTTGCGGCGCGAAAATGCCCGTCGTGCTTGCGATTGCAGGCGGTATCGTGCAGGCGTTCGGCTTTGGCAATGCGGATATGATCGTCTGTTCCACGTACGCGCTCGGTATCGCGACTGCGTTCATTTCTCTGCTCGTCATGCGCAAAACGGTTATGCGCGGCGAAGTTTCGCCGTTTATTATGGAATTGCCTGCTTATCGTCTGCCGTCGTTTGGCAATCTTATGCTACACCTTTGGGATAAAGCCAAGCATTTTTTGCATAAAGCGTTTACGGTCATTACCCTCTCTTGCGTGATCGTTTGGTTTTTATCCAACTTCGGTTGGGCTTGGAATTATCTGGGGAAAGAAAAGATGGACGAATCCATTCTCGCCTCTATGGGAAAACTGATCCAGCCCCTTTTCACACCGCTCGGCTTTGGGGGTCAGCTGTCCGATAAAGGTTGGGTGTTCGCGGTAGCGGCGATCACGGGTTTGATCGCGAAAGAGAACGTGATCGCAACGCTTGCCGCGCTCGCGGCTTGTATTTCGACGGGCTTTACGGGCGCGACGGAAGAGGGCGTTTACGAAATGACGCTCATGATCGCGGAAACGGGTATTACCCTGCCTGCGCTCCTTTCCTTTATCGCGTTCAATCTACTCACCGTGCCTTGCGTTGCGGCGGTCGCTACGGCGAAAGCGGAGCTGGGCGAGAGCAGACTTACGCAAACGCTTTTGTTTTGGCTCACGACCTCTTATCTCGTATCCGCGATCTTGTACACGGTCGGAACGTTTTGGTGGACGGCGTTTATTTGGATGGCGGTCGCGGCGGTAGGGGGTGCGGCGTATTCGCTGTGGAGCAAGAAAAAAGAAAAAGAAAAAACGGGTTGCGGCTACGCTTGTAGCGGTTGTTCCCGTTCGTGCGCCTGTGCGGCGGTGAAAAAGAGTTAGAAAATCAACGTCGGACGGTTTTCGCCGTCCGACGTTATGATTATAGGAGCATATAAACGCCCTGTAAGATCGCAAGGTGCAGAGGATAGAAGATATAAAAGAAATACTTCGTTTTCAATTTACCTTTCTTGCCGTTGTAGAGGAGCAGGAGGGGTAGCGAGCCGAGCGCGTAGAAAGAAATGGTTTGCGGCAAATACGAGATTGCAAGAATGATAAGCCCTATAAATAAGCATAACACGCGCACGGGCAAGCAATCGAATTTTTTCAAAGACTCGGGGGCAGGTATGCGATGAAAGTCGAAAATACTCGCAAACACGGGCGTCATCACGCCCCAAAACCCGTAGTCGATCGTAAAGATTTGGCAAAGTGCGTACACGCAGAACACCGCCGCCGAAAACAGAACGCACGCAAGCCCTTTATCCAAACCGTCCGCGGTTTTATCCAGCAGCGTTTTCTTCATGTATTGCATGGCGTAGATGAGGAGTACGGACAGTGAAAAGGTAACCAAAATAGACATATATAAATTGCCGTCGTCGAAGAAATAATACACCACTTGGCAAACGATCGCAAGAGCGAACATGAGCGAGAAATGCCGCGCTTTGTTTTTCGTGTACCGACAGCCCTCCGAAAGTGCGAATGCAAACAGCGGCATGGAAAGTCTGCCGATTATACGCCATATCCGCTCGTAGGGGAAGAATAACAGCCCGATATGATCGACCAGCATAAGCGCCGCCGCGAGAAATTTGAGCGCGTTGGTATTGAGTACGCGCAGTTTTCGTAAAAATTCCATTATTTATCCTTTTTTGCGTTGAGCTTATCGATTTTCGCTTGGATCTTTGCTTGCCGTTTTTCCTTTTGCAAGGCGAGCTTGCGTTCGGCTCTTTCCGCGCGGTTTTCCCCGACTTTTTTATCCAACCAAAGCCGCGCTTTGCTTTTTTCCTTTTCGGGCGCGACCTCCTCGCCTTTCATTTTTTTCAAAAAGCTATCCACCGATTTCACGGGCTTTACGATCGGTTCGACGTCCGCTTTCAAGCCCTCGACGAGCAGGTTCAAACGGGAAACGACGATGGAATACACGATTTCCAGCACGATCTGCAAGATAAACCCGACGAGCATAAACGCCGTGAGCAATACGGCAATCGGCGTTGCGTTCGTCGTGGTGATACAAATACTGTAAACGGTAACGATCAGCGTATATAATTTAATAAGCTGTTTGGAACGCCTGTAAATAACGGCGACGATTTTTTTCGTCGTTTTCGCCCCCTTGCTTTCTTTTCCGCTCATCACGAGGAAAAATACGTAATAGGCGGCGGAGAGAGTCAAAAGGATCGCGTTTACCCAAACGTTGCCCTTGCCCGAAAAGAGGACGTAGGCAAGGTATGCGATATATAGCCCTTGCGTGCTGACGTTGAAAACGTAGAGGACTTTGAGAAAGTCGCTTTTGATTTTATGGAAAGCGGCGGTGGTGTAATCCAACATATATTTTCACCTCACTATCTTTCATTATAAGAATTTTTATGCGTTTGTCAACTTTTTTTAGGTGGGTTTTATTGACAAGCGGAAAAATCGGGGGTATAATATAGATATGAAACGCAATTTCGACAAGGAAATGCTCTCCCAAATACAAACGCTCGAAAAGGGTACGCCTTTGCTTTTGCATAGCTGTTGCGCGCCCTGCTCTTCCGCGTGTTTGGAACGGCTGAAAGATCATTTCGATATCACCGTGTTATATTATAACCCGAATATCGACGAAGAAGAGGAATACGAAAAGCGCAAAGCCGAGCAAAAACGTTTGCTCGCAACAACGGGCTGGGCAAAATTTCTCGATTGCGATCACGAGCAAGAGGCGTTTGCGGCAGTTGCCCAAGGCTACGAAAACGAGCCCGAACGGGGCAAGCGGTGTTACCGCTGTTACGCCTTACGCCTTGAAAAAACCGCGCAGATCGCCAAGGAGAACGGCTTTTTATGGTTTGCCACCACCCTCACGTTAAGCCCTTATAAAAACGCCGAATGGCTCAACGAGATCGGAGAAAACGTAGGGGGCAGGTATGCGATCAATTACCTTTTCACCGATTTCAAAAAGCGCGGCGGCTACCACCGCTCGATCGAGCTTTCCAACGAATACGGGCTTTACCGCCAAGACTTTTGCGGTTGTACGTTTTCCAAAAAACGCCCGTAATTTACGGGCGTTTTATATATTCGTGCGCGGAATAAGTGGAGTATTCTTCGGCGCGCGAGCACATCGTTTCGTACACCTTTCGGTGCAGAGCCTCCGCGCGTTCGCGCTTGTCCAAGGTATGGTCGGGATAGAACGGTCCGTCCACGAACGTAACGATTTTGGGGGTTTTGCGCCACCTGCGTTTTTGATAACAATTCGTCATTGCAAGCACGGGTACGTCGAGCATCACCGCGTACTTAAAGCTCGTAACGGGATAGGGGCGAATTTTCGTGTATAAGGGCCACACGTGCGCCTCGGGAAAGACGGTAACGCTTGCCTTTTGTTGCAGGCGTTTTTTGACGCAACGCAACATTTCACGGTTTTTCGCGGCGTTGCCGGTGAGCGGTATCGAGCCGATCGAACGGGTGATCCATAAAATTTTCCGCAAGGAATTTGCTTGCTCGCCTGCCATTAAGTAGTTTTTGCGTCGCATTTTGATAAGACTGGGCAAAAATACGTCGGATAAGGGCAACGTGTGCGTGGAGTAGATCAAATGTCCCTCTTTCAGCTTTTTCACACCCTCTGAACGCACGAATTTCTGCGAAAATTTGAGCTTTACGTAGCACCACGCAAACGGTTTTAATAGTATGTAATACGCGATAAATCCGAACACGCGCTCAAAAAAAGTGTCGTGGACGTATTGATAATTTTCGGGCAGCGGTTGAATATTTTCCACCGTCTGCGCGAAATCGTCTTTCAGTTCATCCGAATAGTAAAAAACTCGTTTTTTCATTCTATATCCTTATTGATCACGTGATCGATTTTTTCCCAAGTATTCGGCATAAAGATCGCGCGCACGGCGGCGATTACGTACGTGAACAGAAAAATAGGGTGGAACAGCGTCGCTTTTATCCGCATTTTCGGCGTGATATCCATCGATTTCCGCTCGACGATCAAAATATATACCGTAAGCAGGGCAATGAATACGTAGAACGTGGAAAGGAGTCCGACAAGTCGCCAGACAAACCACCAAAGCGTGCCGTTTCGAACGAACAAACTCACGATCAAAAACGCAAACAGGCATACCATGTATGCGATCAGATCGATACAGAGCACGATAATGGGCATACCGCTCTTAAAGGTGAATTTGCGTTTTTTGTCCTTTTGCTCACGCGCTTTTTTCCGCGCCGCCCGCTTCATTTTTGCGTATTTGCCGCGCACGGTGAAAAAGCCTTTTACCCATCGCGAGCGTTGTACGATCGAGGGCCAAAGCTTTATCGGCTGTTCGTCGTAATATACCGCCTCTTCCACGTAACACGTTTTCCAATTTTCGCAATCGGCGTAGGTCGTGATCTCGTAGTCCTCGGTCAGCGAATGGAACTTCCAGCCGCCCATATCCTCTAACTGCTTTGCGCGCACGAAAAAACCCGTGCCCGAAATCAAGATCGTTTTGCCCAAATACGTTTTGGGCTTGTTCATAAGCGTATTGATCAACGTAAAGGTCAGTCCCGAAGCCGCGCTCGTTGCAGACACGTTCCAGTCCTTGTTGTCGCGCTTGCCGCAAGCGAGGTCGTAGCCGGCTTGATACGCGTCGTTCATTTTGGAAAGAAAGTCTTTTTTGATGAGGTTGTCCGCGTCGAGGATCAGGATCGCGTCGAATTTCTCGTCGCCCGCAAAGATTTCTTGCAGACACTCGTCGAGGGCGTACCCCTTGCCCACGCCCGTCATATTTTTACGCACGAACACCCGTACGTTCTCGTATTTTTCCGCGATCCGCACCGTTTCGTCCGTTTCCGATTCCACGATAATAAACACCGTACGCTTGTCCTTGGGGTAATCGGAGGAAAGCACCGATCGGATATTGCCTTCGATCACCTTCGATTCGTCGCGCGCAGGTACGATCACGGCGAAGTTGGTCGCGTTTTCGCTTTCGGGAAAACGGGTGGTCTTGTTCGCGCCCTTGAAAAAGCCGAAAAGCGCAGGCAGGGAAAGCACCGCGCAGACGAGGAATATAAAAGCCAAAAAGCTTTCTATGGAAATAAATGCAATGATCATCGTAATTGAATAGCCCAGTACATGGGGGATTTCTTGAAAACGGCGATCTGTACGCCCATAAACGCGGTGTCGAGGATCGTCGCCACACCGAGCGTATAGCAAAGTATTTTCGCCGCTTTTTTGGGTAGTTTGCGTTTGAGAAAATCCAACGTGGGATAAAAGATAAATTTCACGACGAGATAACACGCGCCGCCCGCGCCCACCGCAGGGAGTACGCCCGTGTATTGCGTGATATGCAGGGGCTGATTGTTATAGTCCCAAAGCTCCACGCCAAAACACCATTCCCACAGATGCCCGATCAGCATTTCACCCAAAAATACGATCAGACAGGGGATAATAAAGCATAAAATATTAGAAAGTATTTTCGTTTTTTTCGTTTGCTCTTTGAACAGCGGTTTGCCGAAAAATGCGATATGGTCAGGATCGCCGAAAAAAAGATACGCCGCGAACACCGCCAAACCGTAGGGCGAGATAAAGGGCAATAAGTGATACCGACAGTCGATCACGCCCACCGCGATCGCGCGCAAAAGATTTTCCGCAAGCCAACCGAGCATAGCCACGCCGATTGCCATTACCCCAAGATAGGGAAAGTTTTCTTTGAAGTGCGTCCACGTATTCGTTTTGTTTTCGTTCAATGTTATACTGCTCCGTGTCGAAAAATGTCATATCTTTTTATGACATAATTTATTATACTCCATTTTGCAAAATAATGCAACGAAATTATGGGGGAAAGCCAAAGAATTCACATTACTTTTACAAATACGCAAACGTTTGACAAAAAAGCTGCGATTTTTGTATAATATTACGTAAATAAGGAAAAAGGAGAAAAGATTATGAACAGCGGATAAAAGAGGAATACTATATTATAATACAAGAGGAAATAAGAAATAGGAGTAAAAAAAAATGTATCAGATCAAAGACTTATTCGACCTTGATAAAACGCTCGCAAGCGAGTATTTATCGGGGTTTACCTATCCGTGGGAGGCGCTTGGAGGGATCAAGGAATGTATCCGTGCGCTCGGAAAGTCGCTTCTTGCCGCGGAGTACGAGGAGATCGCGCCCGAAATTTGGGCGCACAAGAGCGCGAAGATCGCTAAAACGGCGAGTATAAGCGCGCCGTGTATTATCGGCGAGGGCACGGAAATTCGGCATTGCGCGTTTATCCGCGGCAGCGCGCTAATCGGCAAGAACTGCGTGGTGGGGAACTCCACCGAATTGAAAAACGTGATCCTTTTCGATAACGTGCAAGTGCCGCACTATAATTACGTCGGCGACAGCATACTCGGCTACAAAGCGCATATGGGCGCAGGTTCGATCACGTCCAACGTGAAGTCGGACAAAACGCCCGTGGTCGTAAAATGCGGCGACGAGCAGATGCCAACCGGCTTGAAAAAGATGGGCGCGATGCTCGGCGATTTCGTCGAGGTGGGGTGTAACAGCGTACTCAACCCTGCGACTATTGTGGGCAGAAACAGTCAGATTTATCCGCTTTCCTGCGTACGCGGTACGGTGGCGGAGAACAGTATTTATAAAACGGGCGGCGAAGTGGTCGTCAAAAGAAAATAAGAGAAAATTAAGAGGAAATAAAAAATGGGTAAATATTTTGGAACGGACGGGTTTCGCGGCGAGGCAAACGAAAACCTGACGGCAGAGCACGCCTTTGCGGTGGGCAGATTTTTAGGTTGGTATTTTAACGAAAAGAAAAAGAAAGAGGGTAGCGCGGAAAGGGCGCGTATCGTGATCGGCAAGGACACGAGAAGATCGGGCTATATGTTCGAATACGCCTTATCGGGCGGTATCGTATCGTCGGGCGCGGACGCGTATCTTCTGCACGTAACGACCACGCCGTCGGTGGCGTTCGTCGTGCGCTCGGAGGGTTTCGATTGCGGTATTATGATCTCCGCAAGCCATAACCCGTTCTACGACAACGGCATTAAGCTTTTCAACGGCGCAGGCGAAAAGATGGACGAGGAAACGATCGCGCGGATCGAGGACTACCTCGACGGTAAAACGGAGAAAGCGCCGTACGCCACGCGCGAGAATATCGGCAGAACGGTGGACTACGTGGCAGGTAGAAACCGTTATATCGGGTATTTGATCTCGCTCGGCATTTACAGCTTTAAGGGTTGGAAAGTGGGCTTGGATTGCGCGAACGGTAGCTCGTGGAATATCGCAAAGAGCGTGTTCGACGCGTTGGGCGCGACGACTTTTATCACGGGCGCAGAGCCGGACGGCACGAACATTAACCGCGGCGTGGGCTCGACGCATATCGAAAACCTGCAAAAATTCGTCGTGGAAAAGGGGCTGGATATCGGGTTTGCGTACGACGGCGACGCCGATCGCTGTCTTTGCGTGGACGAAAAGGGTAACCTCGTGGACGGCGATCAGATCATTTATCTGTACGCGCGGTATATGAAAGAACGCGGCAAGCTGTTTGGAGATACCGTCGTTACTACCGTGATGTCCAACTTCGGACTGTATAAAGCGCTCGACGAGATCGGCGTGAAATACGAAAAGACGAAAGTGGGCGATAAATACGTGTACGAGCGTATGAGCGAGGGCGGTTTTGCGCTCGGCGGCGAGCAGTCGGGGCATATCATTTTCTCCAAATACGCGTGCACAGGCGACGGGATCTTGACGAGCTTGAAAGTGATGCAGGCGCTGATCGATAAGAAAACGACGCTGTCCAAGATCGTCGAGCCGATGACGGTATATCCGCAGGTGCTCAAAAACGTACGCGTGAAAGACAAGGCGGCGGCGCGAGGGGATAGCGAAGTGATTTTTTCAATCGCGCAGGTGGAACAGGCTTTGGGCGATACGGGGCGTATACTCGTGCGGGAATCGGGCACGGAGCCGCTCGTGCGCGTGATGGTGGAGGCGGAAAGCAAGGAGCTTTGCGAAAAATACGTGCAAAGCGTGGTGGACGTGATTATAAAGAACGGACATAAAGTCGATTAAAAGGGAGCGGCGGAGGAAAATTTCTCCGCCGTCTTCCTTATATATTATATAATCGGGGGGTAAAAAAGGGGGCGAAAAAAAATTTTTTCAAAAAAATTAAAAAAAATGAAAAATGTCGCTCAAAACAGCTTGACTTAAATTTCGTTTCATACTACAATAAATAAGCAAGTTGCAAAGACTGCGCGAAAAATCCGTTTTTCCCCGTTAGTTGAACGGTACTTCGCTTGACTTCCGCTACGTCGGACAAAGAAAAACGCAACGAACGAAAATACACACGATATAAGGAGTAACGTAATTATGAAAACCTATATGGCGCACGCCGAAACGGTTGAAAGAAAGTGGTACGTCGTGGACGCAGAGGGCGTAGCTCTCGGACGTCTGGCTAGCCGCGTTGCCGCTGTTCTTCGCGGCAAGAACAAACCCACCTTCACTCCCAACGTGGACACCGGTGATTTCGTAATCATCATCAACACCGATAAGGTAGTGCTCACGGGTAAGAAGTTGGAAGATAAATTTTACAGATATCACAGCGGTTACATCGGAGGGCTCAAAGAGATCGCTTACAAGAAATTGATGGCGGAAAAGAGCGACCTTGCGGTGTACGAAGCGGTGAAAGGTATGTTGCCCAAAAACAGTCTTGGCAGAGTTATGCTTAAAAAACTCCGCGTTTACAAAGGCGCTGAACACAACCACGCGGCACAAAAGCCCGAAGTGCTCAAAATCGACTAAAAGTGAGGATTGAAATATGGCAAAAGCAAACGTGAAAAAGAAAATTCAATTCTGGGGAACGGGTAGAAGAAAAAAGGCGATCGCTCGTGTTCGTCTTATCCCCGGCGGCAACGGTACGATCGTGATCAACGACCGCGCTTTTGAGGACTATTTCCCTCAAGGTACTTTGCAGTACATCGTGAAACAGCCTCTTAACGAGATCGACGTCGCTACCAAATACGACGTTATGGTAAACGTTATCGGCGGCGGTTACACCGGTCAGGCAGGCGCTATCCGTCTGGGCGTAGCGCGCGCTCTTTTGGAGGCAGAGGAGAACAGCCGTCCCGCACTCAAAGCGGCAGGTTTCTTGACGCGCGATCCCCGTGCAAAGGAAAGAAAGAAGTACGGCTTGAAGAAAGCTCGTCGTGCTCCGCAGTTCTCGAAGAGATAATCTTATCGAAAATCACTCAAAAACGAAACAGCTCCTTGCAAGAGGGGCTGTTTTTACGTGTGCAAGCAGAACAACGAAAAACGCCTTATCCTAAACAGGGTAAAGCGTTTTCCGTTGTTGCAAACTTATAAGAAACGATATATTCAAGATTTCTTGATAATATTATACATCAAGAAATCTTGAATGTCAAGACATTTTTCAAGATTTCTTGTAAAATACTTATATGGAGAATAAATTTGCAAACAGATTAAAAGAATTGCGAACGGCAAAAGGAATCAGTCAAAAAGAATTGGGGAAAATAATTGGCGGCACGTATTCGGCGGTCAGTTATTGGGAGCAAGGGATCAATGAACCGAAGATAAGCTACGTGATTGCACTGTGCCGTTATTTTGACGTTTCTGCGGATTACTTATTAGGATTAATAGACGAATAAGGACGCCTTTCGGCGTCCTTATTCATTCTATTTCGTTTCTTGCATTAAAAGCGCTTGTAATTTTTCGGAAACCTGTGGCATTTCCGAGCGGAAATCTCCGTTTTCCGTGAAGCGGACGCGTCCGCTTTCCACGATCGATTTGCTTTCTCTGTCCAACCGCAATACGACGAAATCCAAATGCTCTTTATGCTTATTATAATAAAGTTTATCGAGGAATAAAAAGCCTGTGTAAATGTCGCTTGCCTTATCCTCGCTCGCCGTGTAATCGACGTCGGGATAGATCATAATGCTTTCCCCTTTGTCGAGGTATTCCACCGATTTACGGTACGTCTTTATCGAATCGTTACCGCCCCGATAAACGGGGATCGCCTGTACTGAACGAATCAAAGGCGCAACCACCAAAGCGGCGAAGAACGCGCCGATCTTGGCAAAGATAACGCCGATACCGCGCCGTTTGTGCTTGACTGTGAACGTGTAGCCGCCGAATTGTTGATAACAGCTCTTAAAGGTGAAGAAGTTTTTCAAAACGTAGCTGTGTACGTCGAACTGTAACGATTGATAGATCTTGACGGGACCGTGCGTGTGCAGGTGTCTGCAAAGATATACGGTCGGCTTTTCGGGCGTTTGCACTTTACTTTTATATTTCCGCACGAAAATATTGAAGAAAAACCGACAAAAACGCAGGAAAAAGCCGTAGAAATGCAGGCGTTTGTCCTTGGGATCGGCAAACACCCAAGCTTGCTGGATCCCGTACGAGGCGATACTCAAAACGAGGTCGCACAAATACTTGAACAGGGTGATGAGCGCCGCCGTTCCTTTGTCGTTAAATCCGAAAGAGGTTATCCACAGATTGAGCAGACAGGCGATGCCGTAGGAAATGCCGAGCTGGAAAAACCATAGCGTGTAATAGCGGAACACCGAGCGTTTTTGTTTTCCTTTGAATACGACCTTGAAATTAAAGAAAAAGTTAAAGATCGAGGAAAGCACGCGCGCCGTAACGGTAGGGATCGCCATCGTGAGCGCCGCCGAGCCGAACGACCAACCGAGCGCGAGATTGGTGAGCAGGAAAAATACGCTGATCTCGATTAAGCCCGAACCGAGCGCGGAAAGGAGATACCACGCGGGGTTTTTGAGCAACACCATGGCTACGCGCGTTCCGTCGCGTAAGGTACGGTAGTGCGAAACCTTTTCCACGTCCGAGGGTTTTTCCTCGTATACCGTCGTGATCGGAATTTCCACGATCTTATACCGTTTTTTGTGGAGAACGATGAGCATACTCATTTCGTATTCGAAGCGATCGCCTTTGATTGCGAGGAGCTCGTCGAGCAGCGAATAGGAGAACGCCCGAAGTCCCGTTTGGGTGTCGTTTAAGGAAAGCCCGTAGAGGAATTTATAGATCTTGCGCGTGGTGATATTTCCCGTGCGACTGCGTTTGGGTACGTGTTCGAGCGAGAAATCGCGCGCGCCGAGTACGATCGCCTCCGGACGGGCTAACGCTTCTTTCGCTACGTTTACCACGTCCTTGACGAGGTGTTGACCGTCGCAATCGGCGGTAACGAACGCGAAACTTTCGTCGTAATGCTCTTTGCAATAGGTGAACGCATACTTTAAGGCGTAGCCTTTGCCGCGGTTTTCGGAATAGGAAAGTACCTTACATTTGGGATTTTGCGCAAGAGTATCGAAAATTTCCGTGTATTTTTCCCCGCTCCCGTCGTTGACGACGAGTATTTCGTGAAAGCCGTTTTCCGTCAGCTCGTTCACGTAATCGATAAACGCGCGCGGCGGCTCGTATGCAGGGATAATGATGACCGTTTTTGTTTGTACGTTTGGTTGATTTTCCATAAAACGCCTTATAGATGAAAAATTTCTAACTGTATTTTAGCACATTACGCTTAAAAAATCAAGATAATTATTCTACGTGCGGTAAAATTTCACAAAACCGTAACTTTTCTTGGAAAGATTTGGTGAGTAAAAAGTCGAATTTATGCGTTATATAAGTGAAGGAGGAAAGAGTAATGCTTGAAAATGGTGTCAGTAGCTACCACCGTTATCTGCAAGGCGACGATTCCGCGTTGGAAGAACTCGTCCGTTCGTATAGCGATACGCTCGTTCGGTTTGCGTATTGTTTCGTTCGGGATTCTTCGGCGGCGGAGGACGTCGTGCAAGACGCTTTCGTATCGCTCGTACTCAAACGCAGGCAGTTTTCCGATTGCGATAATTTCCGCGCGTATTTATATAAGATCGTGCGGAATAAGTGTATGGACTATCTGCGTTTCCACAAAAAGCGCGCGCCGCTTCAAGACGCGTGGAACGTGGCGGATGGTTCGTCGCCCGAAAGGGAGGCGCAACGGACGGAGCGAAACAAGGTCTTGTATCATTGTCTGCAAACGTTGCCGAGGCAGTATAGCGAAGTACTCTATCTCGTCTATTTCGAGGAGTATACGATCGAAAGGGTGGGAGCGATCCTGAAAAAAACGAAAAAACAAGTGTACAACGCGCTTGCACGGGCAAAGCTCGCCTTGAAAGCCGCGTTGGAAAAGGAGGGATTTTCTTATGAGGACTTATAAAGAACGTACGGAAAATATCAAAGCCGCGGTACGCGCGGCGCAAAAACGCAGAAAAACCGTGCGGCGCGCCCTGCTCGGCTCGTGTGCGGCGATCGCGATCACGGCGGTCAATTTCGCCCTGTTTATGCCCTTTCACAGCGAATTGCCCGACGTGTCGGCGTATGCAAACAGCGAGTATTACGGCGTGATCAAACGCATGAACGAGGCGACCTACGAGCCGCCCGAGCACAAGAACAACTACGAAAGGCTCGCTTCGGGCGTGAACGACTTTTTCGATTCTTTTTTCCGTTTCGGTTGCGCGGCAGGCGGTCTGGCGGCGGCTCCGCCGCTCGATTACGCGACGGAACAGAACGGGGAATACGTGGAAACGACGGACAATCAAACGCAGGGCGTGATCGAGGGGGACCTTATCAAGCGTACGGATAAATATATTTTCTATCTCGCCGATCTGGGCGAAAGGTTCGAATTGCGCGCGTATACGATCGAAAAGGAAGATTCTATGTGCATAGGCAGTTATACGATCCACGCGGCGGAAAATACCCGTTTTGCGAGTGGGGAAAGGGTGGAAATGTATCTTTCCCAAGACGGTGGGCAGATCACCGTGATCGTTCCTGCGCTCGTGTACGGAGAAAACGAAAAGACGTTGATAGGCAGATACACGGCGATCGTCGCGCTCGACGTTTCCGAGGTGGGGGCGATCACCGAGATCAGGCGCACCTATCTTTCGGGCGATTACAACACCTCGCGGCTGGTGGACGGCGAGCTGCTCGTGATGAGCAATTACCGCGTGGAGGAAAGTAAGTTGGATTTCGGCGAGGAAAGTACGTTTTTACCGCAATACGGCGCGCTTGCGCAAATGCAGAGCGTGGCGGCGGAGGATATCGTTTCTCCCGAAACGCTCGCGGAGCTGCATTACACCTTTATCTGCCGTATCGATCAAGATTTGACGGTGGTGGACAGTACGGCGTTCTTGTCCTATTCCGAGCAAATTTACGTGTCCGCGGACAATATCTTCGCCACGCGCGAATATACCAAACGCTTGGACGAGGGCGAAACGTACCAAATGGCGAGCGTTACGGAGATCGCCACGGTATCGTACGCGGACGGGGACTTGGATTATATCGGCTCGTTCGAGGTCGAGGGGATCGTGAAAAACCAGTATTTTATGGACGAATACGAGGGAGTGCTCCGCGTGATCACGGAGGATAGCGAGCGCGTGGAATACGCCGCGCAAACGGACAAAGCGATCAAGTGGTATCCCACGAACGCGAATTTGTATTGCGTGCGGCTGTCCGATTTCGTCATAGCAGGTAGCGTGGAGCGGTTCGCGCCCGACGGGGAAACGGTGGAGTCGGTTCGATTCAAAAACGAAAAGGCGTACGCTTGTACGGCGTATACCTTTACCCCTGTGCCGACCGATCCCGTGTTCGCGTTCGATTTGAGCGATCTTTCGAATATAACCTACACGGATACGGGCACGATCGAGGGGTATTCGACCTCGCTGATCGATTTCAAGGACGGATATCTGCTCGGTATCGGCTACGGCTCGTCGCTTTCGGAGTTGAAGATCGAAATTTATGAGGAAACGGAAACGGCGGTGGAATCCGTGTGCGAGTTTACGAACTTTGCGAGCTTTTCCGAGGAATATAAATCGTATCTGATCGATCGCGAGAACGGACTGATCGGGCTGGGCATGAACGATGGGGAATATATTCTGCTCACTTTCGACGGCTACGACCTGACCGTTACGGCGCACGAATATCTCGAAGGCGCGAACAAAAACAAGCGCGCGTTATATATCGACGGATATTTATACGTATTCGGCGAGGACGTGATAGACGGGTTTAAGCTCGTGAAGATCGTTTAAGGTTTTTTAATGCGGCGCGCGCGTTTGTCGTGCGCGTCTACGAAAGAAAGAAAGGCGTTTGAAGCGCATTCCCGTTCCTCTTCGGGAGCGGTAGGGGGCGTTTCGGGCGCTTTTTCTTTGGTCGGCTCGGCGTTGGCGGGGGGCGGCATTTCCTCCTCCGAACCCGTCGCGTTGGCGTTTGTACCCAGAAAAGACTGTAAAATTTGGAATAAACCGAACGGTTCCACGGCAAAAAAACCTCCATTTCAAAAAATTCACAGAAAAAAGCGTTAAAAACGGGGCGTTTTTGTTTGCTTTGATTTGCGTTTTGATATATAATAGAATATGCGTTAGTATCGTCGGTTCATTCCGACCAAAAATCAAAGGACGGTTTTTGACTGGCGAAATAGGTTGTTTAATACAATGGAGGCATATATGAATAATAAATGCAAAAAAATAATCGGCGTTACGCTTGCGGCGGTTACGCTCGGCGCGACCTTTGCACTTGCAGGCTGTAACAACGGGGCGTATAAAGGGGACGCGATCACCGATTACGTATCCGTAGAGGGCGCAGGTTTGTCCAACGGCGGCTTTGCCGTCGAACAGGGCAATTTCGTCTACTTTATCAACGGCTCGGAAGACTACACGGCGAGCAATACCTACGGCGAGGCGGTGAAAGGCGCGCTCATGCGTATTTCCAAGACCGATCTTGCTTCGGGGAACTATGCGAACGTGAAAACGGTCGTTCCGATGCTGTTCGTAGCGCAGAACTTCGAATCGGGTATCTATATCTACGGCGATTACGTATACTACGCGACGCCTACGACGGACAAGAATATGAGCGGTGAAGTGGAAAACACGTGGATCGACTTCAAGCGCGCCAAGCTCGACGGCACGGAAGCGCCTATGAGCGATTACTATTTCCGTCTTTCGTCCAACTCCGCCAACTACCGTTTCGTGGAAGAGGACGGCGTGGTGTACTGCTTATACGAGGAGGACGGCGCGCTCAAATCGTACGACACCAAAGATAAGGTGAGCCGTACGCTCGTGAAAAACGCGAAATCCTCGTTCTTCTATGATAAGAACGATCTGACCAACCCCAACGTGTATTACACGATGAGCGTGGTGGTGGACGCGGACAGCGACTATTCCACGACGGCTACTTACGATCAGCTCTACTGCGTAAACGCGGCGGCGCGCGTGGAGAGCGTGGATAAAAACGCGGCGTCCTACACCGTTAAGGGGGGTAAGACGTACGATTTCGACGCGGACTATCTCAAAGAACAGAACGACGAGGCGAAAAAGGAGGGCGGCGAGGCGACTTACGATCTTGCCGATTACACGACGTATCCCTACGTAAACCTCGGCGAGCTGGTGCTTGACGGTATCGGCAGTAACGCGCAGAAAGCGACGCAATTCAACGGCGATAAGACGAAAGCGGTTACGCCCGACGGATATAACTACACCGTTTCGAGCTATCAGAACGGCGGCGTGTACTTCACGAGAACGGAAGTGGCGAAAACCTCCTCCGACGCGGAGAGCACCAAGCTTTACTATCTTGCGGATGAGGATAGCGTGAACGCGGAAACGTGGGACGTGGTGAGCGGTAACGCAAGCGACAAGATCGACGTGGTGGCGCTCGATTCTTCCACGGTGTCCTCGGCGGTGTTCACGGTGGTAGACGGCGCGCATAATTATTATTACGTAGCCAACGAAACCCTCTATAAATCGGAGGGGGGCGCAACGCCCGTCGCGATGACGAGAAAGGAAGTTTCGAGCGTAACGCTTTGGAAAACGGAGGGCGATTATCTCTATTACTATAAAGCGAATACGGAGGGCAACGGCAACGACCTTACGAGAATCAACGTCAAAGGCAGCGCGCAGGATTACAACGTGTTGTTGCAGGACGAAAAGACGGAGTATCAGCCGATGACGCTTGCGGGTATACAGTGGAATTCCTCTTGGTACAAGCCGGAAATTTTCGGTACGAAAGTGTTGTATTCCAACGAGCAAGCGTTCGGATCCGTTTCCTATAATTATATCTACGCGGCAAATCTTCCGCAAACGCAAGCGGAGATCAAAGCGATCAACGAAAAGTACGAGGCGGTGCAAGAGGCGATCGACGAATATTCGGATAACACGGAATTGCAAGACGTGATGACTTACTATTTCCGTACGGGCAAAACGACGGCGTACGACGCGGTGAAAGATCTGTACGACGAAGACTCCGAACAGAAATATTTCCAAGAATTTGTGGATAAATTCTCTGCCACGACGGATAAGCTGGAAAAGGAAAACTATTTCTTCGACCTTGTCGGTAAGATGACGGAGGACGATATCGAGGCGATCGACGAGGCGTGGGTGAACAGCTTGCGCTCGGAGGAAGAGGAAGAAGAGGAAGATACCGGCTTGGAAACTTGGGCGATCGTGCTCATTGTCGTAGGTAGCGTACTCGTCGTTGCGGCGGCGGTAACCGTTCCTCTTTGTATCGTACTTGCCAAGAAAAAAGCAAAAGCGAAAGCGGCGGAAGAAACGGTGAACGCGTATAAGCGTAAGCAGATTGATACCACCGACGATAAATCTATCGACGTATACGCAGACGAAGCAACGGAAGCAACCGAAACGACGGAAGAAACTACGGAAGTTGTCGAAACGACCGAAACGACCGAAACGGAAGAGTCGGCAGAGTCGGCGGATTCGGAAGAGAAAAAAGACGAATAAAGGCGAGTAAAGTCGTTCCCAAGAGAGGGAACGACTTTCTTTTTTGAAAATTTGAAAAAATTTTTTATAAATCTTGAAAAAGGGCTTAAAAACGGTTTACAAAATCGATAATTCTTAATATAATATAGCAAAATATAATATTGAACGGCAAACAGCCGAAAACGAGGGAAAAGAGTATTATGGCAAATTACGTATTATGCCCCAGATGTGAACTGAATTTTATCGACGCAGACGAGCAGGAATATTGCGAGGTATGCGTCAAAGAATTGAGTGGGGAAAAGACCTTTACCGACGATTTCGAGGCGGAAGAGGCGATCGAAGAAACGGAGCTTTGTCCGATCTGCGGCGAGAACTATATGCAGTACGGCGAAAAGATGTGCGAGGAGTGCAAAAAGAAAGCCGACTACGAGGATGAAACGCTCGACGAGGACGAGGACAC
This sequence comes from Clostridia bacterium, assembly GCA_017463025.1. Lineage (GTDB taxonomy): Bacteria > Bacillota > Clostridia > Christensenellales > Borkfalkiaceae > Scatosoma. The sequence goes on from JAFTPZ010000057.1 coordinate 19,258, forward strand.
GGAGGACGCGTCGTGGAGAAGTTATCTTGACGACGAGGACGAAGAAATGGATCTCGGTATTCCCGATTCCGAATTCGAGGACGACGAGGAGGAAGAGGAGGAGGAAGAGGAAACGAGCGAAGATACCGACGACTTCGAATACGTTTCCCCCGACGATTACTACGATCTCGACGACGAGGACGATGACGACGAGGACGATGACGACGAAGATTTCTAAATAAACAACCGCCTACGGCTTTGATATGCCGTAGGCGGTCGGTTTTTATTCTGTTTTTATAAGTCGTCCGCGTCTTGAACGGGGACTTCCCGTTTGTTTTTCGGTCTGCCCGTATAGCTACCGTTCACGTCCGTTTCGGACGGATCGGGAAACAGCTCCAAAGCGCGTTTGGTAGGGGCAGGCGTTGTTTGAGAACGTTTTTTAGTCGTTGTTGCCGCCATGGTTGTAAGAATGGTTTTCACCGTTTTTGTTGTTGCCGCAGTTCTTATTGCCGCAGTTTTTGCTACCGCAATTTTTTGCTTTCTGGTTTTGGTTGTTCTGGTTGTTCTGATTGTTTTTCATAACTTAAAAAATCTCCTTTATAATATAAAAATGGAAAAGTCAACGCCGAGTCGGTCGGGTATTTTCGCGTTCGGGTTATTCCCGAACACCCTCGAAAGGTAGATGCAAATCGACGTAACCCTGTTCCGCTTTACAAAGCGGACAAACCTTCCACGCCTCTTCCGCGACGTGCATATAGCCGCATTCGCTGCAAATCCAAAGAATAGGCTTATCGCATTTGTACAGCGTTCCGTTTTTCACCGCTTCGCAAAGATATTGAAAGACGATCTTGTGTTGCCGTTCGACTTCCGCCACCATTCTATACAACGCGGCGATATCTTCAAACCCTTCCTTTTGCGCGGTTGCGGCGAAAGTGGGGTAGATATCCTCCGATTCGTTCTTCTCGTCCGTCGATGCGAATTTCAAGCCCTCGACGAGCGTGCCTGCGTGAAAAGGATAGCCCGCGTCAAATTCGATATTATCGCGACTGCCCGTTTTCTCGATGATCTTGTTGAAAAATTGCGTGGCGTGTACCGTTTCGTTTTTGGCGATCGTGCGCACCGCGTCCGCAAGCGTTTTCAACTTTTCCTGCATAGCAAGCTTTGCGATCATTTGATACCGCATACCTGCCTGACATTCGCCCGCGAAAGAACGGGCAAGGTTCTTAAAAGTTTCCGTGTTTTCAAATTGCATAAATAAAACTCCTGATCAAAGGCGTTGCCTTTTGATGGCAGTATGCGTGAAAAAAGTTTCGTTTATACGGCGCGGTTTTTGGGAAATGCAGGTAAAACGCTTGCCAAAACCCTCTTTCGCGAGTACAATATATAAGGATACAGGAGGCAATTATGTTTAATATCGTACTCGTAGAACCAGAAATACCCCAAAACGCAGGCAATATCGCGCGCACGTGCGCCGCCACGGGCACAAGGCTACATATGATCCGTCCGCTCGGTTTTGAAGTTACCGACAAATACCTCAAACGCGCTGGTTTGGATTACTGGTATCTCGTGGACGTTTTCTATTACGATTCGTTCGAACAGTTGCGCGCGCAAAACCCGAACGCACGCTTTTTCTATTTCACGACGAAAGCGAGAAACAAACACAGCGACGTGCAATTCCGCGACGGGGATTTCCTCGTATTCGGCAAGGAAACGAAAGGGTTGCCCGAAGAATTGCTTATGGAAAACGAGGAGTTTTGTTTGCGTATTCCCATGTTCGAAAAGGCGCGCTCGCTCAATTTGAGCAATTCCGCGGCGATCGCGCTCTACGAAGCGCTCCGTCAGAACGATTATCCCGACCTTTTGGAGGAGGGGGAATTGCACGAGCATAAATGGAGTGATAAAAAGGTATAATTTCATAAGATTCTGTCAATAACTTCCGTGTGGAAAATCACGGAGGTTATTTTTTTATGAAAAAGGTTTGCATAATTTTTTTATTGTCAATCATAATAAGTTTAACGGCGCTCGGTTTTTCGGGCGTCCTCGGCGGCTCGTCCGAAACGAACGGGTATCTGCGTATCCATATCCGCGCCGATTCCAACGAAAGTAATGCGCAAGCGGTAAAATACCTCGTTCGCGACGAGATCGTAGACTACCTCACCCCTCTCGTTGCCGATTACGAAACGAAAGACGAGGCGATGCAAGGGATAAAGGAGCGTCTTTTGACGATCGAGTGCGTAGCCGAGCAGGTACTTTCTGAAAACGGTTTTGCTTACGGAGCGAAAGCGAGTGTAAAAAGGGAAACCTTTCCTACGCGCGTTTACGATGGGTATACCCTGCCGGCAGGCGAATATACCGCGCTCATTATCGAGCTGGGCGAGGGGAAAGGGGATAACTGGTGGTGCGTGGTCTATCCGCCCCTGTGTTTTGCGGCGCAAAGCGGCGAGAACGTCGTGTATAAAAGTAAGATCGCGGAAATTATCGAGCGTTGGAGGACGGGAGAGTGAATGGGCGATATACTTGCTATCGCTTTGTCATTTTTCACTACGTTCAGAATGGCGGGAGAGGAATTTACATACAGGAGGAAAGAGTATGAAAAAGTCAATCAAAAAAGGTGTTTTGACGGCGGCGCTCGCGATCACGCTCGCCCTGCCCGTAGCGGTCGGCGTAGGCGGTTCGATCAAGGCTTCGGTTGCTCCCCAAATGCAAACGGAGCAGGCGATCAGCGTTGCGGTACTCCGTCAAGGCTCGAAGGGCGGCGAGGTGAAAGAAGTACAACGCCGCTTAAAACTTTGGGGATATTATAACGGTAGTGTGGACGGCGTATTCGGCGCAGGTACGCGTTCGGCGGTGATCGCGTTCCAGAAAAAGAACGGTCTTACCGCGGACGGCGTGGTCGGAAAGGCGACGTATAAGGCGCTCGGTATGACCGATTCGTATAATCTGCTCGTCAATTCCGGCTCGACCACGCAAACGGGCGGCACGAACGGTTTTTCGAGTTCGGACGTATATCTGCTTGCCAAAACCATCTATGCCGAGGGCAGAGGAGAACCGTATACGGGGCAAGTAGCGATCGGCGCGGTGGTGTTGAACCGCGTGCGTCATTCGGCGTTCCCGAACACGATTTCGGGCGTGGTGTATCAAAAGCACGCGTTTACGGCGGTTACGGACGGTCAGATCAACCTCACGCCCAACGAAACGGCGATGAAAGCCGCGCGCGACGCGATCAACGGTTGGGATCCCACGGGCGGCGCGATCTATTATTATAACCCTGCGGTGGCGACCAGCGCTTGGATCTTCGATCGGCAAACCGTTACCGTGATCGGCAAGCACGTCTTTGCTATATAAGGAGGGAATGAGATGAAGAAAGAAAAGAAAACGGAAATCGCGACGAACGTATCTTCGGGTGCGGAAAAGGTGGAAACCGTAGAAAAAGAAGTGAAAAAGACGGAGAAAAGTACGCCCAAAAACGCGACCAAGCTCGGCGGCGAACAAAAAACGCAGAAAGAGAGCGTAAGCGTAAAGGCGAAACAGGAAAGCGCGGCGGCAAAAGCGCGCGTGGAGGCGGCTTTGAAAAAGAAAGAGGAGCAAAAGCGCCGCGCGGAAGAAAAAGCCAAAGCGAAAAAGGAAAAGGCGGCGGCGAAACAAAAAAAGCGTAAAGAACGTATAGCGGCGAAAAAAGCCTTGCAGGAAAAACGCGCTGCGGAAAGAAAGGCTCTGCAAGAAAAACGCGCTGCGGAAAGAAAGGCGTTGCAGGAAAAGCGTAAGGAGGAAAAGGACGCAAAGATCCGCGAACGCGCGCATAAAAAGGCGAACCGTTCGCAACAACGTTCTCGCGTAAAATCCAAACGCAACAACGAGAAAAAGGAACGCGGCTCGAACCGTCAGAAAGGCTACGGCGGCTGGCTTGCGGCAGTTATCGCACTTGGCGCGGTAACGCTCGGCTTGACGACGGCGGTAACGCTCGGCGCGATCGATATGCGCGAAACCAAACAGGGCGTGGCGTCTAACCACCGCAGTACCACTTACGAGCTGATCGGTATTATGGAAAACGTGGATAACGATTTGGACAGGGTGCGTATTTCTGCAACGCCCGAACAACAGGGACGGATACTCACCGACCTTTTGGTGCAGGCGCGACTTGCCGAGCTTGACCTTGAAAAAATGCCCATCACCGCGGAGGCGGACAGAAACGTAACGACGTTTTTGAACCGCGTGGGCGCGACTTGCGAGCGTATGCTTGCCAAACTCCGCGACGGCGAGAGTTTAAGCGAGCAGGATCAAGCGACGTTGCAACGTTTATACGAAGTCAATCACGGCGTGAGAGCGGAGCTTGAAAAACTCGCTTCGGAAATGACGGATAACGATTTGGTCGATTACGTGAAAAAGGGTACGGGTATGATCGCGGATATGCTCGATAAACTGGAAAAAATGACGCTGGATGAAAACGGTCTGGTCGGGAATATCAAAGAGAAAATGGACATGGGAAATAAAGGGAAAAACGCCCAAGCGCCTATGCCCGACGATAACGGCGAGGCGAAGATCGATCCCTCCAAAGCCGAGGACCTTTGTACGATCTATTTCGCCGATTATAAGATCACCGAATTTCAATGCGTAGGGGAAACGGTCGCTCGCGGCTACGGCGCGTATAACGTGCAGGGCTACGACGATAACGGTACGCTCCTGTTCGCGGAGATCGATTACAAAAACGGCGATCTTCTGCGGTTTGACTACTTCGAGGATTGTAACGAGGAAACGTTCGATTACGACAACGCGAAGATGATCGCGGAAGAGTTCCTCGAAAAGCTCGGTTACGACGATATGGAAGCAGTGCGCGTACGCGATAACGGTACGGACGCCGACTTCACGTTCGTGTATGAGGATGACGACGTAGTATTCTATCCCGACACGGTAAAAGTAAAGGTTTGTCGTACGCGCGGTATCGTAACGGGTATGGACGCGACGAAATATTTGCGGCATCATAAAGACAGAGAAGAACCGAGCGTCAGCATTTCGCTTGCCGAGGCGCGTGAAAAATTGCACGAGGGGTTGGAAGTGGAGTCTGCCCGTCTTGCGGTGGTGCAAACGGCTCGCGGCGAACGCGCGGCGTATGAGTTCCTCTGCTCCTATGGCGAAGAAAAATATTTTATCTACACCGACGCGAACGACGGTAGGGAAATCTCTATCGTAAACGTGAAAAACGTGGGTTAAAACGGAATCACAAGCCCCTTGCGTAAGCTTACGCAAGGGGCTGCCTTTTTTTGTAAGAAAATTTTTTTGTAAAAACCCTTGACGAATCTCAAAAGTTATGGTATAATATAATCGATATTCAATCCCATTAAGGAGAGGAAAATGCAGGAGAGGCAGACGAAACAAAAGCAGATCATATACGACGCGTTGAAAACGCTCGATCATCCGACGGCGACGGAGGTATACGGCTACGTACACGACCTGTTCCCAAAGGTTTCGCGCGCGACGGTGTTCCGTGTGCTGGGCGGTTTTGCGACGGCAGGCAAGGCGATCGAATTGCGTATGGCAGGGAGCGAAGTGCGGTACGATTATAACGTATATCCGCATTGTCATGCGCGGTGCGTGCTGTGCGGTAAGCTTTCGGACGTTGAGGTACAGGGCTTGCCGAGCGAGGGTTTACGTGCGAGTACTTGCAACGGATTTGAAGTAGAGGGTTACGCGGTGGAGTTCCACGGCAAATGCAGAGAATGTAAGAGTGTAGCTTTGAGTTGAAACTTTTTTGAGTTTATATAAAAAGTCGAGAAAAAATCGTTGACATTTACCCCAAAAACGGGTATAATAAGAAAGCTGAAAGATACGCAAGCAGGTGTCGCCTAGCGGTATGGCGGCAGCTTCCCAAGCTGCTTCCGGCGAGTTCGACTCTCGTCACCTGCTCCATAATTGGTGATGACATCTACTACACCAAGCCTAAACCCCCGAGTTTATCGGGGGTTTAGCATTTGAGTAGGGCTGGATTTTAGTGTCAAGATTTACTGCTGCAAAACTGCGTTTTTCCCAAACTGACAAGACACGAACTCCCCAAACAAAATAAAATATAAAA